>JAIEOO010000400.1 GCA_019750475.1 Acetobacteraceae bacterium | reverse complement strand
GGCCGCGCAGCCCACCCCGGCCGCCGGCCAGCGCGAGGTGCCGCCGCAGCCCATGGCGCCCGTGCAGGCGGCGGCGCCGAAGCCCGCGCCCGTCGCCATCACGGCGCCGCACAAGGCGGTGCCCAACTCCTCCATGCGCAAGGTCATCGCCCGGCGCCTGTCGGAGTCGAAGCAGAACATCCCGCATTTCTACGTGGCGATGGACATCGAGCTCGACGCGCTGCTGAAGCTGCGCGCCGACCTCAACGGCCAGTCGCCCAAGGACGGCCCGGGGGCGTTCAAGCTCTCGGTCAACGACCTCATCATCAAGGCCTGCGCCGTCGCGCTGCGCCGCCACCCGGGCGTCAACGCCTCCTGGACCGAGGACGCGATCCTCCAGTACGAGGACGTGGACATCTCGGTCGCCGTCGCCATCCCCGACGGGCTCATCACGCCCATCGTGAAGCAGGCGGACCGCAAGGGCCTCTCGGCCATCTCCAACGAGATGAAGGACCTGGCGGCGCGGGCGAAGTCCGGCAAGCTCAAGCCCGAGGAATTCCAGGGCGGCGGCTTCAGCATCTCCAACATGGGGATGTACGGCGTCACGCATTTCGCCGCGATCATCAACCCGCCCCAGGCCGGCATCCTGGCCGTGGGCGCGGGGGAGCAGCGGCCGGTGGTGAAGAACGGCGCGCTGGCCATCGCGACCGTGATGACCTGCCAGCTCTCGGTGGATCATCGCGTCATCGACGGCGCGCTGGCGGCGGAGTTCATGCAGACGCTCAAGGGGCTGATCGAGAACCCGCTCTCCCTGATGCTCTAGTCTGCCCCACGAAGTCTTCGCCGGCTCAACGACGCCGTTGGCGTCGCCGCGCCGGCGAAGCCTTCGCGGGGGCCCCGTTTGGGACCTACCCGGAAGGACGACATGGCTTCGTGGCGCGACGCGACGGCGGCGGATGTGGGCGAGGTGGTTCGGCTCGTCCGCGGCCTCGCCGAGTACGAGAAGCTGCTGCACGAATTCGTCGCGACCGAGGCCGACTACCGGGCCGCGCTCGAAGCCGGCGCCATCCGGGCCATGCTGGCGGAAGAAGCGGGAAGGGCGGTCGCGGTCTGCGTCTACTACGGCACCTTCTCGACCTTCGCGGGGAAGGCGGGCCTCTGGATCGAGGACATCTTCGTCGAGCCGGAGCATCGCCGCCGCGGCCTCGCCCGCGCGGCCTTCGCCGAAGTCGCCCGGCGCGCCCTGGATGAGGGCTGCGCCTGGGTGGAGTGGAACGTTCTGGACTGGAACGCGCCCGCCATCGCCGCCTACCGCGCCATGGGCGCAGAACCGCGCGAGGGCTGGCAGGACATGCGGGTGAGCGGGGACGCCCTGAAGACCCTCGCCGGAAGGAGCCGATAGCCATGGCCGAGCAGTTCGACCTCATCGTCGTGGGCGGCGGCCCGGGCGGCTACGTCGCCGCGATTCGCGGCGCCCAGCTCAAGATGAAGGTGGCCCTCGTCGAGCGGGAGAATCTCGGCGGCATCTGCCTGAATTGGGGCTGCATCCCGACCAAGGCGCTGCTCCGCGCCTCCGAGATCAACCACATGCTGCACAGCCTCGACGCCTATGGCTTCGCGGCCGACAACATCCGCTTCGACTTCCAGAAGGTGGTGAAGCGCTCCCGCGCCGTCGCCGGCCAGCTCTCGGGCGGCGTGAAGCACCTGATGAAGAAGAACGGCGTCTCGGTCTTCGACGGCACGGGCAAGCTGGCCGGTCCGGGCAAGCTCTCCGTCGCCGCGAAGGACGGGAAGGTGACGGAGCTGGCCGCGAAGAACATCATCCTCGCGACCGGCGCCCGCGCCCGCGCCCTGCCGGGGATGGAGCCCGACGGCAAGCTCATCTGGTCGTACCGCGAGGCGATGACGCCCGATGCCATGCCGAAGCGCCTGGTGGTCGTGGGCTCGGGCGCCATCGGGTCCGAATTCGCGTCCTTCTACCTCAACATGGGCGCCGAGGTGACGCTGATCGAGGTGATGGACCGCATCCTGCCGGTCGAGGACGCGGAGGTCAGCGCCTTCGTCCGCAAGGCCTTCGAGAAGCAGGGCATGAAGGTGCTGACCGGCGCGCGGGTGCAGGGCGTGCGCAAGGGCGCCAACGAGATCACCGCCGTGGTCGAGGCCGGGGGCAAGGTGCAGGAGATCGTGGCCGACCGCCTGATCTCCGCCGTCGGCATCGTCGCCAACACCGAGGGCCTCGGCCTCGAGGGGACGAAGGTGAAGCTCGACCGCGGGAACATCGTGATCGACGCGATGTGCTGCACCGGCGAGCCCGGCCTCTACGCCATCGGCGACTGCGCCGGCGCGCCCTGGCTGGCGCACAAGGCCAGCCACGAGGGGATCATCGCGGTCGAGGCCATCGCCGGGCTGCACCCGCACGCCATGGACGTGACGAAGATCCCCGGCTGCACCTATTGCCGCCCGCAGGTCGCCTCGGTCGGCTACACCGAGGCCAAGGCCAAGGAGCTCGGCTACCAGGTGCGCGTCGGGAAATTCCCGTTCATCGGCAATGGCAAGGCCATCGCGCTGGGCGAGCCCGAGGGCTTCGTGAAGACGGTGTTCGACGCCAAGACCGGCGAACTCCTGGGCGCGCACATGGTCGGGCCCGAGGTGACGGAGCTCATCCAGGGCTACGGGATCGCCCGCACGCTGGAGAGCACGGAGGCGGAGCTGATGCACACCATCTTCCCGCACCCGACCGTCTCCGAGGCGATGCACGAGGCCGTGCTCGACGCCTACGGCCGCGTCATCCACATCTGACCTGCCGCGACCGGAGGGTCGCGGCCTCTGTCAGGCGGGCGACTTGCGCTCTGGACGGGCGCGGCGCGTCCGTGACACGCTTCCGCCCAGGGAACGATTGGGGAGGTGGCGATGTCCGCGACGGCCGCGCTCGGCGAGGCGCCGAGCCTCGCGCTCGATCCGTTCAGCGCCGCCTTCTTCGACGATCCGTTTCCCTCCCATGCGGCGCTGCGCGACGCCGGGCCGGTGGTGTTCCTGCCATCCATCGGCGCCTTCGCCGTCGCGCGGCACGAGGCCGTCACCGCGGTCCTGAAGGACCACGGCACCTTCTGCTCCTCCCGCGGCGTCGGGCTCGCCGATTTCGCGACGGAGGAACCCTGGCGCCCGCCCTCCCTCGTGCTGGAGCGCGATCCGCCGGAGCACACGCGCTTCCGCCGCGTCCTCGACAAGGTGCTGGGCCCGGCCGCGGTGAAGGCGCTGCGGCCGCGGATGCAGGCGCAGGCGGACGCGCTGGTCCGCGCGGCGCTGGCGAAGCGGGAGGTGGACGGCGTCGCGGACCTGGCCGAGGCGTTTCCCTCGGCGATCTTCCCGGACGCCATGGGCCTGCCGGAGGAGGGGCGCCACCACCTGCTGGCCTATGCCAGCCTCGCCTTCAACGCCTTCGGCCCGGACAACGAATTCCGCCGGCGCGCGCTGGCGGAGGCCGGACCGCACGTCGCCTGGGTGACGGAGCGCTGCCGGCGCGAGCATCTGCGCCCCGGCGGCATCGGCCACGCCATCCACGAGGCCGCCGACCGGGGGGAGATCGCGCCGGAGGAGGCCGTGCTGCTCGTCCGTTCGCTGCTCACGGCCGGGCTCGACACCACGCTGCACTCGCTGGCGGCGGCGTTGCACGCGCTCGCGCATCATCCCGCGGAGCACGCGAAGCTGCGCGCCGACCCGACGCTCGCCCGCGCCGCCTTCGAGGAGGCGATCCGCCTCGAAAGCCCGGTGCAGACCTTCTTCCGCACCACCACGCGCGAGGCGGAGGTGGGCGGCGTCCACATCCCCGAAGGCCGGAAGGTCCTGATGTTCCTGGGCGCGGCGAACCGCGACCCGCGCCGCTGGGAGCAGCCCGACCGCCTCGACATCACGCGTCGCCTCGCCGGCCATGTCGGCTTCGGCGGCGGCGTCCATATGTGCGTGGGCCAGCTCCTCGCGCGGCTCGAGGGCGAGGCGCTGCTCTCGGCGCTCGCCCGCCAGGTCACGCGGATCGAGCCCGCCGGCCCCGCCTCTCGCATCCACAACAACACGCTGCGCGGCCTCCACTCGCTGCCGCTGCGGCTTTCGTGAGGGAGAAACCCGGATGAACCGACGCGCCCTGCTGCGAGCCACGGCCGTCTTGCCGCTCGCCGCGCCGGCCCTGGCGCAGCACTCGAACGACGTCGTCCGCCTCGGCGTGCTGAACGACATGTCGGGCGTCTTCCAGGACACGAACGGGCCGGGCTCGGTGATGGCCGCGCGCCTCGCGGCCGAGGACTACGCGGCGCAGGGCGGCCGCGCGCGGATCGAGATCGTCAGCGCCGATCACCAGAACCGGCCGGATGTCGGCTCCGCCATCGCGCGGCGCTGGATGGACCAGGAAGGCGTGGACGCGATCCTCGACCTGCCGAACAGCGCCGTCGGCCTCGCGGTCAACACGGTGCTGCGCGGCTCGCGCGTCGCGAACCTCGCCTCCACCACCGCGACCTCGGACCTGACGGGGCCGCAATGCTCGCCGAACACGGTCACCTGGGTGAGCGACACCTACGCGCTGGGGCGCACGGCGGCGCGGTCCATGATGGGGCAGGGCGGGGACACGTGGTTCTTCCTGACGGTGGACTACGCCCTCGGCCACACGCTCCAGCGCGACACCCAGGCCTATGTCGAGCAGAACGGGGGCCGGGTCATCGGCGCGGCGCGGCATCCGCTCGGCACGGCGGATTTCTCCTCCTTCCTGCTGCAGGCGCAGGCGAGCCGCGCCAAGGTTCTCGCGCTGGCGGGCCCGACGCCCGATGCCGGGAACGCCATCAAGCAGGCCGGCGAATTCGGGCTGACGCGCAACATGCGGGTTGTGGCGCTGCTCTTCCACGTCAACGACATCCACGCCATCGGCCTGCGCGCCGCGCAGGGGCTATCGGTGGTCGAGCCCTTCTACTGGGACCACGACGACGCGACGCGCGCCTTCGCCCGCCGCTTCGCCGAGCGCATGGGCGGCGGGCGGATGCCGTCGTCCAACCAGGCCGGCGTCTATTCGACCACGCTCGCCTATCTCAAGGCGCTCGACCGCGCCCGCACCGACGACGCCCGCGCCGTCATTCCCGAGATGAAGCGCGTGCCGGTGGATGACCCGCTCTTCGGCCCGACGGTCATCCGCGAGGATGGCCGTGCGGTGCACCGGATGCTGCTGCTCGACGTCAAGCGGCCCGAGGAGTCGCGCGGCGCCTGGGACTATTACCGGATCGCCCAGGTCATTCCGGGCGAGCAGGCGTTCCGGCCTCTCAACGAGGGCGGCTGCCCGCTGATCCGCTGAGGCCACGCTCGCGCCACTCGCCAGGCTTCGTGTTCCGCGCGACACTGGCGGACACGACCGCAGGGAGAGCGACATGCCCAAGGGTGACGGCAGCGAGGCCGAGGATTGGGGCAGCAACCCCAACCCCCGCGACACCATCGGGGAGGTGATCGAGCGCCGCTTCTCCCGCCGCGGCGCCCTGCTCGCCGCGGCCGCGGCGGTGGCC
>JAIEOO010000369.1 GCA_019750475.1 Acetobacteraceae bacterium | reverse complement strand
TGGCGTGCTCGGCCCGGGCGCGGGCGAGCGCGTCGGCGACCGCGGCCGCGAAGCCGCGGTGTGCCTGGGCGCGACCGGCCCCGACGCAGCCCCAGGCCGCGCCCTTCTCCGTCAGCCGCATGCCGGCATTGTCGGCGCGCAGGGCCAGGCGATGCTCCGAGCGCGCGGTCAGCATCCGGTAGGGTTCGCTCGCGCCGTGGAGCGTCAGGTCGTCCACCATGACGCCGGCATACGCCTCCCCGCGGGACAGCACGGCCGGCCCCTCGGCCGCGCCGGAGGCGCGGTGCGCGGCGTTCACCCCGGCGAGCAGCCCCTGGGCCGCGGCTTCCTCGTAGCCTGTGGTCCCGTTGATCTGCCCGGCCAGGAATAGGCGGGGCAGGGCGCGGAGCTCCAGGGAGGGCCGCAGGGCGCGCGGGTCCACATGATCGTATTCGATGGCGTAGCCGGGCCGCAGGATCACGGCGCGTTCGAGCCCCGGAATGCTCGCGACCAGCTCGGCCTGGACCTCGGCGGGCAGGCTGGTGGAGATGCCGTTCGGGTAGACCGTGTCGTCATCCAGCCCCTCCGGCTCGAGGAAGATCTGGTGACTCTCGCGCTCGGCGAAGCGCACCACCTTGTCCTCGACCGAGGGGCAGTAGCGCGGCCCCACCCCCTCGATCCGCCCGCCATAGACGGCCGAGCGGTGCAGGCTGGCGCGGATGATGTCGTGCGTGCGGGCCGTGGTCCGCGTGATGCCGCAGGCCAGCTGCGGGTTGGTGATCCGCTCCGTCATCCAGGACAGCGGCTCGGGCGTGTCGTCGCCCGGCTGCATCTCCAGCGCGGCCCAGTCGATCGTCCGGCCGTCGAGGCGCGGCGGCGTGCCCGTCTTCAGCCGGGCGAGGGGCAGGCCCAGCCGCTCCAGCGCCAGCGCCAGACCGACGGCGGGCGCCTCCCCCACCCGGCCGGCGGGGCGCCGCTCCTCGCCGATATGGATCACGCCGCGCAGGAAGGTGCCGGTGGTGATCACCGCCGCGCCGCAGCCGACCCGCCGCCCGGACCCGGTGACGAGCCCGGCCAGTTGGCCGCCCTCGGCCACCAGATCCTCCGCCGGGTCGGACCAGACGGTGAGGTTCGGCTGCGCCGCGATCAGGGCCTGGACGGCCTGCCGGTAGAGCTTCCGGTCTGCCTGGGCCCGGGGCCCGCGCACGGCCGGGCCCTTGGATCGGTTGAGCAGCTTGAAGTGGATCCCCGCCGCATCGGCCGCCCGGCCCATCAGCCCGTCGAGCGCGTCCACCTCCCGCACCAGGTGGCCCTTGCCGATGCCGCCGATCGCCGGGTTGCAGGACATCTCGCCGAGCTTCGCGGCGTCATGCGTCAGCAGAAGGGTGCGCGCGCCCACCCGTGCGGCCGCCGCCGCGGCCTCGCAGCCGGCATGGCCGCCGCCCACCACCACCACATCGAAGGTCGCATCCCACATGGGCGGCCATGTAGCGTCTGATCCGCGGAGGCGGAACGCCGAAGCGGTGAATCAGCCACCGCTTTGCATGGCAGTCGCACCGTGCTGGGCGCGGTCGCCCGACGCCGCCGCATCCAGCATCGCCAGGATCCGGTCGGCCAGCAGCGCGGGCTCCACCGGCTTGCGCAACAGGGTGAAGGCGCCACCCGCCTCCAGTATCGCGGTGCGCTCGACGGCGCCGGTCGCGAAACCGGTCAGCAGGATGGCGGGCAGGTCGGGCCGCCGGCGCTGGGCTTCCGCGATCAGGGCCAGCCCATCGCGGCCGGGCATGGACAGGTCCGAGAGGAGGATGTCCACCATCTCCCCGGAGGCGAGCAGCGCCAGCGCCTCGTCGGTGCCGCCGGCGGGCAGCACGGCGAAGCCCAGCGCCTCCAGCGCGGCGCAGGTGAGTTCGCGCACGGCCGCCTCGTCATCCACGAGCAGCACGCGGTAGCGCCCCGAAGGGCCGTCATCCGGTCCGCCAGGCAGCACGACCGGCCGCGTCCGCCCCAACGCCACCGGCAGCCAGAGCGACACGGCCGTCCCCTCGCCCGGCGCGCTCTCGATCGCCAGCGCCCCGCCGGACTGTTCCGCGAAGCCTTTCGCCATGGCCAGGCCGAGGCCCGTCCCCTGGCCGGTGGGCTTCGTGGTGAAGAAGGGCTCCGTCGAGCGCGCCAGCACCTCGGGCGACATGCCCGCGCCGGTGTCGCGCACCGTGAGCCGGATGTAGCGCCCGGCCGGGAGGCCGGCCGGCCCGGCCGCCGCGACGTCGTCCAGCGCCGCCGCCAGGACGAGGCGGCCCTGCCCGTTCATCGCGTCCCGCGCATTGGTGGCGAGGTTCACCAGGACGGTCTCGAGCTGACCCTTGTCCGCCAGCGCGGCCGGCAGATCCGGCTCGATGGTCAGCGTCACCTCGATGCCGCTGCCCAGCGTGTGGGCCAGCACCTCCTGCACGCCCGGCAGCAGGGCCTCGAGCCGGACCGCCTCGGCCCGCAGGTCGCCCCGGCGGGAGAAGGCCAGCAGGCGGCGCGTCACGGCCGAACCGCGCTCCGCCGCCTCGGCCACCATCCGCGCGATGCGCCGCACGGCCTCGGCATCCTCCGCCCGCCGGCCGAGGAGCATGGCGCCCCCGGACACGGCCTGGAGGACGTTGTTGAAGTCATGGGCGATGCCGCCGGCAAGCTGCCCCAGCGCTTCCATCCGCTGGGCATGGGCCAGCCGTTCCTGCGTGTCCCGCAGGTCGCGGCTGCGGCGCTCGACCAGGGCTTCGAGGTCGTTGTTCAGCTCCCGCAGGCGGCGCTCCGCCTGCACCCGTTCCTCGACCGGAACGCCCGAGGGCACGAGGTGCGTGATCCGCCCGGCCTCGTCCCGCAACGGCGCGATCTGGAAATCGATGGTGACCAGGGCGCCGCCGAGCACGCGGATCGTCACGTCGTACCGCACCGTCTCGCCCTCGGCCGCGCGGGCGATGGCGCCGCGCAGCCGGTCCACCACGGCCGTGTCATGCGTCCACCAGGCGGCCTCCCAGAAGGGCCGCCCGATCACGTCGCCATGGGTCAGGCCCGCGACGCGCAGCGGCGCCGCGTTCGCCTCGACCAGGATGCCCTGGGGCGTCGTGAGGCCGACGAAGGTGAACAGCCCGTCCAGCACCCGCCGCAGCCGGTTCTCGGCGCCCTTGCGGGCGGTGATGTCCATGGTGGTGCCGAGCATCCGCAGGCACCGCCCCTCCCCGTCGAACAGGGCGGCACCCTTCACCGCGACCCACCGCAAGCTGCCGTCGGACCGGCGATGGATGCGGAACTCGACATCGATGGGCTGGCTGGCCGTCGGGTCCAGCGCGGCGGTCGAGGCCGCCTCGACCAGGGGCCGATCCTCCGCGTGGACCGCGGACAGGAACGCCGCGACATCGACCGGCTCCTCCGGCCCGAAGCCGAACAGGGCCCGCACCCGCGGCGACCAGATCAGCCGGTCGCCCGGCACGTCATGATCCCAGAAGCCGATCTGCGCCGCCTCCACGGCCAGGCGCAGCCGTTCCTCCGCCTCGGCCCGGGCGGCCTCCACCCGCTTCAGGTCCGTCACGTCCACATGCGCACCCATCATGCGCAGCGCCGCGCCCGTCACCGGGTCCCGCTCGATCTCGGCCCGCGCGCTGATCCAGCGCACCTCGCCCGTTGGCGTGACGATGCGGTATTCCTGCGCGTAGTCCGTGGCGCCGGAGTGGTCGGACACCGCATCGAGGAAGCGCGCTTCCGCCCCTGCCCGGTCCTCCGGATGCAGCCGCGCCACCCAGTCGGAATGGCGCCAGGACACCGTGCCTGCCGGCAGGCCCTGCAGCGTCAGGTAGCCCGTGGAGCGCTGGCTGTACTGCGACCGCAGGTTGATCTCGAAGCCGCCGACCCGCCCGATCCGCTGCACCCGCGCCAGGCGCTCCGCGCCCTCCCGCAACGCGGCGGCCACCTGGTTCGCCTCCTGGAGCGGCGTCGCCACGGGCCGGACCGCGTCGCCGACGCCGAGCGCGGCCCCCGCCTCCGCGAGGGAGGTCACCGCCCCTGTCAGGCGACGCGCGAAGAGCAGCGCGGCCCCCAGCCCCAAAGCCAAGGCCCCGATCCCGAGAACGCCGATCCAGAACAGGGCGCGACGTTCCGCCGCCATCAGCGCCCGCAGGGGCACGGTGACGCCCACGCGCCAGCCCGTGAGATCGGAGAGCCGCCACGCCAGCAGCGTCCGCTCGCCGCCGAGACTGACCCCCATCAGCATGCCGGAACGGGGCGCGTCGGGGGTGCGGGGCACCTGGTTGGGCGCCATGCGGCCGACGGCCGCTTCCGGCGCGACCGAGCGCGCGATGAGCCGGCCCGCCCCATCCGTGACGCCGGCCACCATGCCGTCCGGCAGCGTGATGTCCCGTTCCAGGATGCGCTGGATCCGGTCCAGCGGCATGGCCAGCGACAGGAAGCGCGGGCCGGCGCCCTCCGCGCCGGCGGGCAGCGGCACGACCACGGCGAAGAGAAGTCTCGCCGTCCCTGGGCCCTGGTAGACAGCGGAGATGGCCGGCAGCCCCGTCGCTTCCACGCGCCGGTCGGCGGGCGCGAGCGGGGCGGCGTCCGGCAGGGGCGCGCCCCAGGGCGTGCCGGTGTTGACCAGCGGCCGGCTGGCGGCGTCGCGGACGCTGACATTGGCTGCCCCCAGCTCCCGCTGGACCTCGGAGGCGCGGCGGTGGAAGGCCGCGAGATCCCCGGCCGCGAGCGACTCCGAACCCGCGAGCACCCGCGCCGAGGCCAGCACGTCGGTGAGCGAGCGATCCAGCGAGGCCGCGAGCTCCCGCGCCGCATCCGCCGCCCGGGCCTCGACCCGCGCTCGCTCCGTCATGGCCGAGCGCCAGGTGAGCATGCCGGCGAAGACCAGGGTGGGCAGCAGGACCGAGAGCACGAGCGCCACGAGGTGCCAGCGCAACGGCCAGGCCCGGTCCTGATCGGCAGGCGCGGCTGCCCGGCGGGCAGGCGTCGCCACGCGCCCCGACGAATCGAGGCGCCGGTCTTCGGTCGGGCCGGTCCGGTCAGGCTGCGTCACATCGCCCCTTCAACGCGGCGGTTCCGCCCAAGTTGCGGCGAAATGCCGGTCAACGCCGCGCGTCACCGGCCGTTGTGGCCGGCATGACACATCACCACGACCACCGCCGGGTCCATAACCCCGACACCAGCGCCTTCGCCGACAACGCCCTGACCAGCCCCAACTGGGCCGGGGAGCGCCGGGTGTTCATCCCGGGCCTGCTCGTCGGCGCCATCGCGGTGCTGGCCATGGCCTTCGTCGAGCGGATGTACTGATCCCCGGCCGGTGGTGCCCTCGCCGGGCGTCATTTGCCGATGCAGAACTCGCCGAAGACGACGTCGAGGACCTCCTCGACGCCGACGCGGCCCGTCAGCCGGCCGAGCGCGGCCAGCGCGCCCCGCAGCGCGTCGGCGCGCAGCTCGGGCAGCGGCGCCGCAGGCAGCCGGTCGAG
>JAIEOO010000073.1 GCA_019750475.1 Acetobacteraceae bacterium | reverse complement strand
CACGGGCGGCGTCGCGCTCCGCCTGGCGGGCGGCGCGGGCCTCGGCGATGGCGACGCGTTCGGCCATGCGCGCGACCATCTCGGGGTCATCCGGGCGGGGCTGCTGCGCGAAGCGCGCGAGCGCGGCCTGCCGCGCGGCATTGGCGGTGCGTTGGCGTTCGGCAGGGCTGTCCCATTTGAGGTGACGCATGCTGTCGTCGTGCTTCCTGTCTGTCGTGGGGTGTCGAACCGCGGGCGCGCGTCAGCGCGGCGCGGAAGGCGCCGGCGCGTGGCTGGCGGGATCGATGACCGGGCCGGTGGACCGGCCGGGCCCTGCGGCCGCGGCTCCGCGCCGACCATCGTCGGGCCGCGGTCCGCTGTCGCCGTCACGGGCCGGCGGCGACATCCCCGGCCGCGAACGGCCGGGGCATCGCGCCGGTATCAGACCTTGCGGATGTTCTCGGCCGAGGCCTTGCCGTTCTGGCCGGCGAGCACCTCGAACTCGAGGCGGTCGCCCTCGCGCACGTCGCGCAGGCCAGCGCGCTGGACCGCGGTGATGTGGAGGAAGACGTCCTTCGAGCCGTCCTCGGGCTGAATGAAGCCGAAGCCCTTGGTGGCGTTGAACCACTTCACGGTGCCGGTTTGCATGATGGGGTGCTCCTTTCCGAAGCGCGTTGCCGCCCGCGGGATCGCGGCGCGGATCGTCAATCGAAAGGAGACGGAGCCGGCTCGGGGTGTCCGATGCTTGCGCGCCGGACGAGGGAGGCTAGGCCGAACCAGACGAGGTCGATGGGTGGAACATCGCGCCTCGCGCCGGCGAATGCAAGCTCATGGATGATTTGACACGTCGCGCCGGTCAGCGCGACGCCCCATGGCAGTGCTTGTACTTCTTGCCGCTCCCACACGGGCAGGGCGCGTTGCGGGGGGTGCGGTCCCAGGTGGAGGGGTCGTTCGGGTCCACCTCGGGCGTGCGCGCCGGCGCCGCCGCGGCCGCGCCGTAGGACATGGGGGCCGAGTCCTCGGCCATCGCCATGTCGCTGCCGTCCGGCGCCGGGTGGCGCATGTCGTAGACGCGCACCGGCTCGGGCTCGGGCGGCGGGGCGTTGGGGGAGAGCTCGATCCGCAGCAGCAGCGACGTCACGCGCTCGCGCAGCTCCTCCAGCATGCCGTTGAACAGGGTGAAGGCCTCGCGCTTGTACTCGTTCAGCGGGTCCCGCTGGCCATAGGCGCGCAGCCCGATGCCCTGCCGCAGGTGATCGAGCGCCAGCAGGTGCTCCTTCCAGACCTGGTCGAAGAGCTGCAGGAGGAGGGACTTCTCCACCATCCGCATGAAGTCCGGCCCGAGATTGGCGGCCTTGGCGGCGGCCACCTGGTCGGCCGCGGCCTGGATGCGTTCCCGCACCTGGGTCTCGTCGATGCCCTCTTCCTTGGCATAGGCGGCGATCGGCAGGTCGAGGCCCAGCACCTCCTGAACCCGCTTCTCCAGCCCTTCGAGGTCCCATTGCTCGGGGTAGGCGTTCTCGGGGATCGCCTTGTCCACCATGGCGGCGATGGTCTCGCGCCGCATCTCCGCGATGGTCTCGGAGAGGTCCGTCGCCTCCATGAAGGCGCGGCGCTGGCTGTACACCTCGCGCCGCTGGTCGTTCATGACGTCGTCGTACTTCAGCAGGTTCTTGCGCGTGTCGAAGTTCCGCGCCTCGACCTTCTTCTGCGCCTTCTCCAGCGCCTTGTTGATCCAGGGGTGGACGATCGCCTCCCCCTCCTTGAGGCCGAGCTTCGTCAGCATCCCGCCCATGCGGTCGCTGCCGAAGATGCGCATCAGGTCGTCGTCGAGCGCGAGGAAGAAGCGCGAGGCACCGGGGTCGCCCTGGCGGCCCGACCGGCCGCGGAGCTGGTTGTCGATGCGCCGGCTCTCATGCCGCTCGGTGCCGATGACGAAGAGGCCGCCGGCCTGCTTCACCACCTCCTGCGCGGCCGCGACCTCCTGCTTGTGGCGGGCCAGCGCGGCCTCGTAGGCCTCGCCCTCATCGGTGCCGGTCTCGGCGCGGGCCAGCATCTCGGCGTTGCCGCCGAGTTTGATGTCGGTGCCGCGGCCGGCCATGTTGGTGGCGATGGTGATGGCGCCGGGCCGCCCGGCCTGGGCGACGATGTTCGCCTCCTGCTCGTGGTAGCGGGCGTTCAGCACGTTGTGCGGAACCTTCGCCGCCTTGAGCGCGGCGGACAGCAGCTCGCTCTTCTCGATCGAGGTGGTGCCGACCAGGACCGGCTGCTGCCGCGCCCGGCACTCCTCGATCAGCTTGATGATCGCGTCGAATTTCTCGTCCTGCGTGCGGTACACCTCGTCGTCGCCGTCGAGGCGCGCGACGGGGACGTTCGTCGGGATCTCCACGACTTCGAGCTTGTAGATCTCGGCGAACTCGTCGGCCTCCGTGGCCGCGGTCCCGGTCATGCCGGACAGCTTGGGATAGAGCCGGAAGTAGTTCTGGAAGGTGATGGAGGCGAGCGTCTGGTTCTCCGGCTGGACCGTGACGCCTTCCTTCGCTTCCAGCGCCTGGTGCAAGCCGTCGGAGTAGCGGCGGCCCTCCATCATGCGGCCGGTGAACTCGTCGATGATGACGATCTTGTCGTTGCGGGAGACGTATTCGACGTCCCGCCGGAACAGCGTGTGCGCGCGCAGCGACTGGTTCACGTGGTGCACCAGCGTGACGTTGTGGATGTCGTAGAGGTCGCCCTCGGTCAGCAGGCCGGCCTCGGCGAGCATGCGCTCGATGTCCTCGCCGCCCTTCTCCGTCATGCTGACGGTGCGCTGCTTCTCGTCCTTCTCGAAGCGCTCGGCGTCCTGCACGAACTCGGCCATCACGGCGTTGACGCGGCGATAGAGGTCGGAGGTGTCGTCGGTCGGGCCGCTGATGATCAGCGGCGTCCGCGCCTCGTCCACCAGGATGCTGTCCACCTCGTCCACGATGGCGTAGGCGAAGGGGCGCTGGACCATCTCGTCCAGCCGGTACTTCATGTTGTCGCGCAGGTAGTCGAAGCCGAACTCGTTGTTCGTGCCGTAGGTGATGTCGCAGGCATAGGCCTCGCGGCGTTCCTCGTCGGTCAGCCCGTGGACGATGACGCCGGTGGTGAGGCCCAGGAAGCCGTAGACCTGCCCCATCCACTCGCTGTCGCGCTTGGCCAGGTAGTCGTTGACGGTGACGACGTGCACGCCCTTGGCCGGCAGCGCGTTGAGATAGACCGGCAGCGTGGCGACGAGGGTCTTGCCCTCGCCGGTCTTCATCTCGGCGATCTTGCCCTCGTGCAGGACCATGCCGCCGATCATCTGCACGTCGAAATGCCGCAGGCCGAGGGCGCGCTTGGCGCCTTCGCGGACGACGGCGAAGGCTTCCTCGAGGATGTCGTCGAGCGTCTCGCCCTTCGCCAGCCGCTCCCGGAACTCGGCCGTCTTGCCGCGGAGCTGCTCGTCGGAGAGGGCCGCGAGCTGGGGCTCGAAGGCGGCGATGGCCGGGATGCGGGACTGGTAGCGCTTCAGCGCGCGGTCATTGGCGGAGCCGAAGATGGCGCGGGCGATACGGGCGAACATGTGGCGAAGGCGTCTCCGGGACGGGGGCGCCGGCCGGGGGCGACGGCTGCGCCACCCCCACGTGAACGGCGGGGGCGGGTGCGAGCGGAAGCGGGGCGGCCGGCCCGTCGTTCAGCCCAAGAGATAGGTTTTGGGGGGGGCGCGGTCAACCAAAGCGGCCCGGCCGGGGGGCGCTAGCGCCCCAGCCAGCGCCCGATCCGGCCGGCGGCCTCGGCGATCAGCGCCTCGTCGCCGCAATAGGACAGGCGCAGGAAGCGCGCGCCGCGGGTGCGGTCGAAATCCACGCCCGGGGTCGCGGCGATGCCGGCGCCCTCCAGCAGGCGGGCGGCGAAGTCCAGGCTGTCGTTGGTCAGGTGGGCGATGTCGCACCACAGGTAGAAGGCGCCGTCCGCCTCGGCGATGCGGTCGAGGCCGGCGCGCGGCAGGCCGTCCAGCAGGCGGGCGCGGCTGCGGGCATAGGCGGCCTTCTTCGCGTCCAGCTCCTCGCGGCAGTCCATCGCGGCCTCGGCCGCCACCTGGCCGACATGGGGCGGGCTGATGACCATGTTCTGCGCCAGGCATTCCACCGGGCGGAGCAGGTCCTCGGGCAGGACGAGCCAGCCGATGCGCCAGCCGGTCATGCTCCAGTACTTGGAGAAGCTGTTGACCACGATGGCGCTGGCGGAGGCCGCGGCCGCCGTGCTCTCGGCCACGGTGCCCCAGGACAGGCCGTGATAGATCTCGTCGGAGATCAGGCGCACGCCCTCGCGCTCGCACCACCGGGCGATGGCGGCCAGCTCCTCCGGCGGCAGCATGGTGCCGGCCGGGTTGCAGGGGCTGGCGATGACGAGGCCGTCCGGCCGGGGGTCCAGCCGCTCCAGCATGGCGACGCTGGGCTGGAAGCGCGTCTCCGGCCCGCATTCGAGCAGCACCGGCTCCATGCCCAGCGCCGTCAGGATGTTGGCGTAGGGCGGGTAGAAGGGGGCGGCCATGGCGACCCGGTCGCCCCGGTCGAAGGCGGCGAGGAAGGCGAGCGGGAAGGCGCCGGACGCCCCGGCGGTGACGGCGATGCGCCGGGCCGGCACCTCGACGCCGTATTGCTCGGCGTAGTGGCGGGCGATGCGGGCGCGCAGGCTCGGGACGCCGAGCGCCTCGGTGTAACCCAGCGGCTCCCCGGCCTGCAGCGCGCGGATGGCGGCCTCGGCCGCGCCGCGGGGGGCGCCGGTGGCGGGCTGGCCGACCTCCATCCGGATGATCGGCGGGGCACCGGGCGGCAGGGCGGCCGCGCGGGCATTGGCCGCCGAGATCACGTCCATCACCAGGAAGGGCGGCGCCTCGGCGCCGCGCCCGACCTTGAGGGCCATCGGAGAGGCCTAGCGGTCCGTCGCGCCCAGGGCGACGCCGCCGCCCCGCGGGTCGGTCGCCGCGGCGCAGCCTTCTTCCCATCCCGGCAGGTAGCGGGTGCAGGCGGCGAGCTGCGTGCGGCCCGGGTTGGGCGCGGCGCCCACGGCCTGGCTGACCGGCACCTCCCGCAGGAGCTGCGCCGCCATCGGGGCCGCCACCGCCATGGGCGCCGCGGCCTGACCGGCCCCCGCGGCGGCGAGACGGAAGGCGCGGATGTTCGGCGCCCAGACCATGGCGGCGGAGAGCAGCGGCGGCTCGACCGCACCGACGCCCGGCGCGGCCGCCATCAGGAAGCCGAGGCTCGGCGCGATGCGGCCCGTGCCGAACAGGTTGTTCATGGTGAAGGCGCAGGACACGGCGTTGCCCTGGCGGTCGAAGGTGACGAGGCCGGCGCTGGCGGGCAGCAGCCCGGGGCCGGGGTCCTGGAGATCCGTCGCGGCGAGCAGCGGGGCCAGCTCGCCGCCCTGCCGGCGCGCGGCGGCCGCGACGGCCAGCGCCCGGGATTGCGC
>JAIEOO010000379.1 GCA_019750475.1 Acetobacteraceae bacterium | reverse complement strand
GGCCGGTGCGGGACCGGCCGCTCGCCGTCGCCGGCGTGCCCTACGGCTTCCGCGCCGCGGGCGGCGCGCCGGGGCTGTACCGCGTGGGCGACCAGCTCTCCGTCATCCCGAGCTTCACCGGCGACGGCATGGCGATGGCGCTGCATTCGGGCCTCGCCGCGGCGGAGGCCATCCTGACGGGGCGGGACGCGCCGGACTTCCACGCCGCCTGGCGGCGCCGCAGCGCGCGGCAGATGGCGCTGGCCGGGGCGGGCGCGTGGATCATGCGGGCGGCGCCCGGCGCCTTCGCCCGGCTGGCGCGCGCGCCGCTCTCGACCGCGATGGCCCGCCTCACGCGCGTCGCGTGAGGCGCGTCAGGCGTCCACGGCCTCGACGTCGAGCGTCGCGGCGTTGTCCTGGATGAACCTGAAGCGCAGCTCGGGCTTGCGGCCCATCAGCGCCTCCATCAGCTCCGCGGTCTTCGCCCGCTCCTCGGGCGGCAGCACCACCTTCAGCAGCGTGCGCTTGCCCGGCGCCATGGTGGTTTCCTTCAGGATCATCGGCGGCATCTCGCCCAGACCCTTGAAGCGGCTGACCTCGACCTTGCTGCCCGCCTTGAAGTTCTTCTTCCGCTGCCGCTCGAGGTCGGCGTCGTCCATGGCGTAGACGCTCCTGCCGCCCTGCTGCAGGCGGAACAGCGGCGGCTGCGCGAGATAGACCTTCCCCTGCCGCACCAGCTCCGGCAGTTCCTTGTAGAAGAAGGTCATCAGCAGCGCGGCGATGTGCGCGCCGTCCACGTCGGCGTCCGTCATGATGACGACGCGGCCGTAGCGCAGCCGGTTCAGCTCGAACCTGTCGCCCACGCCGCAGCCCAGCGCCTCGATGAGGTCGCGCAGCTCCTGGTTGGCGCGGAGCTTGTCGGCGCTCGCGGAGGCGACGTTGAGGATCTTGCCGCGCAGCGGCAGCACGGCCTGGGTCTCGCGGTCGCGCGCCTGCTTGGCGGAGCCGCCGGCCGAATCGCCCTCGACGAGGAAGATCTCCGTCCCCTCGGCGCTCTCGCGCGCGCAATCCGCCAGCTTGCCGGGCAGGCGCAGCTTGCGCGTCGCGGTCTTGCGCGGCGTGTCCTTCTGCTCGCGGCGGCGCAGGCGCTCCTCGGCGCGCTCGATCGCCCAGGCCAGCAGGTTGTCGGCGTTCTGCGGATCGCCGGCGAGCCAGTGGTCGAAGGGGTCGCGCATCGCCTGCTCGACCATCCGCGTGGCGTCGCCGCTCGTCAGCTTGTCCTTGGTCTGGCCCTGGAATTGCGGGTCCCGGATGAAGACCGAGAGCATCGCCGCCATGCCGCCGAACAGATCCTCGGCCGTCACGGAGGCGGCGCGCTTCTCCTTCTTGAGCTCGCCATAGGCGCGCAGCCCCTTGACCAGCGCGGCCCGGAGGCCGGCCTCATGCGTGCCGCCCTGCGGCGTGGGGATGGTGTTGGCGTAGGTCGAGAGGAAGCCTTCCCCGGCCTCCAGCCAGGTGACGGCCCATTCGCACTTGCCCTGGTCGCCGCCGAAGTCGCGCTCGCCCGCGAAGGGCGCGGGCACCACGGGGCTGCGCCCCTCGATGGCCGAGCCCAGGAAGTCCAGCAGGCCGCCCGGGAAGTGCAGCACCGCCTCGGCCGGCGTGTCGCTGCCGGCGACCAGGGCGGGATCGCATTTCCAGCGGATCTCGACGCCGCGGAACAGATAGGCCTTGGAGCGGCAGAGGCGGAACAGGCGCTCCGCCCGGAAGGCGAGCTTGCCGAAGATCTCGGGGTCGGGGTGGAAGCGGATGGTGGTGCCCCGGCGGTTCCGCGCCTCCCCCACCTTCCGGAGCTTCGAGGTCGGCTTGCCCTGGCTGTAGGTCTGGCGGAACAGCTCGCCGCCGCGCGCCACCTCGACCTCCATCAGGTCGGACAGGGCGTTGACCACGGACGACCCGACGCCGTGCAGCCCGCCGGAGGTGGCGTAGGCCTTGCCGGAGAACTTGCCGCCCGAATGGAGCGTGGTGAGGATCACCTCGAGCGCCGAGAGCTTCGGGAATTTCGGGTGCGGGTCCAACGGGATGCCGCGGCCGTTGTCCCGGACGGACAGCGTGTTGCCCGCCTCCAGCACCACTTCGATGAAGTTGGCGTGGCCGGCCACGGCCTCGTCCATCGAGTTGTCGAGGATCTCAGCCGCCAAGTGGTGCAGCGCGTTCTCGTCGGTGCCGCCGATATACATGCCGGGGCGCCGCCGGACGGGCTCCAGCCCCTCCAGCACCTCGATGTCGGCCGCGGTGTAGCCCGGCGCGGAAGCCTTGAGCCCCCGGCCCCCGAAAAGATCGTTCATGGTGTGTTCTAGTCCCCGAAGGCCACCATATAGGCCAGCGGCCGGCCGGCACAACCGCGATTCCCGGCTTCGGCCGCCGAAGCGCGGCGTTCACCTCCCGCCGCGGTCGCGACGCGGCGGCGAGAGGGCGCCGCCGCCCGCCAGGGCCCGCCCGACGCCAGCGGAGGGCGCGGACCGGGCGCCGGGCCGGGCGGTCCGGGGCGCGGCGTCAGCCGAAAATGTCGGCCGGGCTGTCCGCGCGGAGCTCGGCGCCGAGCGCCGCGCCGATCCGGGCGGCGTCGGTCGAGGGGCCCTCCACGACGCGCCTGATCAGGAAGCTGCCATCGGGCCGGGCGACCAGGCCGGTGAGCCGCAGCCGCCCGTCCTCCAGCAGCACCGCGTGGCCGCCGATCGGCGTCCGGCAGGAGCCGTCGAGAGCGGCGAGCAGCGCGCGCTCGGCGGTGGCGACGGCCTCGGCTTCGCGGCAGACGATGCCGGCCAGAAGCTCGTGCAGATCGGTGTCGTCGGCGCGGACGGTGATGCCGACGATCCCCTGGCCGGCGGCGGGCACCATCTCCTCGGGGCTCAGCACGTGGCTCGCCGCATGGGCGAGTTCGAGGCGCTTGAGGCCGGCGAGCGCCAGCAGGCTCGCGCCCACGTCACCGGCCGCGACGCGCTCGAGGCGCGTCTGCACGTTGCCGCGGAGCAGCGTCACCGTCAGGTCCGGCCGCGCGTGCAGCAGCTGCGCCTGCCGCCGCAGCGAGGAGGTGCCGACCAGCGCGCCATCGGGAATGTGGCCGAAGGGGACGCCCGGCCGCGCGGCGCAGCCATCGGCGAGGATCAGCGCGTCGCGCGCATCCTCCCGCGCCAGGGTGCAGGCGAGCACGATGCCGGGCGGCAGCTCGGTCTCGAGGTCCTTGAGCGAATGGACCGCGAAATCCACGCGGCCATCGGCCAGCGCCTCGTGGATCTCCTTGGCGAAGAGGCCCTTGCCGCCGATGTCGGCCAGCCGGCGGTCCTGCACGCGATCCCCGGTGGTGCGGATCGCGTGCTCCTCGAAGGCCTTCACCCCGCGCATCACCGGGCAGTGCTGCGAGATCAGCGAGAGGAAGTGCCGCGTCTGCCACAGCGCGAGGGGGGAGGCGCGGGTGCCGACGCGCATCGGCAGCGGGCGCATGCCCTTGTGCGGGGCGGCAGGGTGAGGCGAGGGGGCTGGGCCACCGTCCGCCGGCGCCAGGCCCCCTCCGCGTGCCGGATGGGCCATGGCGGATGACATGGGGCCGACATAGAACTTTCCCGCATGTCCGAAACCCTGCCCGCCGCGATGGGACCCATACTCGGAATCGAGACCAGCTGTGACGAGACCGCCGCGGCCGTCCTCGACGCCGAGGGACGCATCCTGGCCGAGGCCGTCTTCAGCCAGACGGAGCAGCACGCCCGCTACGGCGGCGTCGTGCCGGAGATCGCGGCCCGCGCCCATCTCGAACGGCTGCCGCCCATGCTGGCGCAGGTGATGGGGCAGGCGGGCCTGGCCTATCGCGACCTCGCGGCGGTGGCGGCGACGGCCGGGCCCGGGCTGATCGGCGGGCTGATCGTCGGGGCGACCATGGGGAAGGGCCTCGCCATGGCGCGGGGGCTCCCGTTCCTGGCGGTGAACCACCTCGAAGCGCACGCGCTGACGGCGCGCCTGCCGGGCCTGTTCCCCGAGCCGCCGGCCTATCCCTACCTGCTGCTGCTGCTGTCGGGCGGGCATTGCCAATGCGTCGCGGTGGAGGGGTTCGGGCGCTACCGGCGCCTCGGCACGACGCTGGACGACGCGGTGGGGGAGGCGTTCGACAAATCGGCGAAGCTGCTCGGCCTGCCCTGGCCGGGCGGGCCGCATCTGGAGCGGCTGGCCGCCGAGGGCGACGCGGATGCGGTGAAGCTGCCGCGCCCCATGCTGGGGCGGCCGGGCTGCGACTTCTCCTTCTCGGGCCTCAAGACGGCGGTCGCCCAGGCGGTGGGGAAGGGGCACCGGGGTGCCGACATCGCCGCCAGCTTCCAGGCGAGCGTCGCCGCCGTCCTGGCCGACCGGGCGCGCAACGCCCTCGCCATGCTGCCGGGGGCGACGGCCTGCGTGGTGGCGGGGGGCGTGGCGGCCAACCAGGCGGTGCGGGCCGCGCTGTCGGCCGCGCTGCCGCTGCCGCTGCTGGCGCCGCCCAGCCGCCTCTGCACCGACAACGCGGTGATGGTGGCCTGGGCCGGGCTCGAGCGGCTGCGGGCCGGTGAGCGCGACGGGTGGGAGGCCGCACCGCGCCCGCGCTGGCCGCTGGACGCGCCGCGCCCCTGACGCTAGGGTTCCGGCTGCATCAAGAGTTGGGCCGGCGCCCAACGCCAACCTGCCTTCCCGGGCAAGGTGGCGCCTCCGAGAGGGGGGATGCGGCCCTTCCGGCAACCAAACGGGACGCGCCGCTCAGCATCGTCGGTCCGGCTCCTCGCTGGAGGAGGTTCGACCATGTTCGACGCGGCCATCACCGACCCCTGGCCCGACCTGCGCTTCGACCCGCGCGACCAAGCGGTCGCCCTCGGCGCGGGGCCCTGGCGGCTCGGGGCGGTGCGGGGAGAGCTGTCCACCTTCCACGTCGTGCTGCACCGTCGCCACGGGGACTGGACGCATGCCTATCGCGTCACGCCCGGCCCGCGCCCGGGACGCTTCACCATCCACCTGCTGCGCGTCGCCGAGGGCGACCGCCGGGCGGAGATGGCGGCCTGGTTGCTGGACAGGCTCCGCCGCTGACGTTACCCCACCGCGCGTGACGACCCCGCGGCCCTGGCTGATCCGCCTGTTCGCCGCCCTGCTGCTGCTGCAGTCGGGCGCGGCGATGGCGCATTGCCTGCGCGGGATGGCCTCGGCCGGCGAGCTGATCGAGATCTGCTCCTCCGAGGGCGTCCGCCTCGTGCGGGTGGATGCCGAGGGGAACGAGGTGCCCGGCGATCCGGGGGCGTCGCATGGCGGCTTCTGCGCCGTGTGCCACGGCCTGCCGCAGGTGACGCTGCCCGAGCCGCCGCTGGTGGCCGAGTCGGTTCGTTACGCCGCGCGCGTGGAATGGCTGCCGGCCGCCGCGGCGCCCGCGCGGCCGCGCGCCCGCGCG
>JAIEOO010000264.1 GCA_019750475.1 Acetobacteraceae bacterium | reverse complement strand
AGACCTGCTGCCACAGCGCATCCTCCTCCTGAGGCGACAAGGATGCACCACTACTCCCCGGGACTACACACCTAGCCGGGCCGCATCGCGCGGCACAAGCAACGGAACGCTTCAACCGGACGCCCGTCGTCCGCTAGGCTTCCACCACGGTGGGGTCGCGGTGGCCCGTGCTGGCCCGACGCCTTGCCGCCGCCGCGTGTCCAGCCCGGGACCTCTGATGCGACCATCCCTCTGCCCTGGCCGCCTCCGGCCCCTCGCCTGGCGCCCCCGCCCATGCCGCTGATCGTCACCCTCTCGCTCAACCCCACCCTCGACCTCTCGACCGAGACGCCGGAGGTGCTGCCGGGCCAGAAGACGCGTTGCGCGACCCCGCGCCAGGACCCCGGCGGCGGCGGGGTGAACGTCGCCCGCGTCGCCCGCGTGCTCGGCGCCAGCTCCGCCGTGGTCTTCCCCTCGGGCGGCCCGGCCGGCGACGCCTTGCAGACGCTCCTCGCCGCCGAGGGCACCGCCTTCCACGCCGTTCCCATCGCCGGCCAGACTCGCCAGAGCCTCACCGTGCAGGAGCTTTGCGGCGAGGCGCGCGAGTTCCGGTTCGTCCTGCCCGGCCCCACCCTCTCCGCCGCGGAATTCGAAGCCTGCCTCGCCGCCGTCGTGGCGCGCGCGCGCGATGGCGCCGCCTTCGTGATCGCCAGCGGCCGGCTGCCGCCCGGCGCGCCGGAGGACGCCTTCGCCCGGCTGCGGGCCGCGCTGCCGCCAGGCCCCCGCCTCATCGTGGACACGTCGGGAGAGCCGCTGCGCCTGGCCCGCGGCGCCTTTATCGTCAAACCCAACCTGGCCGAGCTGGAGGCCGTCATCGGTCACGCCCTGCCGGATGACGCCGCGCGAGCCGAGGCCGCCCGCCGCCTCATCGCGGCCGGCGTCGCCGAGCGCGTCCTGATCTCGCTCGCGGAGGAGGGAGCCCTGCTCGTGACGGCCGATGCGGCGGAGCGCTTCCCGGCGCTCCCCGTCGTCGTCCGGACCACCGTGGGCGCGGGCGACAGCGCGGTCGCCGGCCTCGCGGTCGCGCTCGCGGGTGGCGCCACGCTCCGTGACGCCGTGCGCTTCGCCATGGCCGCGGGTGCCGCCGCGCTGTTGCGCCCGGGCACGCAGCTCTGCCTGCGCGAGGATGTGGAGCGGCTCGCCGGCATGACGGTGCCGGCCGGATGACGCTGCGCGCGGTTCCCCACCGCCGCTCCATGCGATAACCGGACCGAAACCGGACGGGTCCGTATCGCATGCGCCACCACCTCCTCCTCCGCAACATCCGCCCGCTCGGCGGCGACGCCGTGGACATGCTGTGCGAGGGAACGCGCATCGCCGTCATCGGCGCGAACCTCGCCGCCCCGGAGGGTTGCGCCGTCGAGGAGGGTCACGGCGCTCTGCTGCTGCCCGGGCTGATCGAAGGGCATTGCCACCTCGACAAGGCGCTCTGGGGCATGCCCTGGTGGGTGAACGAGAACCCGCCCCACCGCGAGGCGCGCATCGCCAACGAGAAGAAGCTGCGCCGCCCCCTCGGCAAGGAGCCGTACCGCGACGCGCGGGCGCTCGCCGAGGCGGAGCTCGCCAACGGCACGACGCGGCTGCGCACCCATGTGGACATCGACGAGGAATGCCGCCTCTCCCACGTCGAGGCGCTGCTGCGGCTGCGCGCCGACATGGCCGACCGCCTGGAGATCCAGCTCGTCGCCTTCCCGCAATCGGGCATCGTCCGCACCCCGGGCGCCGAGGGCTGGCTGGACGAGGCGATGCGCATGGGCTGCGACGTGGTCGGCGGCATCGACCCCTCCGTCATCGACCGTGACCCGGTGCGGCACCTCGACGCGGTGTTCCGCCTGGCCGAGCGGCACGGCAAGCCCGTGGACATCCACCTGCACGAGCCGCACGAGCTCGGCGCCTTCTCGCTCGAGCTGATGGCGGAGCGCACCCGCGCGCTCGGGTTGCAGGGCCGCGTGACGGTCAGCCACGGCTTCTGCCTGGGCGACGTTCCGGCGGCGCGCGGCGACCAGCTTCTCGCGATGCTGGCGGAGAGCGGCATCGCCATCTGCACCTCCGCCCCCGCGGGCAGCAACGTGCCGCCGCTGGAGCGCGCGGCGGCGCTGGGCGTCACGGTCTTCGCCGGCAACGACAACATCCGCGACACCTGGATGCCCTTCGGCCATCCGGACATGCTGGAACGCGCGATGTTCGTCGCGATGAAGAACAACCTGCGCAGCGATCGGGGCCTCGAACTCGCCTTCGGCACGGTCGGCGCGCAGGCGGCGAAGGGCGCGGGCTTTTCCGATTACGGCCTCGCCCCCGGGGCCCGCGCCGACCTCGTGCTGGTCGAGGCGGAGACGCTCGGCCACGCGGTGGTCGAGCGGCCGGTGCGACGGCTCGTGGTCGCGCAGGGGCGCGTCGTGGCGCGGGACGGGCGGCTGACGGCCTGATCGGGCTCCGCCCCCACCCATCCGGATGGAGGACAGCAAAACCGCCCCGTGACCGGGAATGTCGCGAGTCCTGGCAGAGTGGCAACCAATCACGAACCGCCGCCGCCCATGAAACATGGCCAGCCCGACAGAAGATGGGCGGCGGAAGGACTCGCGAGAATTCCTGACGCTTCCAGGCCGACTTGATCGCATCCGAACTCGGACTTGCCGCGGCACGCGAGTAGCCATGGCCCGCCGGCCATCACATCCAACGGGAGGGAGGGTCGCCGGCCGCGCGCCGCCGCCGGGTGGCCGTGGAACGCCAGAAGGGAAGGACCTCACCCATGGCGAACCTCACCGTTGGCATCGGCCAGCAGTTCAGCACCATCGCGGCCGCCGTCGCCGCCTCGCGCGACGGGGACGTGCTGCTCGTCCAGGCGGGCACCTACGTGAACGACTTCGCGACGATCAACACGAAGATCACCATCCAGGGCGTGGGCGGGATGGCCAAGCTCGTCGCCACCGTGGCGCCGCCGAACGGCAAGGGCATCCTCGTCACCAACACCGACGTGACGGTGGACCACCTGGAATTCGCCGGCGCGAAGGTCGCCGACATGAACGGCGCCGGCATCCGCTACCAGGCGGGCAACCTGACCATCGCCAACAGCTGGTTCCACGACAACCAGAACGGCCTGCTGGCGAACCCCTCGGCGACCGGCACCATCACCATCCGCAACTCGGAATTCGCGTTCAACGGCGCGGGCGACGGGCGGTCCCACAACATCTACGTCGGCGACATCGCCAGGCTGACGATCGACAACAGCTTCGTCCACGACGCCAAGGTCGGCCACCAGATCAAGAGCCGCGCCGACGAGACGGTGATCACCAACTCGCGCATCGCCGACTTCGACGGCACCGCGAGCTACAGCATCGACCTGCCGAACGGCGGCAAGGCGACGGTCGCCAACAACGTCATCCAGCAGGGCCCGAACACCGGCAATCCCGCCATCGTCGCCTTCGGCGCCGAGGGCAACCTGCACGCGGCGAACGCGCTGGTCATGCAGGACAACGTCGTGGTGAACGACCGAACCGCCGGCGGCACGATGCTGTGGAACGCGACGGCCGTCACCGCGACCGTCACCGGGACCGACGTCGCGGGCCTCAGCGCGGCGCAGCTGGCCAAGGGCCCGGCGACGGTGACCGGCACGGCCTTCCTGCCGGCCGACCCGGTGCTCAGCACCGCCCATCCCTGGACGACGGTGCCCGCGCCCGCGCCGACCCCCACCCCGGCGCCGCTGCCCACGCTGGCCGTGGCGGACGCGGCGATCCTCGAAGGGGCGTCCGGCGTCGCGGCCACGCTCAGCTTCAGCGTGACGCTCTCGGCCCCCGCGCCGAGCGGCGGCGTGACCGTTTCCTTCGCGACCCGGGACGGCACGGCCCTCGCCGGCTCGGACTACGCCGGCACCGCGGGCACGCTCAGCTTCGCCGCGGGCGAGACGCTCCGGACCATCGCCGTGAAGGTGGCCGGCGACGCGCTGGTCGAGGCCGATGAGAGCTTCCAGCTCCTGCTCTCGGGCGCGACGGGCGCGACCATCGCCGACGGCACCGGCGTCGGCACCATCCGCAACGACGACGCGGCCGCCGTCACGGGCAGGACGGTGACCGGCACGACCTGGTCCGAGCTGCTCATGGGCACGGAGGGCGCGGACCGCATCACCGGCCTCAAGGGCAACGACGTGCTCATGGGCAAGGGCGGCGCGGACACCTTCGTCTTCGCCGCCGGCGACGGCTACGACCAGGTGACGGACTTCACGCCGGGCGTGGACCACCTGGAATTCCGCGGCCTCACCGCCGCGCAGGTCCGGGTCACGGCCGGCGTCTTCAACGGGATCGCCGGCGTCGACGTCGCCTATGGCAGCGACGGCGCGCACGTGCTGCTGCAGGGCGTCTCCGCCCTAAAGGCGGGCGACATCCTGTTCGCCTGAGGCACCGGCCGCGCGCGACCCGCCCAGGGCCGGCGCGCGGCCAGGCAGGCGTCGAGGCGCACCCCGCCTCGATGGCGGCGATCGCGCCGGAGATCGGCGCCGCCTGGCCTTCTCCATCGCCTGGCAGCCGCGGGCGAAGGGACGGGGGGCCCGATGCGGCGCGGCAGGCCCGCGCTCGGACAGCCGGGCGGCGGCGTGCCGCGGAACGGAACGCCGCCGCAGCCATGTCGGCGTCGCGGGTCGGGGCCGATCCGCTTGACCCCCGCGCGTGGCGACCCGACCTTGGGGGGGACGACGGAGATTCCCGACCATGAGCGAACTGACCAAGGCCGTCACCGACGACAGCTTCCAGCAGGATGTCCTCCAGGCCCCCGGCCCGGTGCTGGTGGATTTCTGGGCCGAGTGGTGCGGCCCCTGCCGGATGGTCGCCCCCATCCTGGACGAGATCGCCAAGGAGTACGAGGGCAAGCTGACCGTGGCGAAGGTCAACATCGACGACAACCCGATGACGCCCAACCAGTATTCGGTCCGCGGCATCCCGACGATGATCCTGTTCAAGGACGGCAAGCCGGTGGACACCAAGGTGGGCGCCCTGCCGCGCGGCCCGATGAAGGAGTGGATCGCCGCCAAGCTCGGCTGAGCGGCGGCGTCACGTCAGGGCGCGCGCGGCCATCCGCGCCGCCACGACGAGCAGGCAGAGCGCGAAGATCCGGCGCAGCGCGGGGACGGGTAGCCGCGCCGCCATCCCCGCTGCCCAGGGCGTCACCGCCAGGGCCGGCGCGACCAGCAACGCCAGCGGCACCAGCGCCACATGGCCGAGGCTCGCCCGGGGCAGGCCCGGCTCCGCCCAGCCGGCGGCGACGAAGGCCGTCACCGAAGGCAGGGCGACGGCCAGGTTGAACGCCGCCCCCGCGCCCACCACGCCCGGCAGCGGCGCCCCCAGCAGGGCCAGCGTCGGGCCGCTCAGCGTGCCGGCGCCGAC
>JAIEOO010000097.1 GCA_019750475.1 Acetobacteraceae bacterium | reverse complement strand
ACAAAGGACCCGGAGGTCCAGGAACCTGAGGTTCCTGGCGGGGAGGGTTTGGGAGGGGCAGCGCCCCTCCCAACGGCACCGGCCTCAGCCCGCCGGCGTCAGCCCGGCCTGGGCTGCCACTTCGGCGGCGAAGTCGGCCGTTTGCTTCTCGATGCCGTCGCCGAGCTGGAAGCGGGCGAAGCCGGTGCAGGTCAGGCCGGCCTTCTGGACGACGGCCTTCACGCGGCTCTCGCCGTCGTGGACCCACACCTGCTCGAGGAGGACGACCTCCTCGTAGTACTTGCGGATGCGGCCTTCGACCATCTTCTCGATGACCGCGGGCGGCTTGCCCGAGGCGGCGGCCTGTTCCATCAGCACCGCCTTCTCGCGCTCGAGGGCGGAGGGGTCCACGGCGGAGACGTCGAGCGCCTCGGGGCGGGTGGCGGCGACGTGCATGCCGATCTGCCGGCCGAGCTGTTCCATCACCTGCGCCTCGCCGTTCCCTTCCAGGGCGACGAGCACGCCGATCTTCCCGAGGCCGGGCTTCACGGCGTTATGCATGTAGGTGGCGACCGTGCCGTTGTTCACGGTGAAGACCTTGGCCCGGCGGATCGTCATGTTCTCGCCGATGGTCGCGATCAGCTTGGTCAGCTCTTCCTGGGTGGAGTGGGTGGTGCCCGGGAAGGTCGCGGCCTTCAGCTTCTCGATGTCCTCGCCGACGGAGAGGGCGAGGCCCGCGACCTCGGCGACGAAGTTCTGGAAGGTCTCGTTGCGGGCGACGAAGTCCGTCTCGGCGTTCACCTCGACCATGGCGGCGACGCCGGGGCCGGAGGCGACGCCGACGAGGCCTTCGGCCGCGACGCGGCCGGACTTCTTGGCGGCGGCCGAGAGGCCCTTCTTCCGCAGCCAGTCGATGGCCGCTTCCATGTCGCCACTGGTTTCAACGAGCGCCTTCTTGCAGTCCATCATGCCGGCGCCGGTGCGCTCGCGCAGGTCCCGGACCAGTGCTGCGGAAATCTCGGCCATCGCTGTGTCTCCTCTGGGTCGGGCGTGTCAGGCCTGGGCTTCGGCGGCGGGCGCCTCGGCCAGGGCTTCCTCGGCCATCGGCTCGGCCATCTCGCCGACGTCGCGGCCCGAGGCCTGGAGTTCGGCCGAGATGCCGTCGAACACCGCGCCGGCGACCAGATCGCAGTAGAGGTTGATGGCGCGGATCGCGTCGTCGTTGCCCGGGATCGGGAACTGGATGCCCGAGGGGTCGGCGTTGCTGTCCACCACCGCGACGACCGGGATCCCGAGGGTGTTCGCCTCGTCGATGGCGAGGCGCTCCTTCACGACGTCGATCACGAAGATGAGGTCGGGCAGGCCGCCCATCTCCCGGATGCCGCCCAGCGCGCGGTCGAGCTTGTCGCGCTCGCGCGTCAGCATCAGGATCTCCTTCTTCGTCAGGCCCTGCACGTCGCCGGCGAGGCGGGCGTCCATTTCCTTCAGGCGCTTGATCGAGCCGGTGATCGTCTTCCAGTTCGTCAGCATGCCGCCGAGCCAGCGGTGGTTGACGTAGTACTGGCCGCAGCGCGTCGCGGCCTCGGCCACGTATTCCGCCGCCGCCTTCTTCGTGCCGACGAACAGCACGCGGCCGCCGCCGGCGACGGTGTCGCGGATCTGGCGCAGCGCGCGCTCGAACAGGGGGACGGTCTGCTGCAGGTCCAGGATGTGGACCTGGTTGCGCACGCCGAAGATGTAGGGGGCCATCCGCGGGTTCCAGCGCCGCGTGTGGTGGCCGAAATGCACGCCCGCTTCGAGCAGCTGGCGCAGGGAAACATCAGGCATCGCCATGGCGATCCTCCTTCCGAAGTCCGGTTGGGCCTCCGCGGCGCGAACCCCGTTGCCGGGACCGGAACCTTGGCCGCCGGGGGCATTTCCCCAGGCTTGGAAGGCTGCGCCGCGTGTGGATTACCGCGCCGCCGGGACGGTTCCCGGCAGCGGCGGCGCCGGGCCTATGGCCGAATTCCCGCCTGCTCGCAAGCCTCTTCCAGCACGGCCCTGAGCCGCGCGACCCCCAGATTCACGGGACCGTCATTGATCACCTGCCGCACCGCGAGGCCGGGGGGCAGGGGCGCGTCCCGCGTCAGGCGCGCGGCGATGTCGGCGGCGGATTCGCGGCCGCGCAGCGCCAGGCGCGCGGCCAGCAGCGCGGGCGGGGCCGTGACCTCGGCGACGAGGAGCGGGGCGAGGGA
Source organism: Acetobacteraceae bacterium (assembly GCA_019750475.1). Classification (GTDB taxonomy): domain Bacteria; phylum Pseudomonadota; class Alphaproteobacteria; order Acetobacterales; family Acetobacteraceae; genus Roseococcus. The sequence continues at coordinate 3,194 of JAIEOO010000097.1, read as the reverse complement.
CGCCGCTTCCGCCAGGACGCCGCGGGAGAGGTTCATGACCGTGACCTTGCCGCGCGGCGCCTCCTCGCGCGGGATGCCGTAGAGCAGGCCATGGGCCTGCCAGCGCAGCACGAAGTCCCGCCGTTCGAAGGCCGCCTGGTCGAGCGCCTCGTGATCCTCGCCGCCGGCGTCGGCCGCGCGGGTGATCGCGCGGCGGGCGAAGTGGAAGCGCGGGTCGTCCACGAGGTCGACCCGCACGCGCGACAGCAGCGTGTCCTTGCCGGCGCCCGACGGCCCCACCACCGCGACCCACATGCCCGTGCTCCCCCGATGGTCACGCCCGCGTATTGACCGGGCGGCGCGGCGCTGCACCTATCGCGGCCCGCAGAGAGGGACCAGACGCCGATGTTCACCACCCGCCCCGAATTGGCCGGCACCTTCGGGGCCGTCGCCTCCACCCACTGGATCGCATCCCAGGTCGGCATGAGCGTGCTGGAGCGCGGCGGCAACGCCTTCGACGCGGCGGCGGCGGCGGGCTTCACCCTCCAGATCGTCGAGCCGCATCTGAACGGCCCGGGCGGCGACTGCCCCATCATCCTGCACAGCACGCGGCTCGGCGCGCAGCAGGTGATCTGCGGGCAGGGGCCTGCGCCGGCCGGGCTCTCGGTCGCGCATGTGAAGGGGCGGCTCGGCCTCGACATGATGCCGGGCACCGGCTTCCTCGCGGCGCCCATCCCGGGCGCCTTCGACGCCTGGGCGCGCATGCTGCTGGAGCACGGCACCTGGCGCCTGCGCGACGTGCTCGAATACGCGATCGGCTACGCCCGCGACGGCGCCCACATGGTCCCGCGCGTGCGCGCGACGGTCGAGACCGTGCGGCCGCTCTTCGAGACGGAGTGGAAGACCTCCGCCGCCATCTGGCTGAAGAATGGCGGGCCGGAGCCGGGCGGCCTCTACGCCAACCCGACCCTCGCCGACACCTATGGCCGCGTCGTGCTCGAAGCGGAGGCCAAGGCGGGCGACCGCGACGGCCAGATCGAGGCGGCGCGCGACATCTGGTATGGCGGCTTCGTCGCCGAGGCCATCGAGCGCTTCGGGCGCATCCCGCACCTCGACACCTCAGGGCAGCGCAACGTCTCGGTGCTGACGGCGCACGACATGGCGACCTGGCGCGCGGGCGTGGAAGCGCCGCTGGCCGCCGACTTCATGGGGACGACGGTGCTGAAGTGCGGCCCCTGGAGCCAGGGGCCGAGCATGCTGCTGACGCTCGGCCTGCTCTCGGGCTTCGATCTCCGCGCGCTCGACCCGGTGGGGGAGGAGTTCGTCCACCTCTTCACCGAGGCGATGAAGCTCGCCTATGCGGATCGGGAGGCCTGGATGGGCGACCCGGCCTTCACCGACGTGCCCATGCGCACCCTGCTGTCCGAGGCTTATCTGGCGGAGCGCCGCAAGCTCATCGGGCGGGAGGCCTCGCTCGACTTCCGTCCCGGCAACCCGGACGGGCGCGAGGTGCGGGGCGTGGACTACGCCGCCGCTATCCGCCGCGCCGAGGAGATGGCGATGGCGGCCGGCACGGGCGAGCCCACCGTCTCGCGTCTCGGCGCCTCGGGCGGGGACACCTGCCATGTGGACGTGATCGACCGCTGGGGGAATTTCGTGTCCGCGACGCCCTCGGCCGGCTGGCTGCAATCCTCCCCGGCGATCCCGGAACTCGGCTTCTGCCTCGGCTCGCGCTGCCAGATGTTCTGGCTCGACGAGACGCTGCCCAACGGCCTCGTTCCCGGCAAGCGGCCGCGCACCACCCTCTCTCCCTCCATGGTGCTGCGCGACGGCCGCCCCTGGATGAGCTTCGGCACGCCGGGCGGGGAGCAGCAGGACCAGTGGCAGCCCATCATGCTGGCGCGCATGCTGGCCCATGGCTTCAACATCCAGCAGGCGATCGACCTGCCGGCCTTCCATTCCGAGCACTGGGTCAGCAGCTTCTGGCCAAGGGGCGCGAAGCCCGGGAAGCTGGTGCTGGAAGCCCGCTTCGCGCCGGAGGTCCTCGCGGCGCTGAAGGCGCGCGGCCACAAGGCCGAGATGGGCGGCGACTGGAGCGAGGGCCGCCTGACCGGCGCGCGGCTGGAGACGGACGGGCAGATCTTCGCCGGCGCCAACCCGCGGGGGATGCAGGGCTACGCCGTCGCGCGGTGACGGAGCTTCCTGATCCTTTCGGTAAGGTTATTGCCCGGCCGCGAGATCCATGCCTACGCTTCCGATCTGGGAATGATCAGGAGCGGAGTCCGGGATGGCGATCACCTTCAACAACACCGTCTTTCCGTCGGGCCATGTCGGCCCGACGCTCGCCCCGTCCGGCAACTCGGTCACCCAGGCCGGCGTCAGCCCGGGCCAGTTCACGGTCAACGGCACGGTCAACGCGCCCGGCGACCCGGTGTCCGTCACCAACGCCTTCAACGTCACCAGCACCTTCGTCGCCACGCAGCTCGACGATCCGGGCCGCATCCTGCTGAACCAGCAGGGCACGCTGAACCACTTCCTCTTCTCCAACACGCCGCTGCCGCAGGGCCTCAACACCGTCACCTTCTCCAACGCGACGCTCGGTGACTTCCAGGTCGTGTGCTTCGCCACGGGGACGCGCATCCTGACCGAGGCGGGCGAGGTGCCGATCGAGGCTCTGCGCGAGGGCATGCTCGCCGCCGTCGCCGATGCGGCCGGCCGCGTCGTCGGGCACAAGCCCATCCGCTGGATCGGTCGGCAGACCGTGCGCTGCGCCGGTGGCTGGCGCCCGGGCCAGGCGGCCATCCGCATCCGGGCCGGCGCGCTCGGCCCCGGCGTGCCGAAGCGCGACCTCGTCGTTTCGATGGCCCACGGCATCGCCCTCGGCGGCTGCTGGGTGCGCGCCGCCGCCCTCGTGAACGGGGCGAGCATCGTGACCGAGCCGCCGCCGGCCGGCGGCGTCATGACCTACTGGCACGTCGAATTGGAGGATCACGCGATCCTCCTGGCCGAGGGCGCCCCGGCCGAGAGCTACCTGGACGACGGCAACCGCGCCGCCTTCGACAACGGCCTGCCGCATCTTCGCGCCCCCTGGGCGAGCGGCGATCCGGCCGCCGGCGCGTCTTACGCGGCGCGCGCCTGCCTGCCGCTCACCGCGCCGGGCCTGCCGGGCTTCGCGGAGGTCCAGGCCGCGCTGCTCGACCGCGCGCCGCTGGCCG
>JAIEOO010000281.1 GCA_019750475.1 Acetobacteraceae bacterium | reverse complement strand
GCCCAGGTAGCTCAGTTGGTAGAGCATGCGACTGAAAATCGCAGTGTCGCTGGTTCGATTCCGGCCCTGGGCACCATTCCTCCCCCGCTGACGACCCCTATCGCGCCGCCAGTTCCGCCAGGAACTGCCGCATCGTCGTCTCGCTTCCCGGCGCGGCCGGCAGCGTCATGCGCAGCTTCACGAAACGCCCGTCCCACGCGCCGACGCAGGCGAAGCTGTCGGCGCGCTGCTGCGGGAAGCTCAGCTCGAACGCCAGGCAGCGCATCCCGGGCAGGCCCGCCACCGGCCGGGCCGGGCCGATGGTGAATTGCCGCATCTGCGCGATCTGCCGCGCCTCGGCTTCGGCCCGCGTCAGCTCCTCCGCGACCTCGGCCTCCCCGATCGCGGAGCGGCCCCGGTCGTAGAGATAGACGGTCGCCACGCCCGGCCCGGACCGGGGGCGATACTCGGCCGCCGCGCCCAGCCCCTGCCCGCCCGGCCGGTTCTCGAAATCGGTCACCTCCCGGCGCTCGAAGCCGGCGATGGACGGCGGGAAGGCCGCGGCTGCGTCCAGCGCGGACTGGGCGGCCGCCGGGCCGGCGATCAGCAGGAACAGCGCGAGCCATCGAAACATGGGGTCACTCCGGAAGCTGCGGGGAGCATAACTCATCGTCCCGCGCGGAATTGCGGCGCGGCGAAGCGAGGCGCTAACTGCCGCGGTGAGACGCCTCCTCCCGCTCCTGCTCCTGCTGGGCTGGACCTCCGTCGCCCATGCGACGGAGATCAAGCTCGCCACCTGGAACATCGCCTGGCTGACCCTGCGCCAGACCGGCGACCCGGACCTGCCGCGCGGCCTCGTCACCCGCGGGCCGGCCGATTTCACGCGCCTCGCCGATTACGCGCGCCGGCTCGACGCCGACATCGTGGCGCTCCAGGAGGTGGACGGGGCCGAGGCGGCGGGGCGCGTCTTCGACCCACGCCAGTACCGCTTCCACTTCACCGATGAGCGCGACATCCAGCGACCCGGCTTCGCCTGGCGCGGCAACCTGCGCGTCACCCCGAACCCCGACCTCGTCGAGCTCGACCTGCGGCCGCAGGCGCGCTTCTCGCTGCGGCGCGGGGCCGACGTGACGCTCGAGGCCGGGCGCAGCCGCCTGCGGCTGCTCTCGGTGCATCTCAACGCCGGCTGCCGCGAAGGCGCGCTGGACCGCCCGACCTCCGAATGCGAATCCCTCGCCCGGCAGAGCGCGATCCTCGCCGAATGGATCCGCGCCCGCCGCCAGGAGGGCGTGGGCTTCGTGATCCTGGGCGACTTCAACCGCCGGATGGAGGGCGCCGGCGAGGCCATGCTGGCCGAGCTGAACGCCGCCGCGCCGCTGACGCGCGCGAATGAGGGCGTCTCCAACCCCTGCTGGACCGACGCGCGGGGCGGCCGCCCCTTCATCTCCCACCTGCTGCTGGGCGGGCCGGCGCGCCAATGGGCCGACCGCTCCTCGCTGCGGGTGCTGGTCTACGGGGAGCGCGATGTCTCGCTGCGCGACCGCATCTCGGATCATTGCCCGGTCAGCCTTCGGCTCCGCCTGCCGTGACCATCTTCGCGCGCGTCACCCTGCCGCTCGCGGCGGTGAACTTCCTCAACCAGGCGTCGCGCGCCGTCATGGCCGTGATCGGCCCGCTCCTGGCGATGGAATTCGCCCTCTCGGCCTCCGACCTCGGCCTGCTCGCGGCCGCGCTGTTCGTGGGCTACGCGCTGGCGCAGCTGCCGGTCGGCCTCGCCCTCGACCTGTTCGGGCCGCGGCGCGTGCAGACCGTGCTCGCGCTGGTCTGCGCGGCGGGTTTCGCCACCTGCGCCCTGGCACCCGATCCGACCATCCTCGGCATCGGGCGCTTCGTCACCGGCCTCGGCATCGCGGCGGGGCTGATGGCGATGCTCAAGGCCAACACACTCTGGTACCCCCGGCACCGCATCGCGGCGATGACCGGCCGCGGCGTCTTCGTGGGCGCGCTCGGGGGCATGGCGGTGACGCTCCCCCTCGCCACGCTGCTGCCCGTGATCGGCTGGCGGGGCGGCTTCGTCATCCTCGCCGCCGCGAGCTGCGCCGTCGCGCTCTGGATCTGGCTCTCGGTGCGGGACGCGCCGGAGGGCACGCCGACGCCGCCGAAGCGCGGCCTGGCGGCGGAGCTCGCGGCCTTCGCCCGGGTCTTCGTGCATCCGGTCTTCCTGCGCTTCACGCCGGCCGTCGCCTTCGTCGCCGTGCTGCAATTCACCTGGCAGGGGCTGTGGACCGGGCCCTGGCTGCGGGACGTCGCCGGAATGGGCGACGCGACGCGGGCCGGCGTCCTCTTCATCTTCGCCTGCGGCGCCGCGGCCGGCAGCCTGATCAGCGGCAACCTCGCGAGCCTCGCCCAGGCGCGGGGGCTGTCGCCCTATCTCGTGTCCTGGACGGCGATGGGCGGACAGCTTCTCGTGCAGCTGCTCCTCCTGCTGCACGTGACGGACGACGTGGTGCTGCTCTCGCTCATCTGGTTCGCCTTCGCCTTCTGCGGCGCCTCCTCGACGGCGGGCTACGCGGCGGTGGGCCAGTCCTTCGGGCCGGAGCTGGCGGGGCGCGTCGCGACGGCGATCAACGCGCTGATGCTCTGCGCCGTGTTCATCCTGCAATATGCGATCGGCGCCATCCTGGACCTCTGGCCGCGCACGGCCACGGGCGGCTGGGATGCGGCCGGGTATTCCTGGGCCTTCGGCCTCAGCCTCGCGCTGCAGGCCGCGGCGATCCTCTGGATGATGAAGGGAGCACGGGGTGGCTGAGGTGAAGGCGGCGAATGTCGAGCGGTTACTCGCGCGCTTCCGCGTCGAGGAAGGCAAGGGCTTCCGGCTGGCGAAGCACGACCCGGCCGATCTCGGCGGGACGAAGCTGACGAAGGAGGCGGCGCCCGATCTGCTGCGCCAGGGCGTCGAGCGTCTCTCCGTGCTGCAGGACATGCTCTACGCCCAGGACCGCTGGTCGGTGCTGTGCATCTTCCAGGCGATGGACGCCGCCGGGAAGGACGGGGCGATCAAGCACGTCTTCTCGGGCGTCAACCCGCAGGGCTGCCATGTCGCCGCCTTCAAGGCGCCGGGCCCGGGCGAGCTCGACCAGGATTTCCTGCGCCGCCACGTCCTGCAGCTGCCGCATCGCGGCATGATCGGCATCCACAACCGCTCCTGGTACGAGGAGGTGCTGGTCGCGCGCGTGCATCCCGACGTGCTGGCGCGCCAGAAGCTGCCGCCCGGGCGCGTGACGAAGCGCATCTGGGAGGAACGCCTGGAGGACATCGCCGCCTTCGAGCGCTACCTGGCGCGGCAGGGGACCGTGGTCCTCAAGTTCTTCCTCAACGTCAGCCAGGAGGAGCAGCGCGAGCGCTTCCTCTCCCGCATCGAGGAACCCGAGAAGAACTGGAAGTTCTCGGCCGCCGACGTGGCGGAGCGCCGCCACTGGGACGCGTACATGCGCTGCTACGAGGAGGCGATCCGCGCCACCGCCGCGCCGCAGGCGCCCTGGTACGTGGTGCCGGCCGACCGCAAGTGGTTCACGCGCCTCGTCGTCGTCGCCGCCATCATCCACGCGCTGGAGGGGCTGAAGTTGCACTATCCCGACGTCACCGAGTCGCAGCGCGCCGCGCTCGCCGAGGCGAAGGCGGCGCTCGGCTGATGCTGTATTTCGGCTATGGCTCCAACCTCAACGCCGAGGACTGGGAGGGCTTCTGCCGCCGGCGCGGCTTCGCGGGCGCCGAGATGCGGGCCGTGGGAACGGCGCTGCTGCTCGACCGCGAACTCGTCTTCGACCGCCACTCGGCCGCGCGCTTCGGCGGCGCGCTGAACCTGCGCGAGCGCCCCGGCCAGGCGGTGGAGGGCGTGCTGTTCACGGTGAACGAGGAGGCCCTCGCCGCCCTCGACCGCAAGGAGGGCGCGCCCCACGCCTATCGCCGCACGCCGGTCCACGCGATCCGCCCGGACGGGAGCGTGGTGGAGGCGATGACCTACATCGCCCCCGCCGAGCGCCACACCCCGCCGCATGAGGACTATGTCGAGGTCGTGCGGATGGGGCAGCTCGACCACGGGCTCGACCCCGGCCAGATGGAGGCGGCGGCGGCCGGCGAGACGCCGGCGCTGCTCATTCCCTGGATGTTCGTCTACGGCACGCTGCGGGAGCATCAGCCCAACGCGCATCTGCTGGACGGCCTGCCCTTCCGGCCCGCGAGCGTGCCCGGCCTGCTGTTCGACAACGGCCCCTACCCCAAGATGACGCTCGGCGAGGGTCGCGTCCGAGGCGAGGTCGTGCCGCTGGACCCGGCGCGCCTCGCGGCGCTGGACGCGCTGGAGGCCGCCCTGCCCTTCGGCGCGCCCGGCGGCGCCTACCGGCGCACGGTGCTTCCGGCCGTGCTCGATGACGGGACCGCGACCCGCGTCCAGCTCTACGTGGTGGAGGATGTGACGGGGCTGCCGGCCATCGCCTCGGGCGACTGGCTCTCCGTCGGCGACCGGCGGGACGCCTGGGCCCGCCACCGGGCGACCGGGGGCGCGTGAAGCAGACGGGGGGCGCGTAAAGCATAGGTGACATGGGGTGCGCCGCGCGCAACCGTGGACTGTCGCGCGTGGTTGACGGGGCGAACGCCGTCGAAAGGCAAGCCCATGTCCGCCACCGCCTATGAACCCGCCCTCCGCGAGGCCCCGCCCGCGCGCGTCACCCGTGTCTCCTGGGGCGCGATCCTCGCCGGGGCGCTGGTCGCCTTCGTCGTCGTCGCCATGCTGCACGTGCTGGGGCTGGCGGCCGGCCTCACGGCGGTGGACGCCGTGGACCGCGACACGCCCGATGCCGGGACCTTCGCCATGGGCGCGGCCGCGTGGTCGGTCGCCTCGCACCTGATCGGCCTGGCGGCCGGGGGCTACGTCGCCGCGCGGCTGTCCGGCGGCGTGGAGGCCGCGTTGCACGGCCTCGGCGTCTGGGCGACGGCGACCGTCGTCTCCGCCCTGATGATCGGCAACCTCGCGGCGGGCGCGGCGAACACGGCCGGCTCCGCCCTGTCCTCCGTGCTGGGCGGGCTTGGCCGCGGCGCCGGGCAGGCGGTGTCGGCCGCGGCGGAGCAGCTCGACCCCGAGCAGCTGGTGGAGCGCGCGCGCCTCGCCCTCACGGCGCCGGCGGAGCCCGCGCGCATGACGACCGAGCAGCGGGCGGCCGAGATCACCTCGATCATCGGCCAGCGCGTGGCCGAGGGCCGCTTCGCCGAGGGGCGGCGGGAGCGGCTGAACGCCCTCGTCGCGGCCGAGGCCGGGCTGCCGCCGGAGGAGGCGGCGCGCCGCGTCGCCGCCTATGAGGCCGAGG
>JAIEOO010000114.1 GCA_019750475.1 Acetobacteraceae bacterium | reverse complement strand
CTGCAGCTCATGCACACATCCATGGAGAACAGAATCAACGATGAATGAATGAACCTGACTAACGTCGTTGGCGCCGGGGCCCCCCGGCCGCCCGCCCGGGGGGGGGGGGGGGGGCCCCCCCCCCCGTGACCCCCTTCCGGCCCCGCCCGCGCTCCCGCATCCTGGCCGCGCATCAGGGGAGTTCCCGCATGAAACAGCTTCCGCTCCTCGCCGCCGGACTGGCGGCGCTTCTCCTCACCTCGGGCTGCGTCAGCGTCTCCCGCCCGGCCGAGACGATCGTCGTCGTCCCCGGCGCCCAGCCCCCGCCGCCACCCATGTCCCCGGTGCCGATGGCCCCCACGCGGCCGCGCGTCTGGTAGGCGGCCGCGGCGCCCGCACCTTGACCCCGGCCGGCGCCCATTGTCTCGTTTCGCTCCGAAATCGGAGGACGCCCGAGCATGAAGACGCCCCTCGCCCTCGCCGCCCTGGGCGCCGCCCTCTTCCTCGGCGCCTGCACGCCGCAGACGCAGATCGTTCAGCCCGTCGTCGCCGTGGCGCCCGTCGCGCCCCGCGCTGTCGCCTGCGACACGCGGTTCCGCGTGGTGAACAACTCCTCCGCCACCGTCGCGCAGCTCTTCTTCAGCCACTCCTCGCTCGCCGGCTGGGGCGCGGACCAGCTGGGCGCCAACGTGCTGCCGCCGGGCCGCGTGGCGAACTACCGCGCGGCGAACGCCGGCAACTACGATTTCCGCGTGGTCTGGTCGAACGGCCGCGCGGCGGAGCTGATGCGCGTGAACATCTGCGCCGCCTCTCAGATCACCATCACCAATTCCGGCCTGATCGCGAGCTGACGCGCCGCCAGCGCCCGCGCTGGACCTGTGTGACGTGGAACGGGCCCGCCCCACGTCACCTGAAGGTCGTGGCAGGGGTCCGGGGAGACCCTGTCTCCCCGGCGGGGGCCCGGGGGCAGAGCCCCCGGTAAGCCCTCAATACTCCTCGAACATCCGCTGCAACGCCGCCCGCTCCCGCGTCACGGTCAGCCCGAGCATCAGCAGGATCCGCGCCTTCTGCGGGTTGAGGTTGTCGGCGTGGAGGAACCCCGCCTCCCGCATGCGGGTGGTGTGGAACATGCGCCCCGAACCCGCCCGCGTGCTGGCCGCGATGGGCAGCCCCTCCGCCATCGCCGCGCCCATCGCCTCCATCAGCCCGGGCGTCACGAAGCCCGGCGCGAAGCCGGCCGAGACGAGGCCCGCCGCCCCCGCCGCGCGGAAGGCCTCGACCGCCGCCCCGTCGGCCCCGGCGTAGCAATAGATGATGTCCACCCGCGGCAGCGACGCGAGGCCGCGCACGTCGAAGGCCGTCTCCGCCCCGACCTTGCGCAGCGGCCGCCGGTACCAGGCGATGGCGTCGGCGTCCGCATGCGCCAGGCAGCCGAAATCCGGCGAGCGGAAGGTCTGCAGCCGGGAGGTGCTGGTCTTCGTCACCTCCCGCGCCGCGTGCACCTCGTCGTTCAGCAGCACGAGCGCGCCGAGGCCCCGCGCGCGCGGATCCCCCGCGACGCGGCAGGCATTGGCCAGGTTCATCCCGGCATCGGACGACAGGCCGGAGGACGGGCGCTGCGCCCCCACCACCACCACCGGCACGTCCACCTTCACCGTCAGCGAGAGGAAATACGCCGTCTCCTCCAGGCTCGCCGTGCCGTGGTTGATGACGATGCCGTCGAGCGCCGGGTCTTCCGCCACCGCCTGGTCGCACAGCCGCACCAGCTCGATCCACTCGGCCGGCCCCAGCGCGGTGGAGGGCACGGCGCGGTAAGGGATCGGCCGCACCTCCGCGACCTCCGCCACCTGCGGCCAGTGGGCGAGCAGCTCCCGCGCATCCATCACGCGGTTGAGCGTCGCGTAGTCGGCGATGTCGAAGGGTCCCCGCCCGAGGGAGGCGATGGTGCCCCCCGTGCCGATCAGGGCGATGCGTGGACGGGCCATCTCAACGCTTCTCCACGACCGAGGTGGTCAGCCGCGCGACGCAGGACAGCTCCCCGTCCTCCCGCCGCAGCTCGATCTGCCAGACCTGCACGCTGCGCCCGATGCGGATCGGCGTGCAGCGCCCCCGCACCAGCTGCCCGGCGGGAACGGGCCGCAGATGGCTGGCATTGATCTCGAGGCCCACGGCCACGAAGCCCGGGGGCGCCGCCATCACCGAGGCGAGGCTGCCCAGCGTCTCGGCGAAGACGCAGGAGACGCCGCCATGGATGACGCCGTAGGGCTGCACGTGCCGCTCGTCCACCGGCATCTCGGCCGCGACGAAGTCGGGCCCGACCTCCGTGATCCGCACGCCGAGGAGGCCGTTCACCGTGCCCGGCATGCGGGCGTGGATCTCGTCGGGGGTCGCGGGCTGCTGCCAGATGCTCATCTCGGGTCCCTGCTGCGTCGCCGGACGGCACCGCGGCCTCGCGGCGCTGTCAACCTTCCGGCGCCGGGGGGATGGGCGCCTGCGCTGTGCCCTGCGTCACACCGGGCAGGCGCCGCCCGTGCTTCCCTTCCGCCCGCATGCGCCCATTCCGCCCCGGCATTGACACACCGGCCCGCCGGCGGCATCGCCTCCGCCCGCCCAGGCCCAGGGTCCATGCACCTCGTCCTCGACATCACCCTCACCGTGGCGAAGCCCTGGCTCCAGCAGCCGAGCGGGATCGACCGGGTCGAGTTCGCGCACACCCGCCACTGGCGCGGCCTGCCCGCCAGCGACGTCACCTTCGTCATGCGCAACGGGTGGAACCGCCTGGCGGCGATCCCGGACGGCATCGCCCGCGCGATGCTGGAGGAGGCGGACCGCCGGATCGCCCCCGGCATGACCGGCCGGTGGGGGCTGCGCGCCCGCTCGGGCGCGCTGATGTACGCGCAGTGGTGGGGGCTGGGCCGGGGCCTGCTCCGCCGGCGCCTCGCGGCGCGGCCGGACAGCGTCTTCCTCACCGTGTCCTGCGCGACGCTGCACATGCAGCCGGCGCTGGCCGATCTGAGGGCGCAGGGCTGCCGCGTCGTGCCGCTGATCCACGACGTGATCCCGCTGACCCACCCGCAATACTTCCCCGCGAAGGAGCCGCCGCGCCACGCCCGGCGGATCGAGGCGCTGGCCCGCCTCTCCGACGCGGGCCTGATCGTCTCGGACGCGGCGCTGGACGCGCTGCGCGCCCACGCGGCCCGTGCCCGGCTCGCCCTGCCGCCGATGACGGTCACCCGCCCGGGGCTCGACCTGCCGGCGGCCGCGCCGGCCGCCCCGGCCCGCGACGGCGATCCCTATTTCGTCATGCTCGGCTCGCTCGAGCCGCGGAAGAACCACCTCCTGATGCTGCAGCTCTGGCAGGGCATGGCCCGGCAGCCGGGCACGCCGCGCCTCGTCATCCTCGGCCGCCGCCCGTCCGCGCCGCACCTCGCCACGATCATGCTCGACCGCACGGATTTCGCCGGCCGCGTCGAGGATCGCGGCCGCCTGCCCGACGCCGAGGTCGCGTCCCTGCTGCGCGGGGCGCGCGCCCTGCTCTTCCCCTCCATCACCGAGGGTTTCGGCATCCCCCTGGCGGAGGCCCTGGCGGCGCGGGTGCCGGTCATCGCCTCCGACATCCCCGCCTTCCGGGAGCTGGGCGGCCCCGTGCCCGACTATCTCGACCCGCTCGACGGCGCCGGCTGGCGCCAGGCGGTCCTCGACTACGCCGACCCGGCCTCGCCGCGGCGCGCGGCGCAGCTGGCCCGCCTGGACTCGTGGCAGGCGCCGAGCTGGGCGTCGCATTTCGAGGCAGCCGAAGCCCTGCTGCGCGACGTGGCGGCCCGCCCGGTCGCGTCGCTGGTTGCGGCGCCAGACCGTTCCATGGCATCTCCTGCGGCCACATGATCCGGGAAACTCGACGCGGCGCCCCCTGCCCGGCCCAGGGCCCGGACTCCCGCCCGGCCGCATGCCCGTGAAGGACGCCAAGGCCACGCGCCGCGGCGCCGATCCGCGCGGCGCCGTCGCCATCGTGGGGGCGGCCTGCCGCCTGCCGGGCGCGCCCGACCTCGCCGGTTTCGGCCGCCTGCTGGATTCCGGGACCGACGCCGTCACCGAGATCCCGCCCTCCCGCTTCACCCGGGCGCGGTTCGAGCACCCCCGCGCCGGGGAACCGGGGCGGATGGTGCATCTGCGCGCCGGCGTCATCCCCGACCCGCTCCGCTTCGACCATGCGGGCTTCGGCATCTCCCCGCGCGAGGCGGCGGAGATGGACCCGCAGCAGCGGCTGCTGCTGACCCTCGGCCGCGAGGCGCTGACGGATGCCGGCCTGCCCGAGGCCGCCATCGCCGGGCGGGACTTCGGCGCCTATGTCGGGGCCTCGACCACCGACTGGTCCGACCTCCGCCAGCACGATCCCGCCGGGTCCGACCGCTACATGATGACCGGGGCGGCGCTCTCCATCCTGGCGAACCGCTTCTCCAACGCCTTCGACCTGCACGGGCCGGCGCTGACGGTGGACACCGCCTGCTCCTCCGCCCTGGTGGCGCTCGACGCCGCCTGCCAGGCGCTGCGCGCCGGGCGAATCGAGGGCGCGCTGGTGGGCGGCGTGAACCTCCTGCTCTCGCCCCTGCCCTTCGCCGGCTTCTGGCGCGCGGGCATGCTCTCCCGCCGCGGCCGCTGCCAGGCCTTCGGCGCCGGGGCCGACGGCTATGTCCGGGCGGAGGGCGGCGTCGTCCTGGTGCTCAAGCGGCTCGAGGACGCGCTGGCGGCGGGCGACGCCATCCGCGGCGTCATCCTGGCCACGGGCGTGAACGCCGCCGGCCGGACCACCGGCCTCTCCCTGCCCGACCAGGACGCCCAGGCCACGCTGATCGCCCGCGTGGTCGAGGACGCCGGCCTGACGCCCGAGGAGTTCGGGTATTTCGAGGCGCACGGCACCGGCACGCCGACCGGCGATCCGATCGAGGCCGCGGCCATCGCCCAGGCGGTCGGGCGGCGCCGCGCGCGCCCGCTGCCGGTCGGCTCGGTCAAGAGCAACATCGGCCACACCGAAGCGGCGGCGGGCCTCGTCGGCGTGCTCAAGGCGCTCCACGTGATGGAGAGCGGGCGGATCCCGCGCACGCTCCACACCGAGACGCTGAACCCCAACATCCCCTTCGCCGAGCACGGGCTGCGCGTCGCGACGACGGACCTGCCCTTCCGCGGCGGCGCCATCGGCGTGAACTCCTTCGGCTTCGGCGGCACCAATGGCTGCGCGATCGTCGCGGCCCCCCCGCCGCCGCGCGCGGCCCGCACGGCCCCGCGCGCCA
>JAIEOO010000137.1 GCA_019750475.1 Acetobacteraceae bacterium | reverse complement strand
CTGCGGCAGGCGGCCTTCCTGGCGCTCGCCGGCGACGAGCCGGGACTGGCGGCGCTGCGGCAGCGCTTCCGGGGGCGGCTGGCGCCGGGCGCGCTCGCCTCGGCCTTCGACGCGCTCACCGCCGACCCGGCGCGGGGCCTCGCCGAGCTGCCGCGGATGATGCGCGAACTGAATCTCTTCCGGGCAGTGCCCGGTTTCCGGGAGCCATTGCGGACAGCTCAGGGGCCGGCCGGATGACCCATGCGCCGGGGTAGGGGGGCCACGCGATTTTTTCGGGCCAGGGGGGCGATTTTCATTTGACCCCCCGGGCCGCGTGCCCCATATGCGCGCCCCGTTGACCTGATCGAACCGACGGCCGCTTTGGCCGCACAGCCGATCTGCTGGTCATCTGCTGGTGGGAAAGGGGTTTCGCCATGGACTCTCTCGTCCGACTGGGGATGGTCTCGGAGCAGCCGAGCGAAGCCCAAGGGACTGTCGTCGTTGACCACGTGGTCGGCGAGCAGAAGGACTACTTCGTCGAGCGCAACGGCGTCCGCTACGCCGGCACCCACCTGATCATCGACCTGTGGGGTGCGACCAACCTCGACGATCCGGGCCACATCGACGCCGTGCTGCGCGAGGGCGCGATCGCCTCGGGGGCCACGATCCTGCACGGGCATTTCCACCACTTCTCGCCCAATGGCGGGGTGTCGGGCGTGCTGGTGCTGGCCGAGAGCCACGTGTCGATCCACACCTGGCCGGAGCGCGACTACGCCGCCCTCGACATCTTCGTCTGCGGCGACTGCGATCCGTACAAGGCGATCCCGGTGCTGAAGCGCGGCTTCCTGCCGGAGCGCGTCCAGCTCGCCGAGCACAAGCGCGGCCTGATCGGCTGACGCTGCGCCCTTCTGGGTGACCAGGGGCCGGGCGGCGACGCCCGGCCCTTTTCATGCACGGACCCCTTCGTCCGGACGATGCGCGGGAGACGAGAAATGGCGACCGATTCCTGGGTCAACGAGACGCTCTATGCCGAGTGGGGCCAGCGCTTCCTCGTCAAGCGCGAGCTCGCGCGGGTGAAGAGCGACTTCCAGGACATCATGGTGTTCGAGAGCCACAGCCACGGGCGCGTCATGCTGCTCGACGGCGTGGTGCAGATCACCGAGGCCGACGAGTTCGTCTACCAGGAGATGCTGACCCATGTGCCGCTGCTGGCGCATGGCGACGCGAAGCGCGTGCTGATCATCGGCGCGGGCGACGGCGGCGTGCTGAAGCGCGTGCTGCAGCACCGCAACGTCGAGCGCGCGGTGAAGGTGGAGATCGACGGGGAGGTCATCCGCCTGTCGAAGGAGTTCCTGCCGATGATCGGCGGGGATGCCTGGACCGACCCGCGCGCCGAGGTGATCGTCGGCGACGGCATCGACTATGTCCGCACCGCGCCGGCCGGCAGCTTCGACGTCATCATCGTGGACAGCACCGACCCCATCGGCGTGGGCGAGGTGCTCTTCACCGACGAGTTCTACGCCAACGCGGCCCGCATCCTCTCCGACCGCGGGCTGATCGTGAACCAGTGCGGCGTGCCCTTCATGCAGGCGGACGAGCTGCGCGAGACCAACCTCCGCCGCGCCAGGTCCTTCGCCGAGACCTGGGCCTATGTCGCCGCGGTGCCGACCTATGTGGGCGGCTTCATGACGCTCGGCTGGGCGGCGAAGGCCGCCGGGATGCGCGACGTGCCGGCCGGCGAGATCCGGGCGCGGGCCGAGCGCAACGGCATCCTCGGCACGACCCGGTACTGGACGCCCGAGATCCATGCCGGCAGCTTCAACCTGCCGCCCTATATCGCCGAGAACCTGGCGAAGTAGCCGGGGGCGCTTGCACAATGGCCGCGGTCACGTTTGACTGCGGCCATCGCGCCGCGAGGCGTTGAACGGGCTGACGGCGAGGGGCGGGGGCCCTCCGCCGTTTCCCGGCGGTCGCCCCGGCCCATGCGGAGCGTGCATGGGGCGGCCGCCGGATCTCATTTGAAGCCCAGGCCGCGCGACCTTATCTCCGCGCTCCTTCCGGCCGCCGCCTTGCCTGCGCGTGTTCGCGGCCCTGTTCGTTCGCCACCTTCCGGCGCGGCCCGCGGGCTGCCTCGGCGGGGAGTTCCCCGAGGGCATCGGGGCGTACGGCGCACAGGGCCTGGACGGGCCCCACCGAGGGTCCCTCCGCTCACGTCAGGCCGGCGGCGGCCGGTTTCTCCCGCCTCAGAGCAGCGCCGGCGCCGTGCGCGGCGGCGCGTCTTCCGCCGGCGCGAGCGGCCGCGCGCCGCAGGCCAGCAGGAAGTCGGCGATGGCGTCGAGTTCGGCGGCGTCGCGCGTCCCGTCATGCCAGGGATCGCCGCGCCGGGTTCCGCGCGGCACCCAGATCACCGTCTCGTAGCGGGCGCGGGTCAGCAACACGCGGTAGGTGTTGCGGATGAAGTCGCACTCCTGCGGATGGCGCACGGCCTGCCAGGCGCTGCCGCGGAACTGCCGCGGCACCCATTGGCCGGCGCCGCGGATGAAGTCGCCGCCCCAGGCGAGCCCCACCACGTCCAACTCTAGACCCTGGCAGTCGTACTCCGTCGCGAAGGCTTCGAGCGCGTCCGAGGCGCGGACATCCGGCCAGCGGTCGAGGAACCAGCGCGCGACATCGTCGCATTGGGTGCCGAGGCCATCGGCGCGGAGGCGCTTCGCGCCGGCGGAGGCGACGAGGCCGCAGCGCCGCTCGCCCCGTGTCCGACGTCGCAGCCCGCCCCGGAGCGCTTCGAGATCCCGCGTGACGTGGAAGGGCACGCCCGCGGCCGCGATGGCCGCGGCGGCCGCGCTGTCGCCGCGCAGCAGCGCATCCACCCAGGCCGCGCCCTGCGGCTGGGCGACGGCGCGCATCGGCACCGTGAGGTCGAGATCGGGGTCGAGGGAGAGCCAGGGCGCCGGCCCGTCCGCGAGGCGCTGCGCCGCTTCCGACGCGGAGAGGGCGCGCGGTGCGGCGACGGCCCGCCAGCCGGGGCTGCGGGCGATGACCTCCCCCCATTCGCGCAGGCCGGCTTCACCCGTGTTGATTTCCTGCCCGTTGCCGATGAGGCAGACCACGGCCGACCAGCCCGGGTGGCGGGCCATGATCTCGAGCGTGTGGGCGGGTTCGCTCATCGTCAGCCGGCTGACGCGGCGCTGCGTGTCCCGTGTTGACTGGCGCGCGTCCCAGGCGCGCTGCGCCTCGTCGAAGACGATGATGCGCGCCTCCGGCGCCTCGCCGGGCCTCGCGGCGGCATAGGTTTCGAGGAAGCGGTGGACGTTCTGGAGCGCGGTCTGGGCCTGGCGCTGGCCACCTCGCGCGCCATGCCGCCGTGCGAGGTCGGCGCGCAGCACCGTCACCAGCGGCACATTCCCCGTCAGGAAGGCGGCGCCTTCGTCGCGCAGGGCGCCGAACACGACGTTCAGGCCGCACAGCGTCTTGCCGGCGCCGGGGATGCCCGTGACGAACACGGCGACGCGCGTGCCATGCGCGCGTGCATCCGCGAGGGCACGGCGGATGGCGTCAGTGGTGCGGGTCAGGTTTGCGGCATCGGCCCGGGCATGCACCATCTCGGCGCTGCGATGCCGGTCGAACAGCATCGCGGCCGCTTCGAGCACGGAGGGCACGGGCCGGTACGGGGCGGCGAGCCAGGAGGCGGCGTCGAGCGGCCGGCAGGGCGCCCCGATGTCGCGCCACACCTCCAGCAGGCGATCCCCCAGCTCCGCGGCGTTGACCGCAACGGCGGTCGGAACCGCCTGCCAGAGCAGCGGGGCCTCGAACCGTGTCCGCGGGCCGTGCGTCGCGACGAGGATGGGCAGGACGGGATGCGCGCGGCAACCGGCATGGAAGTCGTGCAGGTCGAGCGCGTAGTCCTCCGCCTGCCGGAGCGCGGCCTTCTCGAACGCGGTCGCGCGGTCCTTCCACTCCAGCACCAGGGTCGCCCGGTCGGTCAGGATGATGGCGTCCACCCGCTTCTCGAGACGCAGCAGGTCGTATTCCAGCAGGACCGTCCAGCCACGCGCCTCCGGCACGGCAAGCGCGGCCTGGAGCCCGGCGACGAGCGATTCCCAGGCCGCGCGCTGGGTGAGCTCGAGCGTGCCATGGCGCCCAGCCTGGGCGTAGGCGAGGCGCCCGGCGATGCGGGCTGGCGTCTCGGCCAGCATTTCGGGGACGGAGAGGGTGAGCCAAGCGCGCATCGAGGGGCAGCCTGCCAGGCTGCAGCTTTCCGCGCAGCTACCGCCGTGGCCAGGTCGCCAGCAGCAGGCTCGTGCCCGTCAGGGCGAAGCCGAGCGCGTGGATCGCGGAAAAGCTCTCGCCCAGCAACAGCACGGCGGTCGCGGCCGCGCTCGCCGGCAGGAAGGCGGTGAAGACGCCGGCGACGCCCCCGGGAACGCGCTTCAGGCCCTGGTACCAGAGCAGCAGGCAGAGCACGCTCGCGGTCAGGGAGTGGAACACCAGCAGCGCCGCGAGAGACGGGTCGGCGAGCGCCGGGACCGCGCCGAAGCCCGGCGCGGCGAAGGGCAGCAGCACGAGGGCCGAGAAGGCCTGCATCCAGAGGGAGGCGGTCAGCACCGGCACCCGCCCGGCGATGCGCTTCGCCAGCAGGACGTAGATCGCCTCCCCGCAGACGCCCAGGAACACCAGCAGGTTGCCGAGCCAGGCGCCGCCATCCCCCGCACCGATCCGGGCGAGGGTGATCGCGGCCATGCCGCTCCCCGCGAGGCCGGCGGCGAGCCATTGCCGCGGCGCGAGCGTTTCCCGCAGCCACAGCGCCGCGCCGATGGCGACGACGGCCGGCAGGGTGGCCAGCACCAGGCCGCCTTCCAGCGCGCTGGTCAGCCGCAGCCCGGCCAGCAGGCCCGCATTGTAGATGGCCGTGCCGAACAGCGCCTGGAGGAAGAGGTTGCCGCGCGCGTCCCGCGGCACATGGGTGCGGGGCTCGAGCCAGCGCGCGAGCGGCCAGAGCACGAGCACCGCGAGGACGCAGCGCAGGAAGGCGATCAGGGCGATGGGCAGCTGGTCGGCCAGCAGCTTGGCGACGCCGACATTGGCGCCGACCAGCACCATGGCGAGCGCGAGCTGTGCGTAGGCGAGGATCAAGGCCGGGCGCCGCGGCGCGGGTGGGCCGCCCCGTCCGGGAGGCGACGAGGCGGGCGCGCCTTCCGCTCCGACATCGGCCCGGCCCCTGGCACGCCTATCGCAGCCCGCGCCGCGATACCACGCGGCGGCCGGCCATGG
>JAIEOO010000122.1 GCA_019750475.1 Acetobacteraceae bacterium | reverse complement strand
GCCCGGGCCGAGCACGCCACCCCGGCCGCCTACGCCGCCGCGGGCATCGCGGTGAACCTCGACGGGCGGCGCCGGTCCCTCTTCGAGGTCATGGCCCTGCCCGCCGCGGCCGCCGCCCCCCTCGAGGCCATGTTTCCTTGGCTGCGGGACCTGTCGCCGCGTGTCCGGGCATATCTCGAAGCGGAGGCGCTCTACGCCCCATACCTGGACCGGCACGAGGCCGAGCGCCGCCTGCTGGAGCGGGAGGAGGCGCTGCGCATCCCGTCCGACCTCGACTTCTCCGCCGTTGCCGGCCTCTCGAACGAGATGCGGGATCGGCTGGGTCGCGCCCGGCCGGCGACGCTCGGCGGCGCGGGGCGCCTGCCCGGCGTCACGCCCGCCGCCCTCGCGGCGCTCGCCGTTCATCTCCGCCGCGGCGAAGCGCGCCGGTGAAGAGCCCCCTCCCCGAAGTGGGTGTTTCACGTGAAACAGAGGACCGGCTGGACGCCTACCTCGCCACCCTGGCGGAGTGGAACCGGCGCATCAACCTCGTCGCCGCCGCCCCCCTCGCGGAATGGCGGCTGCGCCATGTCGAGGACAGCCTGCAACTCCTGCCATTGATGCCCGCAGCCGGCGTCATGGCCGACCTCGGCTCCGGCGGCGGCCTTCCCGGGCTGATCCTGGCGGCCGCCCTGCCCGAGCGGGAGATGCATCTGGTCGAATCCGACCAGCGGAAATGCGCCTTCCTGCTCGAGGCCGCGCGACGGATGGGGCTGCGCCAGGTCAAGGTGCACCCCCGGCGGATCGAGACGGCCCTCCTGCCCCCGATCGCCGTCCTCACGGCGCGCGCCCTGGCCCCGCTCGCGAAGCTGCTGCCGCATGCCGAGCGCCTGCTCGCGCCCGACGGCATCGCCGTCTTCCCGAAGGGCCGGGGGGCCGAGGCCGAGATCGCCGAAGCCCGCGCCCGTTACGCCTTCGACCTCGAGACTTTCGCCAGCCGCACCGACCCGGCCGCTACCATCCTGCGCCTCGGCGCGATAAGAGCGCTGCGTGGCTGACCCCCGAATCCTCGCCGTCGCGAACCAGAAAGGCGGCGTCGGCAAGACGACCACCGCCGTCAACCTCGCCGCCGCGCTCGCCGCGAAGCACAAGGTCCTGCTGCTCGACCTCGACCCGCAGGGCAACGCCTCCACCGGTCTCGGCATCGGGCGGGACGCGCGGGGCCGCGGCAGCTACGCGCTCCTCATGCAGGAGCTTCCCTTCGCCGAGCTGGCCAAGCGCACCGTCCTGCCCAACCTGACCGTCCTGCCCGCGACCTCCGACCTCGCGGGGGCGGAGCTGGAACTCGCGGATCTCGACCAGCGGGAGACCCGCCTGCGGGAAGCCCTGCGGCAGGCCGCCCCCGGCGTGGACTGGATCATCCTCGACTGCCCGCCTTCGCTTGGCCTCATCACCCTGAACGCCCTGGTCGCGGCGCATTCGGTGCTGGTGCCGCTGCAGACGGAGTTCTATGCGCTGGAGGGCGTGTCGCAGATCGTCCAGACGATCGAGCGCGTCCGCGCCCGCTGGAACCCGGGGCTGCGCCTGGAAGGGATCGTGCTCACCATGTACGACCGCCGGAACAACCTCTCCGAGGCCGTGGCCCAGGATGTGCGGGGCTACTTCAAGACGCAGGTCTTCGACACGATCATCCCCCGCAACGTCCGCATCACCGAGGCCCCGTCCCACGGCCTGCCCGTGACGCTCTACGACCCGCGCTCCCCGGGGGCGGAGGCCTACACGGCGCTGGCGGCCGAGTTCCTGCGCCGCCACCGCGCGCGCCAGAGGGCGGCATGAGCAAGGCGCCCCGCCTCGGCCGGGGCCTCTCCGCCCTGCTCGGCGACGCGCCGGCGCCCAGCGCCGCCGGCGGTCCGCGCGTCCTGCCCGTCGGCAGCCTGGAGCCGGGCCCGTTCCAGCCCCGCACCGTCATGGACGAAGGCGCGCTGGAGGAACTGGCCGCCTCCATCCGGGAGCACGGGCTGCTCCAGCCCATCCTCGCGCGTCCCTCCGCCGAGAAGCCGGGCACCTACCAGATCATCGGCGGCGAACGCCGGTGGCGCGCCGCGCAACGCGCCGGCCTGCACGAGGTGCCCGTCCTGGTCCGGGAGGCCACCGACCGCGAGGCCATGGCCGCCGGGCTGGTCGAGAACCTTCAGCGGCAGGATCTCAACGCGGTCGAGGAGGCGGAGGGCTATTCCCGCCTCGTCGAGCAGTTCGGCATGACGCAGGACGCGCTGGCGAAGGCCGTCGGCAAGTCCCGCCCCCATGTCGCCAACACGCTGCGTCTGCTGCAACTGCCCGACCGCGTGCGCGAATTGCTGCGCGACGGCGCCCTCACCGCCGGCCACGCGCGCGCCCTGCTGACCTCGGCCGACCCGGTGGCGCTCGCCCTCCAGGTGGTGGATCGCGGCCTGAACGTGCGCCAGGCCGAGCAGCTGGCCGCCGGCAAGGCCAAGACCGCGCCCGAGAAGCGCAAGCCGGTGGATGCCGACCTCAAGCGGCTGGAGGCCGATCTCTCCGCCCAGCTGGGCCTGAAGGTCGCGGTGAAGCCCGGGCGCAAGGGCGGGCAGGTGACGATCGCCTATCGGGACCTGGACCAGTTGGACGGTCTGATCCGGCTGCTGTCGCCGGGTCGCTGAGACAGCCAAGGCGTTCACCGCGACCCTCACCCGCCAGCCATGCGCGAGGCGCGGCGCTGGCGCTGTGCGCCTCGACGCGCAGCCGCGGCGCCGCGGCTGCGCGTGGAAGACTGGGCGCCGGCCGAGGCGTAAGGGGGCCTGGGCCTCCCTCCATCCGGCGCCAGATCCTGGCGCATCTGTCGCATCAGAACTCTTCGCCGAGCGGTTCTTCGCGCGGTTACGGGTCCATCTGCAGCGCGCCATGCCTTGACCCCTCACCCCGCCACGCACGCGCTCGCCAGATTCCCCAGCCGGTTCAGCCGCGCCAGGTGATGCTCCTCCTCCTGCCGGGTGTTCGAGATGTACGCGAAGCTCAGCCCGCTCTCCGGATCGCCCCAGCAGAAGGACGACCCAACGCCGCCATGCCCGAAGGCGCCGGGATGCGTGATGTCCCCCATCCCGCGCGAGGTCGGCGCCGGCCCCCGCAGCTGGGGCCCCAACCCGCGCCACGTTGGCACGCCGAAGCTCTCATCCACCCGGCCGCCGGTCCAATCCCGCGTCGCGTAGCGCACCATCCGGGGTGACACCGCCTGCGGCCCGTACCCCAGCAACGACTGGTAGAAGGCGGCCATCCCGCGCGCCGTGGCGTAACCGCCGCCCCCAGGCACGCCGGCTTGGCGATGCGCCGCGCTGCATTCCGGCATGCGCTCGCGGCCATCCGGGTCGTGCATCGCGGCCGCGCGGCCGTGCTCGGCCTCGGACAGCCCGACGAACAGCTCCGCCCCCAGCCCCAGCGGCGCGACGATGCGCCGGTGCAGGAAGGCCCGATGGTCCTGCCCGGTGACGGCGCGGATCACCGCCGCCGCCACCCAATGCGCCGCCGCCGGGTGGTAATGCATACGCCCGCCCGGCTCCCACTGCAGGGCGAAGCCGCACACCGTCCGGCGCAGCAGCTCCGCGTCCTCCCAGGCCTCGGGCGGCACCACCGCGTCGGGGAAGCCCGCCTGGTGCGTCAGCAGCTCGACGAAGGTGATCTCGCCCTTCCCGCCGGCCTCGAAGCCCGGCAGGTGCTTCGCCACGGGGTCCGTCAGGCGCAACGCCCCTTCCTCCGCCAGCAGCCACAGCCCCGCCGCCGTCATCACCTTGGTGTTGGAGTAGATGAGCCACAGGTGGTCGTCCCGCGCCGGCACGCCCCGCGCCGCCTCTCCGAAGCTGCGATGCAGCGCCAGCTTGCCGTGCCGCGCCAACGCCACCTGCGCCCCCTTCGACCCTCCGGCTGCGACATCGGCCGCCACCGCGGCGCACAGCCGCTCCACCCGCGCGGGGTCGAGGCCGAGCGAAGCCGGTTCAGCCTGGGGAAGGGGAAAGGACATGCGCGCGTCTCCGTGTTCTTGCCGTGAGTGGAAACCCGCTTGGCCGCGCCGTCCATGCCTCCCTATGCTCGTGCCGAGGCCCGCCGCCAGATGCGGAACCACGAGGAAACCTCCATGACGCTGACCCGCCGCGCGGCCCTCGCCGCCGCGCCCCTGCTCCCCCTGTCCGCCGCCCTGCACGCGGGGGCCCGGGCGCAGTCCACCTTCCCCGACCGCGCCGTCCGCTACATCGTGCCCTTCACCCCCGCGGGCCTCACCGACATCATGGCGCGCCTCGTCGCGCAGCGCTTGCAGGAAGGCTGGGGCAGGCCCGTCGTCGTGGAGAACCGCGCCGGCGGCAACGCGATCATCGGCGCGCAGGCGGCCGCCCAGTCCCCGCCCGACGGCCACACGCTGCTCGCCATCACCCTGACCCACGCGGTCAATGTCAGCCTCTTCCCCAACGCGCCCTACGACCTGCTGCGGGATTTTTCCGTGGTCTCCATGCTGGGCTCCCTGCCCCTCGTGGTCGTCGTGAACCCCAACAACCCGGCGCGCACCCTCGCGGACTTCATGGAGCAGCTCCGCCGCCGCCCGACCAACGCCGGCTCCTCCGGCAACGGCTCGCCGCCGCATCTCGGCCTCGAACTCGTCCGCCGCGTCTCCGGCGCCGGCGGCAACGTCACCCACGTGCCCTACCGCGGAGGCGCCCCCGGCGTGACGGATCTGGTCGCCGGCAACCTCGACTTCATGGTCTCGAACCTGCCCGAGTGCATCGGCCAGCTCCAATCCGGGCGCCTGCGCGGCCTGGCCATCACCAGCGAGACGCGCCACCGCCTCGTCCCGGATATCCCCACCGTGATCGAAGCGGGCTCCCCCGACCTGCGCATCAGCAACTGGACGGCGATGCTCACCAACAGCGCCGTCCCCCGCCCGGTCTTCACCGAAATCGAACGCGCCACCACCGCCGCCATGCGCGACCCCGACACACGCCGCCGCGCCGAAGACGGCGGCTTCGACGTCCTCGGCTGGGACGCCGACCGCAGCCGCGCCTTCGTCACCCAGGAGGTCGAACGCTGGAGCCGCCTGGTCCGCGAAGCCGGCATCCGGCCGGACGCCTGAGGGGGCCTTGCTGGGGAGGGGCCGAAGTGCCCCTCCCCAATCCCCAACAAACGATCCGTGGGTCCAGGGGACCGTGTCCCCTGGCGGG
>JAIEOO010000386.1 GCA_019750475.1 Acetobacteraceae bacterium | reverse complement strand
CGGGTTGCTGCGGCTCGGCCGGGCTCCGCGTCCGCGGCATGGCGGAGGGCGTGGCGGCGGCCGGCGTGCTGGCCGGGCCCAGCCGCGGCAGCCGCCGCCAGGCGAGCAGCAGCGCGGCGATGAGGCTCGATCCGAGGAGGAGGGCGGCGAAGCGGACGAGCCGCGACACGGTCACCACCGGCTCCGGCGCCGACTCCGCCTCGCCCGCGAGCAGGAGGTCGAAGCCGGGGACGCGGGCGGTGACGACGACGGTGCCGGGCGGCGACACGGCGCGGGGCAGCACGCGCTCCCCGCCCCCGCCGGCCACCGGCTCGGGCAGCCATTCGGCCTCCAGCCGCGCGTGGGTCAGCCTCGCGTTGCGCCCGCGGGCGAGCAGCGTGCCGTCCTGGAGGAACACGCCGATCTGCGGGTCGGTCCGATCGGTGGCGGCGGGCAGCGCCTGGCCGAGCCGACCGGCATCGAGGCCGGCGAGCACGACGCCGGCGAAGCCGCCCTGCGACCCCAGCACGGGGAAGGTCATCACCGGCACCACCTGCCCGCCGAGCGACGGCACCGGGTAGCGCCCGATCACCGGGGCGATGCGGCCGTAGCGGTGCAGCAGGAAATACTCGGTGTTGCCGATCCAGGCCGGCGGCGCGCCGGGCTACGACGTCCAGACGATCTGGCCCTGCGCGTCGGCCTGCGCCACGACGCGCGGCGCATCTCCGCCCCGGCGCAACAGGGCGAGCAGCGCCTGCTCCTGCGCGTCGGCTTCGCGGCGGTCGCCACGGGCCAGGGCGACGGCGCGGACCTGCGCGTGGCTCAGCGCGCGGTCGGTGGCGGCGAGCTGGCGCGGCAGGGAGTCGCGGGCGGAGCGGATGGCGGCGAGGGTGGCGGCCTCGGCCTCGGCGAGGCGCACCTGCTCCTCGCGGCGGGCGAGATCGATGCCGAGCGCCCAGACGCCCACGACCACGGCGGCGCCCACCAGGGCGGCCAGCAGCAGCCAGAAGCGCTTGAGCGACGCCGTCATCTGCGGGCTGGCACCCCCTGCCCCAACATTCAGACCTGAGTGGTGCCGAAATCCTTTCGGATTCGCTACCGCCCCGGCCGGTTCCCCCGAACGGGTCAAGGGATTAGGCTGATTTCCTCCAAGCCGAAAGGGGAAACGCGGCCATGAGCCAGCACGACGCCAAGCCCGCGATCATCGGTTGGGCGCATAGCCGCTTCGGCAAGCTCGACGACGCGCCCGACGCGGAGGCGCTGATCGGCCTCGTCGCCCGCCAGGCGATCGAGCATGCGGGGATCTCGCCCGCCGAGGTGGATGCCGTGTTCCTCGGCCATTTCAACGGCGGCTTCCAGGCGCAGGATTTCCCGTCCTCGCTCGTGCTCCAGCACCTGCCGGAGCTGCGCTTCAAGCCGGCCACGCGCTACGAGAACGCCTGCGCCACGGGCTCGGCCGCGATCCACGGCGCGCTCGACTTCCTGGGCGCGAAGCGGGGGCGCGTCACGCTCGTCATCGGCGCCGAGAAGATGACGGCCGTCTCCGGCCAGCGGGTCGGCGAGATCCTGCTCTCGGCCAGCTACCTCAAGGGCGAGGCGGGGATCGAGGCCGGCTTCGCCGGCGTCTTCGCCCGCATCGCCGATGCCTATTTCCAGCGCCATGGCGACCAGTCGGACGCGCTCGCCGCCATCGCCGCCAAGAACCACGCCAACGGGGTGGACAACCCCTTCGCCCAGATGCGCAAGGACCTCGGCTACGCCTTCTGCCGCACCGAGAGCGAGAAGAACCCCTATGTCGCGCGGCCGCTGAAGCGCACCGACTGCTCGCTCGTCTCCGACGGCGCGGCCGCCCTCGTGATCGCCGATGGCGACGTGGCGGCGGCGGCGCCGCGCGCGGTGCAGTTCCGCGCGACGGCGCAGGTAAACGACTTCCTGCCCATCGCGTCGCGCGACATCGTCCGCTTCGAAGGCGCGCGCGAGGCCTGGGGCCGGGCGCTCGCCCAGGCCGGCATGAGCCTTTCCGACCTCTCGCTCGTCGAGACGCATGACTGCTTCACCGTGGCCGAGCTGATCGAGTACGAGGCGATGGGCCTGACGCCCGAGGGCCAGGGCGCGCGCGCCATCCTGGAGGGCTGGACCGCGAAGGACGGGCGCCTGCCGGTCAACCGCAGCGGCGGCCTCAAGGCGAAGGGCCACCCGATCGGCGCCACCGGCGTCTCCATGCACGCGCTGGCGGCCATGCAGCTCTCGGGCGAGGCCGGGGACATGCAGCTGCCGCGCGCCGACCGCGCCGGCGTGTTCAACATGGGCGGCGCCGCGGTCGCGAACTACGTCTCCATCCTCGAGCGCCGCTGAGCCGAGGCTCAGCGCGTGAGGACAGGCGGGCGCGGCGCCACGGGCACCCAGACCTCGTTGCGGCGCGCGCCGGGGATGGTCCAGGGCGGGTCGTAGAACCAGGCGCCGCCCTCGCCGGTCGCCTCCCAGGCCTGGGACAGGGCGAGCTGCGCCGAGAGGCGTCCCCGCGCGCCCGCCACCGCCGGCGCGTCGGGGGTGCCGCCGAAGCGCAGCACGGCGACGGTCTGCTCGGGCAGGGTGCGCACCGCGATCGCCGGGTTCTCCGGCCGCGGCAGGGTCTCGAGCGTGTAGCGCGCCGGCATGAAGAAGCCGATGCGCCAGACCCCGTCCGGCCCGGGCCGCTCCGCCACGGGGGCGGTCATGCCGATGCGTTCCCCACCACCAGCCTGGGCGACCGGCGCGGTCATGCCGATGCGCTCCGCGGCGCGGTTGCGGCCGAAGATGAAGTCGGCGAGCGGGCGGAAGCCGGCGCCGCGCGCCGCGGCGGCGTCGGGCGCGGCGACGTCCGTCTCGGCGATCAGGCGGGGGGCGTAGCGGCGGACCTCCATCGGACCCTCGCGCGCCACCACCTGGTAGGCGGGCTCCTCGGTGCCGGACCTCACGCCCACGACCTGGCAGGCCGCGAGCAGCGGCGCGAGGAGAAGGGCCGCAAGCCTCACCGGCGACGGGCGGGCGCGCGAGCGAGCGCGAGGGCGCGAACCGGCCGGCCCGAGGGGCGGACCGGCCGGTCCATGTCCCGCTGGTCGAGCAGCATCACCGCGATCCCCATCTGCGCCCCTCCGAAGGTGAGCCCCGAGAAGAACCAGAGAAGCGCCACGGGGAACAGCCCCTCCCGCAGGAGGAGCGCGCCGATGCCGGCGGGATTGGCCAGCAGGATGGCCGCCACGAAGAGCGTCGCCAGCGCGAAGCCGATCCCGGCATGGGCGAGCATGAAGCGGACGAGGTGCGGCATCGTCATGGCTCCCAGCCAGTTGGGTCGGGAACGCCGCGCCACAAGCCTCGTTTGTTCCCGAGGCGTAATTTCCACCGGCCGGCCGCTATTCGGCCGCGGCCCGGACCGGCGCGGGCAGCACCGCCTGCAGGCTGGTCCGGACGAGCACGCCGGCCGGCCCCGGGCCGCGGATGGCGGCCTGCATCGCCGCGATGTCGGCGCGGCTGTCCACCCGGAGCAGCGGGAGCCCGAAGCTCTCGATCCAGCGGCCGAAATCCGGGTTGCCGAACATGGTCCCGGAGACGCGCCCGGGATGCGCGCGCTCCTGGTGGATGCGGATGGAGGCGTAGGCCCCGTTCTCGGACAGGAGCAGCTTGATCGGCAGCCGCCGCTCCAGCGCGACGGCGAGTTCGCCGCCCGTCATCAGCGCCCCGCCATCGCCCAGCCCGCAGACCACCGTCCGACCGGGGTGCCGAAGCGCCGCCGCGACGGCCGCCGGCACGCCGAACCCCATGGCGCCGGAGATCGGCGCGAGGAGCCGCTGGCCCGGCTGCCAGGACAGCTTGCGATAGAAGGGCGCGCCGAAGGTCCCCGCATCGAGGGCGACGATGCCGTCGGGCGGCAGCGCCTCGCCCACGGCCTGGGCGATCTCGGCGAAGGCGAGGCCGTCCGGCCAGTCGCGGCGGGCGACCCCGGTGTCGGCGAGGTGGATCTGCCGCAGGCGCGCGCACCACTCGGCGCGCGACGCCGGCGCGGCGGGCGCTTCCCGCGCCAGCGCCGCGAGCAGGGCCTGGGCGTCGGCGCAGATCGCCGGGTCGGCGGCGAACTGCCAGCCGAGGAAGCGGGGATCGGCGCAGACATGGATCAGGCGCTGCCCCGGACGCGGCCAGGAATAGCCTTGCGTCGTGATGTCGGTGAGCCGCGTGCCGAGGGCGAGGACGAGGTCCGCCTCGGCGAAGGCGGCGCGTTGCGCGTCCGGGTTCCGCAGCCCCATGTCGCCAGCGTAGAGCGGATGGTCGTTGGGGAAGATGTCCTGCCGCCGGAACGACACCGCGACCGGCAGGTGCCACGCCTCGGCGAAGGCGAGCAGCGCCTCGCGCCCGCCCGGCGCGTCGAGCGCGTGGCCGGCCAGGAGGATCGGGCGCCGCGCCTCGCGCAGCAGCCGGGCGATCGGCGCCGGGTCAGGCGCCGCGGGGAGATGGGGCGTCGCGGCCGGCGCCACGGCCTCGCAGGTTTCGGCCAGCACGTCCTCGGGCAGGGACAGCACCGCCGGCCCCGGCACGCCGGAGGTGGCGGCGGCCCAGGCCCGGGCGATCAGCTCCGGCACCTGGGCCGCCGTCGTCGCCTCGCCCACGAACTTGCAGAAGCTGCCGAACATCGCGGCGTAGTCGATTTCCTGGAAGGCGCGTCGGCGGAGATCCCGCGCCTCGACCTGGCCGATCAGGAGGATGAGCGGGACGGCATCCTGCTCGGCGGTGTGGAGCGCGATGGCGGCGTTGCAGGCCCCCGGGCCGCGGCTGACGAGGACGATGCCCGGCCGGCCGGTGAGCCTGGCGTCGGCGACGGCGGCGAAGCCGGCGCCCGCCTCGTGGCGGCAGGTGACGAGGTCGATCGGGCTGCCATGCAGCGCGTCGAGCAGCGCGATGTAGCTCTCGCCCGGCACGCACCAGGCGCGGTCGATGCCCTGCGCCGCCAGGAAGTCCACCAGTCGTTCGGCTGCCGTTTTCATCCGCTTCCCCGTTTCGTTGCGGGACGGGATAGCAAAGTGGCGGGGCGCTGTCGCGGTGGGGTCCGGACAACAAAAAGCCCCGCGCGGCGTGTGGCCGAACGGGGCTGATGGGATGCGGGGACAGGATTTGAACCTGTGACCTTCAGGTTATGAGCCTGACGAGCTACCGGGCTGCTCCACCCCG
>JAIEOO010000188.1 GCA_019750475.1 Acetobacteraceae bacterium | reverse complement strand
CGTGCCGCGGCGCCTCGGCGCCCAGGGCCGCCTCGAGCCGCCCGGCGATGCCGGCGTGCAGCTCGCGCCGGCGCCGCTCGGTCAGGCCGCGATAGGCGACCTCCTGCACGAGGGCGTGGCGGCAGGCGACGCGCCGCAGCCCGCCCTCCTCGCTGACGTCGAGCAGCCCGTCCCGGTCGAGGGCGCCGAGGCCGCGCAGCAGCTCCGCCTCGCCTGGCGCGCGGCCGGCGCAGGCCGCGAACAGGGGCAGCGGCACCGGCTCGGCCAGGGCGGCGAGCAGCTCGACCAGGCGCTTGGCGTCGGCCGGCAGGCGATCGATGCGCGACCCGATGAGGACCCGCAGCGTCGGCGGCAGATCCTCGAGCGAGGCCGTCGCCTCCTCGATGAAGAACGGGTTGCCCCCGGCCCTGGCCAGCAGGGGTGCCGTCGCTCCGTCGGCCCCCGTCGCCGGCCGGACATGGCGGGACAGTTCCTCGGCCTCGGCGGCTGTCAGCGGGCCGAGGGGGAGGCGCCGCATCGCTGGGTCGAGCGGCAGGTCGTGGCGCGCGGTGAGCAGCAGCAGCACCGGCATCCCCGGCAGCTCGCGCAGCGCGGCCGCGACGGCGTCGAGCGTGTCCGAATCGGCCCAGTGCAGATCATCGATCACCGCGATCCGCGGCCCGTCGGCGCTCCACCAGCGCAGCAGGCCGGCCAGGCTGTCGCGCAGCCGCCGGCTTCGCTCGCTCGGGGCGATGCCGCGCCAGCCGGGGCCGGTGTCGGCGCCGAGCAGCAGGCCCACGGCATCCCGGAGCGGCGCCGGAAGCCCGGCGAGCGCGGGCGCGACCGGCGCACCGGGCGCGATGCCGAGGATCTGGGCCGCGAGCCCGCGGAGCGGGTGGAACCCGTCCTCGCGCCGCCAGCGGATCGCCCGGCCGGTCGCGGCCGGCACGCCGCGCCGGCGGCGCAGGAATTCGGCCACGAAGCGGGACTTGCCGAGCCCGGCCTCGCCGGTGACGAGCACGGCGTTGCCCGTGCCGCGTTGCGCGCCGCTCCAGGCCGCCGTCAGCTGGCGCAATTCGGTCCGCCGGCCGATGAAGGGCGACAGGGCGCGGCGGCCCGTCGCGTCGAGGCGGCCGGCCGCGGCATCCACGCCGCGCAGCCGGGCGAGCGGCAGCTTGCCGGGGATGCCGCGCAAGGCGACGCGCGCGTTCCGGTCGACCTGCACGCGCCCGCCGCAGAGGCGCCGCGTTTCGGCGCTGATCCAGACCTCGCCGGGCTTCGCCGCCTGCTGGATCCGCGCCGCCATGTGGACCGCGAGTCCCGCGGCGTCGAGCAGCCGCGCGGAGCTGACCTGGAGGGGATGGACGACGAACTCCCCGGAATGGACGCCCACGCGCAGGCTGACCGCCCGCGCGAGCAGCTCGGTGCGGGCGATCATCGTCAGGGCGGCGATGCAGGCGGTCAGCGCGTGGTCCTCGTCGGCGCGCGGAGCGCCGAACATCGCCATCACGCCGTCGCCGGTCACGCGGTTGACGGTGCCGCCCACCTCCTCGACGGCCTGGATGAGCACGCTGAGCGCCGGCTCGAGCGTCTGGAAGGCGTCATCCGGGCTGAGCGCCGCCACGAGCTCGGTGGAGCGGACGATGTCCGCGAAGAGGATGGTGGCGAACTTCACCTCCTCCAGGACCGGGCCGTCCCGCCCCTGCTGCCACTCGGCGCCCCTGTCCATCCCCGCTCACTCGATGTGAGACCGACATCATCGGCCGCTGCTCCGGCACAGGCAACGGGGGCTGCCGCCGCCGGCCCGGGCGGCGACGGCCGTCCCTGCGGCGACGCGCCCGCCGGTCGGCGGCGCGTCGCGGCTGCGGCCTGACGGTCGTGAGGCCGCAGCCGCTGCGAGTGGTGGTGCGCGCGGGATGCGCGCCCCGATCGCTGCCAGCCCGGGCGATGGGGTGCTGGGCGCGGCATGCCGTCCGGCCGGGCCCGGGCCTCAGCGCCCGTCGGCGGCCAGCACGTCCCGCAGGGCGGAGCAGGCGATGGCGTGGATGCTGCCCTCGCCGACATGGCGGGTGAGCTGGAACAGGGCCACATCCGCCTTGGCGCGGCGCCCGAGCGGCGTGGTGGCGGCGACACGGGCGACCCGCGCTTCCAGGCTCATGATCCCGCGCATCTCGCCCTGCAGCCAGTCGGCGTAGCCGGGATACGGGCGCCTGCGCACGGCCTCCTCGTAGAGGGCCATCAGCGCGTCGCAGTCGGCGAGCAAGTGCGCATCCGCGCTGTCGGCCTGCGCGAGCCGCCGCAGCCGGTCCGTTCCACTCGATCCCATGACTCCCCCAGATCGCCCGAACTCATCCCCGTCGGGCGGGCGGGACCCTCGCACGGTGCGGGCTCGGCGACCCGTCCGGAATTGTGCGGTTTCCTCACCTGCCGCGCTTGCCCGACCGGTTTGTTCTTCTTATGTTCTGGCTGAGACCAGGACGCACCGCATGTTCATCCCCCCCCAGCGCGCCCCCGGCAGCCCCCAGGACGAGATCGCCGCCTTCGCCCGCCTCGAGGCGGAGGAAAGCGGCCTGCCCCAGGCCGTCGCCCAATCCTACGGCGCGGCCCTCCGCCTCGCCGAGACGGTGCGGCGCCTCGGTGTCGTGGCGGCGGCGCAGCTGGCCGGCAGCTCGCACCCGGCCGCGGGCCGCATCGGGCTGCACGCCCGGAGCGCGGCCGAATGCCTGCACCGGGTGCGGCAGCTCTACGGTCTGCGGGACGGCACGAAGGTCGCGCTCGAAGCCTATGCGGGCGGCCGCGCCGCGGAGGCGCTGGCGCTGCGCGGCATGCGCATGTCGCTCGCCGTCTGAGCGGCTGCCGCGGCGTCGCGCTGGCCCATGCCGGTCGGGGCGAAGCCGCGGCTCCCAGCCACCGGGATCACGCTGGAGCAGCTTCTGAGAGGACGCTCCGCCGCTCCGGCGAAGCCACCTTCGCGGATCGTCCTTCAGCGACAGGCGAGGATGCGGATGTCGTAGACCGGGTGCTGCAGCATGTTGGCGGCCGGCCGCTCGGCGAAGAGCCAGCCGCGGAACACCACGCCCCCCGGCGGGATACCGCCGCCGCCAGGAACGGGTGCGCCGCGGCTGTCGGTGATCTCGACCCAGGCGGCCGAATCCGGGCTCTCGTCCGGCGGCCGGGCGTGGCAGGCGCGGACGGTGATGGTCAGCGTGCCGAAATTCGCCGGCTGCCCGACCGTCGCGCGGATCGAGGAGACGCGGGCGTTCACCTTGTCGAGCGCCTGGATCTCCGCCGTCTGGCGCCGCACCCAG
Source organism: Acetobacteraceae bacterium (assembly GCA_019750475.1). Taxonomy (GTDB): domain Bacteria; phylum Pseudomonadota; class Alphaproteobacteria; order Acetobacterales; family Acetobacteraceae; genus Roseococcus. Next base: position 1,866 of record JAIEOO010000188.1, on the reverse strand, counting down.
CCGGGATCGGACAACCCGCCGTCGGACGGGGCGGGCTGCGCCAGCGCCGTCGGCGCCGCCAGCAGCAGGGCCGGGAGGATGCGCCTCATCGCCTGGGGCTCGGCAGGCTGGCGACGAGGTCGGTCAGGATGCGGCGCATCGCGCCCTCCTCCACGCCCATCAGCACCGCATCCTCGAAGGCGTCGCGCAGCACCTGCGCGGCCTCTGCGTGGTTCTCGGCCAGCATCTTCAGCTTCTCGCGGCAGGACACCGGCGCGCCATCGGCGCCGGGCCATTCCGCCGGAGGGGCGAGGCTCAAGGCCGCGCCGGCGCCGGGCTCTCGCCCGGCGGCGCGCTCTGGTTCTGGGAGGAGCTGTTCATCTGCGTCACCGAGAAGATGAAACGCCCGAGCAGGCTTTCCAGGCTGACGCTGCCCTGGGTCTCGGTGATGCGGCCGCCGTCGCGCAGCACCTGTTCGGCGCCGCCCGGCACGAGGGAGATGAACCGCCCGCCGAGCAGCCCCTCGGAGGTGATCTCGGCCGAGGTGTCGCGCGGCAGGCGGAGCGACGGGTCCACGCGCATCGTGACGACCGCGTCGAAGCTCTGCGGGTCGATCCGCAGGCTGGTCACGCTGCCGACCTTCACCCCGGCGATCCGGACGTCAGCCCCCTGGTTCAGCCCGTCAATGCGGTCGAAACTGGCGCTCAGCGACAGCCCGTCGGACACGCCGGCGCGGCCCGAATGCAGGACGGCATAGCCGAGGAACCCGGCCGCGACGGCGAGGACCGCGAAGCCCGTCCCGATCTCGGCCCAACTGCGGGAGGCCGCCATCAGCTCCCCGGAGTCCAGGCCTCGTAGTCGCCGGCCGAGGCGTTGCGGCCGCCGCGGCGGTAGTCGTGGCCCTTGGGCCGCCAGGCGAGCGCCGTGCCCGTGGCGTTGGGCTGGTGCGGCTTCAGCCAGGGGTAGGACGGGCGCTCGGGCAGCGACGCCGTCGTGTGGTGCAGCCACGCGTGCCACTCGGGCGGGACCAGCGTGGCCTCGCTGCTGCCCTTCGCCAGCACCACGAAGCGGCGCGCGCGGCCGTACACCGGCACCACGCGGCGGCTCTCGAAATAGGTGTTGCCCAGGGCGTCCTGCCCGACCTTGCGGGCGGTCAGGCGGGCGGTGAAGAGCGCGATCCTCGACATGCGGGCTCTATCCCACGAATGGCGGCGCGGCGGAAGCGCGCCCCGGAGGAGCTCGAGGTTGTCCACAAGATGTTGTGGCGAAGCGGAGCCATGACCACTGCATCCGGCTTCCGGGTCGGCGTTCCCGTGCTAATCTCCGGCGCATGAAGCAGACGCGCCGGCGCCGCCTCCACCCCTCGCTGTCGGGAACGCTCTGGGAAGGCGTCGCGCTGCGGCGCCTCCGCGCCGGGGCCGACCCCGATGCGGCGCCGCGCGCCATCGCCCTGCCCGCCGCCTGGGAGGACGAGGCCGCCGCGGCGCTCGCCGCGCTCGTTCCCGGCGACGGTCCCACCACCCTTCCCCGCGCCGCCGAGGCCTGGCTGGCCCGCGCCGTGGAGCGCGGCCTGAAGGCCGGCACGCTGCTGCCCGAGGAGGCCACCGGCTTCGCCGAAGCCTGGCGCGCCCTTCTCCTGTCGCGCCGCGCCGCCCCCGGGCCGGAGGTCTGGCGCGGCGACGCCAAGGCCGAGGCCCGCGTCACGCTGAACCTGCCCGCCTTCCTCGAACCCGAGGGCGGCTTCGACCTCGAGGGCTATGCCGAAGCCTGCGCCTGCGCCGTGCGGCTGCTCGACGCGCTCGCCGCCGGCAAGGCGACGCGGCTGCGCCTCGGCTTCGCCGACCTGGCCGGGCTGCTGGCCGCGCTCGGCCTCCCCTACGACAGCGA
>JAIEOO010000027.1 GCA_019750475.1 Acetobacteraceae bacterium | reverse complement strand
CTCCGCGGAGAGGCGCAGGCGGCGCGCGACGCCCGCCGCGCGCGCGGGGCCCGGGTGCGCCTCGTCGGTTCCGAGCAGCGTGGCGAAGCGCAGCATGACGCGCTGCGGCGCGCCGAGCGCCACCAGCCGGGCGAAGGCGGGAAGGTCGCGGCCCTCGGGCAGCACGGCGGGCAGGATGCCCGTGCGCTCCATCAGCCGCAGGGCCTCCGTCGGATCCGGCGCCTCGAGGAGCCGCTTCAGCTCCATCCAGACCCGCTCGACCGAGAGCCGCGCGAGGCCCGGGACGGCATCGGCGATGGCGGCCAGCGCCTCCCCGTCCGGCGCGCCGCGCCCGTAGCGCGCCTGGAAGCGGAAGAAGCGCAGGGCGCGCAGGTAATCCTCGGCGAGGCGCGTCCTCGCGTCGCCGACGAAGCGCACCCGCCCCGCGGCGAGGTCCGCCGCGCCGCCGAAGGGGTCGTGCAGCGCGGCGTCGGCGCCCATGGACATGGCGTTGATGGTGAAGTCGCGCCGCGCCGCGTCCTCCTGCCAGTCGGTCGTCCACTCGACTTCGGCGTGCCGGCCGTCGGTCGTCACGTCGCGCCGCAGCGCCGTCACCTCGACCGGGCGCCGGTTCAGCACCGCGGTGACGGTCCCGTGCGCGAGCCCGGTCTCGAACACCTTGAGGCCGGCCGCCTTCAACCGCGCCGCGATCTCCTCCGGCACGAACGGCGCGGCCACGTCCACGTCATGGATGGGCCGCCCGGCGAGGTGGTCGCGCACCGCACCGCCCACCGCCCGCGCGCCGGGCAGGGCGGCGAGCACGGCGCCGACTTCCGGCAGATCCAGGAAGGGGGGCCGCGTCATGGCCGGGCGACGCCGCGACCGGGCGTGACCTCCCCGTCGCGGAGTTGGGCGGGCTGGTAGCGTTCGGTGCGGTCGATCCCGCGCGAGAAGCCGTAGAGCAGAGCCCCGATCATCGCGCAGCCGATGCCGGCGGCCAGCAGGCCCACCAGCCGCGCGGAGGGGCGCAGTTCCGCCTGCCGTCCCGTTAGCCGCCACCAGGCGACGTAGGCCAAGAGAGGCGCGAGCAGCAGCAGCGCTTCGAGGAGCCAAGCCATGGGGCTTCATAGGGCAGGCGCGCCGCGGCGGGTATGGCCCGGGAAGCCGCGCGGCGCGACGGCCCCGCCCCGGGCCGGGTCAGCCGACGCCCGTCCCGGCATCCGCGAGGTCGCCCTGCTCCCAGACCTTGCGCGTGACCGTCTCGGGCGAGAGGAGCCTCAGCAGGAGGAACACGGGAATGAACACCCCCGAACAGAGCAGCGCCCGGCCGAGCGGCGTGATCCGGCGCACGCGCGCCGCCCCGCAGGACGCGCAGCGCGCCTGGCCCGCCGGCTTCGGCGTCCCGCAATAGGGGCACCGGATGGCCAGGATCGTCGGGGAGCGATCGGACGTCATCTGTGCTCGGGCCTAAGCACCGGCCGCGACACCTGCCAGCGCGGGCACTTGGCCGAATCGTGAAGTTTCGTCCGCCCGCGCCGGGCCTCAGCCGGTGGGGCGGAGCGGCGCGGCCTGCGCGCCCCGGATGGCGCGCGCCAGCTCGACGAGGATCGAGGCCGTGGCGCCCCAGATGCGCTCCTCCGGATGGGGCCAGACCCAGTATTCCCGCATCCGCCCTTTCCACTCGGCCCGCTCCAGCCGCGGCGCGGCCGGGTCGAGGATCGTGGCGAGGGGGAGTTCGAACACGTGCGCGACCTCGGACGGGTCGGGCGTGACGGGGAAGCCGGGCTCGAGCACGGACAGGATCGGGGTGATCTCGAAGCCGGTGCCGGTGGCCCGGCGCGGCAGGCGGCCCAGCAGGCGCGGCAGCCGCGGATCGAGACCGATCTCCTCCGCCGCCTCGCGCAGCGCCGCGGCCTCGGGCGTCTCGCCCGGCTCGATCCGGCCGCCCGGGAAGCTGACCTGCCCCGGATGCGCGTTGAGGTGGGCGGCGCGGCGCGTCAGCAGGATGGCGGGCGCGTCGTGCAGCACCACGGGCACGAGGACGGCGGCCGGCCGCAGCCCCTCGGGCGGCTCCGCGGCGTCGGGGGCGGCGACGATCCCCGCCAGCAGCGGCAGGAGCGCGCCCGGCGTCACTCCGCCGCCTGCTCGAGCGCCGTGACCTCGTCGATGGGGAAGAAGACGCCCTCGCTCCAGACGCCGAGCACCTCGCGCCCGCCGATCGTCTCCGGCACGGCGAGCGCCACCATCTCGTAGAAGACGGCGCGGCTGATCCGCGCCTCGAGGCCGGGGCGCACCAGCACGTAGGGCCGCGGCTCCCGCGTGCGGGGGTCGAGCTGGACGCGGATCGGGTGCCTGGCGCCCGCCGTCACCACCTCGTCGCAATTCGTCCGGAAGGACAGGCATTGCTGCGGCCCGGCGCCGTGGCCGCAATCGCAGTCCCGCCAGCACATCTCGACGGCGATGAAGGTCGCGTCCTCGACCGTGATGCGGCCGCGCTCGACCGGCGTCTCCAGCAGGTAGCTGCCATCGGCCTCGCGCCGGAGGACGCTGGCGAAGAGGCAGACCAGCTCCTTGCGGCCGATGGGGCTGCCCTTGTAGTGCCAGGTCCCGTCGCGGGCGATGCGCATGTCGAGGTCGCCGCAGTCATGCTTGGGGCGTCGCTCGGCCTGCACGGGCCGCAACGTCGCGACCTTGCCATCGTTCTGCCCAGGCCCACCATTCTGGGTGCAACCGCGGGCCCAGTCAGGGGCGGTCGTGCCATTCGGCGCTTTGTTCCGGCGTTCCGGCGGCATAGGCTTCCCGATACGTCCAAAGGCCGAAGGTTGGCGGGCAATGCTCCCGCCGTCCACCGGCGTCCCGCCATATGGGAGCTTCGAAGGCATGGGAGAAGTGGCCACCTCGCAGGACCCCGAGATCCTTCTTCAGGAGGTGGAGCGGCTCGGCCACACCCTGGCGCGGGTCCGGGCCGGCATCGGTCGCATCATTTTTGGGCAGCAGGAGGTGGTGGACCAGGCGCTCATCACCCTGCTCTCGGGCGGGCACCTGTTGCTGGTCGGCGTCCCCGGCCTCGGCAAGACGAAGCTCGTGGAGACGCTGGGCACCGTTCTCGGCCTCGACGAGCGGCGGGTGCAGTTCACGCCGGACCTCATGCCCGCCGACATCCTGGGCAGCGAGGTGCTGGAGGAGGACGCCCACGGCAAGCGCGCCTTCCGCTTCCTCAAGGGCCCGGTCTTCTGCCAGCTGCTGATGGCGGACGAGATCAACCGCGCCAGCCCGCGCACCCAGTCGGCGCTGCTGCAGGCGATGCAGGAGCACAAGGTGGCGGTGGGCGGCGAGATCCTGCCCCTGCCCTCGCCCTTCCACGTTCTGGCCACCCAGAACCCGATCGAGCAGGAGGGGACCTACCCGCTGCCGGAAGCGCAGCTCGACCGCTTCCTGCTCGAGGTCGAGGTCGGCTACCCCGATCTCGAGGCCGAGCGCGCCATGCTGCTCGCGACCACGGGCGCCGCCGAGGAGAAGCCGGCCCAGGCGATGACCGGGGCGGAGCTGATCGCGGCGCAGACCCTGCTGCGGCGCATGCCGGTGGGCGAGCAGGTGGTGGACGCCATCCTGCGCCTCGTGCGCGGGGCGCGGCCGCAGGATTCGGGCCTGGAGGCGGTGCGCAAGCACCTCGCCTGGGGCCCGGGGCCGCGCGCCGCCCAGGCGCTCATGCTGGCGACCCGGGCGCGGGCGGTGCTGGACGGGCGCCTCTCGCCGAGCCTCGACGACGTCCGCGCCCTGGCCGAACCGGTGCTGCGGCACCGCATGGCGCTCTCCTTCTCGGCGCGGGCGGACGGCGTGAAGCTCGCCGACGTGATCGCGGCGCTGAAGGCGACCATTGGCTGAGGCGCGGACGACCGCCACGCTGGCGGGCGTGGCCCCGGCCCTCGCCGAGTCGCTCGGGGCCGGGCTGCCGCCGCTCGTCGTCGAGGCGGAGCGCGTCGCCGCGACGGTGATGCAGGGCGTCCATGGACGGCGGCGCTCCGGCCAGGGCGAGGCCTTCTGGCAGTTCCGCCCCTATGTCGCGGGCGACGCGGCCGCCCGCGTGGACTGGCGGCAGTCGGCGAAGGCCGACCGCCTCTTCGTGCGCGAGACGGAGTGGGAAGCGGCCCAGACCGTGCTGCTCTGGCGCGACCCCTCGGCCTCCATGGACTGGAAGTCGCACCTCTCGAACACGGAGAAGGCGCGGCGGGCGGACCTGCTGCTGCTCGCCCTCGCGGCCCTGCTGCTGCGCGGCGGAGAGCGCGTACGCCTGCTGCCGAGCCCGCGCGGCAGCCGGGCCTTCGCCGGGCGCGGCGCCCTGCCGGCCCTGGCCCGCGCCCTGGCCCAGCAGGCCGAGGCGCGGCTCGACGCCGACCTGCTGTCGGAGCACGCGGTGCCGCGGCACGGGCGCCTCGTGCTGTTCGGCGACTTCCTGCAGCCCCTGACGGAGGTGCAGGCGGCGCTCGGGGCCTTCGCCGCCCGGCCGGTGCGCGGCCAGCTCGTCCAGGTGATGGACCCGGCGGAGGAGACGCTGCCCTATGACGGGCGCGTCCGATTCGAGGGGCTGGAGGGCGAGGCGCCCACCCTGGTGCCGCGGGTGCAGGATGTCCGCGCGCTGTACGCCGAGCGTCTCGCCCTGCACCGGGCCGGCCTCGCCGACCTGGCGCGCGCCGCGGGCTGGGGCTTCACCGTTCACCGCACCGACAAGCCGCCCGAGGCCGCGCTGCTCGCGCTCTGGATGGCCCTCGCGCCGCCGATGGGCGCCTGAGCGATGATCAGCTTCGCCGCCCCCTGGCTGCTTCTCGCCCTCGCCGCGCTGCCGGCGCTGTGGTGGCTGCTGCGCGTCACGCCCCCTGCCCCGCGCACGCAGAGCTTCCCCGCCGCCGCCCTGCTGCGGGACCTGCCGCAGCCGGAGGAGACGCCGGCCCGCACCCCCTGGTGGGTGCTGCTCCTGCGCCTCCTGGCCGCCGCCCTCATCATCCTCGGCCTTGCCCGGCCGGTGCTGGGACCCGGCGCGGACGCGCCCTCCGAAGGGACGCTGCTGCTCGTGCTCGACGACGGATGGGCGGCGGCGCCCGACTGGCCGCTCCGCGCCGGCATCGCCCAGGCCGAGCTGGACCGCGCGGCGCGCGAGGGCCGCGCGGCGG
>JAIEOO010000440.1 GCA_019750475.1 Acetobacteraceae bacterium | reverse complement strand
CCGCCTGGAGGGACCGGAAGGCCGCGGCGATGCCGGCGCCCGCCGGTGTCGGCGGCAGGGCGATGCGGTTGCCGCCCCCGGCCTCGATCGTCAGCGGCTCGGCGAGTTGCGGCAGGGCGGCGCGCAGCTCCGCGAGGTCCATCGCGCCGCCGCCGGCCTGGGCGGAGGCCTCGGCGAGGCGCCGGGCGAGCGCGCCGACATGCAGGTCGCCCACGCCGGCGGTGCGCAGCGCCGTCAGTGTCGCGCCCAGGGACGGGTTCTGGAAGCGCTCGCCGACATCGAAGGGGCGGCCATCGGCCCGGGCGAAGATGGCGCGCGCGTTGGGGTCGGCGAAGAGCGGGCCCCGCACGGCCGCGAGGTCCGCCGCCAGCGTGCGCGACATGGGCGTGCCGAAGCGGGCGAGCTGCTCGGCCGGGACGATCAGCTCCTCGAAGGGACGGCCGCCGGCGAAGCGGCTGTGCACCGCGAAGAGGCCACGGGCCATCAGCGGGATCGCCGCCGGGCGGTCCGCCTGGCCGGGGATGCTGCTCCGCGCGCCGGGGGCGAAGACCACCACCTCCGGCACGTTGCGGCGCGGCGCGAAGACGAGGCAGACGCCACCGCCGCCGAGCCCGACGCGGGAGGGCAGGGTGACCGACATGGCGAAGCCCGCGGCCACGGCGGCATCGGCCGCGTTGCCGCCGGCGGCCAGCACGTCGCGCGCGATGGCGGCGGCCACCGGCTCGTCGGCCGCGACACCGCCGAGGAAGCCGCGAACGAAGCCCGGCTGTCCGGCCTGGATGCTCGGGCCGAGCACGGCGCTCGTGACGTTCTCCACCGTGCCGCAGCCGGGCAGCAGCGCGAGCGTGGCCAGCGCGGCGCCGAAGAAGCGGCGATGACGAGGGCGGTTCATGCGGTCGGCACTCGGTCCCTTGGGTGGTCGCTCCGGCCTTAACCGCGTTCCGGGGGGCGGGCAATGCCGCAGGCCGGACTTGGCCTGCGCGGGTCGCCGGGACAGATTGAGGGGCTTCGCCCGTCCCTTGCCGGAGGGCTTTCCCCGGAAGGAGCGCCCATGCGCCGCCGCCACCTGCTGGGCCTCGCCGCCCTGCTTCCCGCCCCGGCCCTCGCCCAGGCCCTGAGCCCCGAGCAGCGGGCCGAGGTGCTGCGCCTGATCCGCGAGGCCCTGACCCAGGATCCGTCCATCCTGCGCGACGCCCTCGCCGGCCTCGAACAGGCGGAGGAGCGCGACCGCACCGAGGCCCGCAGCCGCGCCCTCGCCGCGAACCGCGACGCGCTGTTCCGCGACGCGGCCGATCCGGTGAAGGGCAACCCGCAGGGGCGCGTGACGATCGTCGAGTTCTTCGACGTGCGCTGCGGCTTCTGCAAGCAGCTCCATCCGACGATGGACCAGCTGCTGGCGCGGGAGCGCGACGTGCGCGTCGTGCTCAAGGATCTGCCGATTCTCGGCCCCAACTCCCTGCTGGCGAGCCGCGCGCTGCTCGCCGCGCACCGGCAGGGGCAGTACGTCCCGCTCTACGACGCGCTGCTGCGCCTGCGCGAGGAGCCGACGGAGCCGGTGCTGCGCCGCGAGGCGGAGCGCCTGCGCCTCGACTGGGCGCGGCTGCGGCGGGAGATGGACGACCCGGCCGTCACGCGCCGGATCGAGCAGAACCTGGCGCTGGCGCGCGCGCTCGACATCCAGGGCACGCCCGCGCTGGTGATCGGGGACACGCTGGTCCCCGGCGCCATCGACCTGCCCGCCCTGCAGCGGCTGACGGCCCAGGCCCGGAGCTGAGCGTCCGCGGGCGGAGTTCAGCGCGGCGGGGTGCGCGTGCCGGGCAGCAGGTCGTAGGCCGGGCGGTGGCCCGGCATGGCGGCGAAGCGCGTCCGCCAGGCGGCGATGCGCGGCCAGCGCGCGTGGTCGAGCGGCCACTCGGCCTCGGGATAGTGCAGGTAGCCCTGCATGGAGACGTCGGCGATGCAGGGCGCGGCGCCGAGCAGGAAGTCCCGCCCGTCGAGCTGCGCCTCGACCACGTTGAAGGCGGCTTCGACCCGGGCGCGGAAGAAGGCGATCACCGCCGGGTCCGGGTTCTCGGCCCAGCCCAGCAGGAAGCGCCAGGTCGCGAGGTAGCTCGTGAACTTGTGGTTGTCGAAGAGCAGCCAGCGCAGCTGCTCCTCGCCATCCTCCGCCGCGAACCGGCCGAAATGGCGCGACAGGTGAGAGAGGATCACGCCCGACTGCGTCAGGCGGCGCCCGCCATGCTCGAGCACCGGGACCTCTCCCATGACGGACACCCGCGCCTTCCATTCGGGCGTTCGGGTCTCGCCGCGGAAGTAGTCCACCGGGATGGCTTCCCAATCGCCGCCGCACAGGGCCAGCATGAGGGCCGCCTTGTAGCAGCCGCCGGACTCGGGGAAGCAGTGGAGACGAAACTCGGCCATCGGCCCCCTCCCATTGATGGGACAGAGATACTGCCCGAATGGCTCCGCTCGCGCATCGTGTTTCAGGGGGCGGAGGTGCTGATCCTCGACAAACCGGCCCAGCTTGCGGTGCATGCCGGACCTAAAGGCGGCCCCTCGCTGGAGGATTGGCTGCCGCTCCTCCGCCAGGGGAAGCGCCACCTCCCCCAGCCGGCCCACCGGCTGGACGCCGACACCGCCGGCTGCCTGGCGCTGGGGCGAACCAAGCCGGCGCTCGCCGCGCTCGGCCGCCTCTTCGCCGAGGGGCGCGCCGGGAAGACCTACTGGGCCGTGGTCACGGGCGAACCGGCAGAGGACGGCGTCTGCGAGGCGCCGCTGCTCAAGCGCAGCAGCAAGGCCGAGGGGTGGCGCATGGTGGTGGACCCGAAGGGCGACGCGGCCCGCACCGCGTGGCGCGTGCTGGGCCGCGGCGCGGGCCTGGCCTGGGTCGAGCTGCGGCCGCGCACCGGGCGGACCCACCAGCTCCGGGTCCACATGGCGCATCTCGGCCACCCCATCCTGGGCGATGCGCGCTATGGCGGGCCGCCGGGCGCGTTGCACCTGCTGGCGCGGGAGCTGGTTCTCCCGCTCGATCCGGAGGTGCGGGCCACGGCGCCCGTGCCCCCTCACATGCGGGAGGCGATGACGCGATGCGGCTGGTCCTGATCCTGCTCGCCGCGCCACTGCTCATGGCGCAGGGCAACCTGCCGCGGCCGCAATGCGGCTTCGGCGAGGGCCTGTCCCGCCTGCGCGGGGCCGAGCGGGACGCCGGCCGTCCGGTGGCAGGGCTGGTGGACGGGCGGGCCCAAGCCGAGGGCGTGATGGGCGATCTGGAGGCCGCGGCGGCGACCTTCCGCGCCTGCGGCTGCCCGCGCCTCGCCGAGATGACGGCCGAAGCCGCGACGGTCGCGGGCGCCGCCACGGCGGAGGCCAGCGCCCAGCGCATCCAGCAGGTGCTGGGCCAGACCCAGAGCCGCGCCCGCCTGGCGCGGCAGGTGTTCGAGAGCGGCGGCTGCCGCTGAGCTATCGCCGCATCAGCGGAAACGAGGCGAAGGCGCCGTAGCCCAGCAGCGTCAGCGCGCCCCGCGCCGTGCCGAAATGCGCGAGCCAATCGGCGACACGCCAGCCCCGCAACGCAAGCGCCAGCGCGAGGTCGAGCGCCACCAGCATGGCGAGACCGACGAGCCCCATGCCGATCCGGGGCCGCGGGCCGAGGAGCGGAGCGGCCAGCGACCCCGCCAGCCACCAGCAGGCGGCGAGCACCACCGGCAGCTCGATCGCCACGGCCAGCGCCGGCCCGAAGCGCGGGGCGAGCACCACTTCGCGCAGCGGACCGAACAGCGCCCCGAGCAGGAAGGCCGTCAGGCCGTAGGCGACGCCGCGCGCGATCACGCCCCGCGCCTCACCGCACCCGCAGCTCCGCCCGCACGGCCCCGCCCGCCGCGTCCACCACGGTGACGCGGTAGAAGCCCGGGCCCGGCGGCTCCCAGGGCGTTTCGCGGCGGGCGGGGTCGGAGGCGATGGGCGCGCCATCCACCAGGAAGCGCAGCGGCCGCTGCCCGCCCATGGCGCGGATCACGACGCGCCCGCCCTCGGCCAGCACGGCGCCGGGCGGGGGGAAGAGCAGGCGCAGCCGGTCCGGGTTGTCGGGCGCGAGGCCGGGGGCGGGGCGGACCGGCAGGGGGCTCAGCGGCGCCTCGGGCAGCTGCGCGAAGGCGCGGGCCAGCAGGGGCAGGGCGAAGCGCCCGCCGGTGAGGCCGGGGATGGGCGTTCCGTCCGGCCGCCCGACCCAGACGCCCACCACGTGCCGCGCGTCGAAGCCGAGCGCCCAGGCGTCGCGCCCGCCCCAGCTGGTGCCGGTCTTCCAGGCAATGCCCGCCGGCCCGCCCTCCGGGAAGCGGTTGACCAGCACGCCCGCCACCTGCCGCGCCGCACGGGCATCCAGCACGGACCGCGGCTCCGTCATCGCGGCCGGCGTGAGGCGCAGCGGGGCGGCGCGCCCGGCATCGGCGAGCGTCGCGTAGAGGGCCACCATCTCCCGCAGCGTCACGCCGACGCCGCCCAGCGCCAGCGGCAGGGTGGGCTCGGCGCCCTGGGGCAGGCGCGGCACCACGCCGGCCTCCCGCAGCGTGGCCGCCAGCCGGTTCGGCCCGACCTCCGACAGCAGGGCGACCGCCGGCTGGTTGAGGCTGAGGCGCAGGCTGTCGGCCACGGTGATCCGCCCCTGGAAGCCGCGGTCGAAATTCTCGGGCGCGTAGCTGCCGAAGCGCGCCGGGAGGTCATCGAGCAGCGCGTCCGGGCGCGCCACGCCCTGCGCGTAGGCGACCACGTGGATCACCGGCTTCAGCGCCGAACCCGGCGAACGCACCGCGCGCGTGAGGTCGAGCGCGCCGGCCCGCCCCTCCTCCATCCAGGCGCCGCCGACGAGAGCGCGCACCTCGCGCGTCGCGATGTCCGCCACCAGGATGGCGACGGAGGCGCGATCCGGCAGGCCGCGGCGCGCCTCGGCGGCCAGGCGCTCGGCGGCGCGCTGCACGGCGGCGTCGAGTGTCGTCGGACCCTCCCGCACCTCCCGCGCCAGATGCGGCGCGAGGTTGGGCATGGGCCGCCGGGCGCGGGGCACCTCGGCCAGCAGGGCGGCCTCGCGCTCCGCGGGCGAGACGCCGCCCGCC
>JAIEOO010000354.1 GCA_019750475.1 Acetobacteraceae bacterium | reverse complement strand
CACCGGCTGCTCCGGCGCGCCCGCGACCTTGCCGCCGGCCGCTTCCACGGCGGCGAGGGCGGGCGCCTGGCTGGCGGAGGGCGCCGGCTTGTTGGCGGCGGAGGCGTCCTCGCCCGGCTCGACCAGCACGGCGATGACGTCGTTCACCTTCACGTTGGCGGTGCCGTCGGGGACGAGGATCTTGCCGAGGATGCCCTCATCCACGGCCTCGACCTCCATCGTGGCCTTGTCGGTCTCGATCTCGGCGATGATGTCGCCGGCCTTGACCTTCTCGCCTTCCTTCTTGAGCCAGCGCGCGAGCGTCCCCTCCGTCATGGTGGGGGACAGGGCGGGCATCAGGATGTTGGTGGCCATCTCCGCGCCCCCCTCAGCGATAGGTCACGGCGCGGGCCGCATCCACCACCTGCTCGAGCCGCGGCAGCGCCAGCTTCTCGAGGTTGGCGGCGTAGGGCATCGGGATGTCGAGGCCCGTGACGCGCGTCGGCGGGGCGTCGAGATGGTCGAAGGCGTGCTCGATGATCTGCATCGCCACCTCGGCGCCGATGCCGGCATAGGGCCAGCCTTCCTCGACGGTGACGAGCCGGTTGGTCTTCTTCACGCTCTCCACGATCGTCGCGGTGTCGAGCGGCCGCAGCGTGCGGAGGTTGATCACCTCGGCGCTGATGCCCTGGGCCGCCAGCGCCTCGGCCGCCTGCATGGCGAGGCCCACCGTGATCGAGAAGGACACGATGGTGACGTCCGTCCCCGGCCGCTCGATCTTCGCCTTGCCGATCTCGAGGATGAAGTCCTCGTCGGTCGGGCATTCGAAGGACTGGCCGTAGAGGATCTCGTTCTCGAGGACGATGACCGGGTTGGGGTCGCGGATGGCGGCGCGCAGCAGCCCCTTCGCATCGGCGGCCGACCAGGGCGCGACGACCTTCAGGCCCGGGCAATGCGCGTACCAGGAGGCGAAGCACTGGGAGTGCTGGGCCGCCACGCGCGAGGCGGCGCCGTTCGGCCCGCGGAAGGTGATGGGGCAGCCGAGCTGCCCGCCGCTCATGTACAGCGTCTTGGCGGCCGAGTTGATGATCTGGTCGATCGCCTGCATCGAGAAGTTGAAGGTCATGAACTCGACGATGGGCTTCAGGCCGGTGAAGGCCGCCCCCACCGCCATGCCGGTGAAGCCGTGCTCGGTGATCGGCATGTCGAGGACGCGCTTCGGGCCGAACTCGTCGAGCAGCCCCTGCGAGATCTTGTAGGCGCCCTGGTACTGCGCGACCTCCTCGCCCATCAGGAAGACGTCGGCGTCGCGGCGCATCTCCGCCGCCATGGCGTCGCGCAGCGCCTCGCGCACGGTGATCGTCGCGGTCGGGCCCCAGTCGCGCTCGGGGCGCAGGCTGGGCGAGGCCGCCGTGGCGGCGAGCGGGTGCTCGGCCTTGCGGGCGATCACCTCGTGATCCTCGGCCTGCGGCAGCGGCGCCGCCTTCTCCCGCGTCTCGGCGGGCTTGTCGGCAGGAAGCGCTCTCGCGCCGCCGGCCCCGCCGTCGAGCTCCGCGATGGGGGAGTTCACGGCGACGTTCTCGGTGCCCTCGGGAACCAGGATGCGGGTGATGGTGCCCTCGTCCACGGCCTCGACCTCCATCGTCGCCTTGTCGGTTTCGATCTCGGCGATCACGTCGCCGGACTTCACCGCGTCGCCTTCCTTCTTCAGCCAGCGCGCCAGCTTGCCCTCGGTCATGGTCGGGCTGAGGGCCGGCATCAGGATCTCGACACCCATCTCAGCGCCCCCCCTCGATCAGCACGTCGGTCCAGAGCTCGCTTTCCGGCGGCTCGGGGCTCTGCTGGGCGAAATCGGCGCTGTCCTGCACGATGGCCTTCACCTCGTCGTCGATCGCCTTGAGGTCCTGCTCGGTGACGCCGAGCGCCAGCAGGTCGTTGCGGGCGGTTTCCAGGCAGTCGTGCTGCTCGCGCATCTTCTGCACTTCCTCGCGCGTGCGGTACTTCGCGGGGTCGGACATGGAGTGGCCGCGGTAGCGGTAGGTCTTCATCTCCAGCAGGTACGGCCCCTTGCCGTCCCGGCAATGCGCCACCGCCCGCTGCCCGGCCTCGTAGACGGCCTGGACGTTCATCCCGTCCACCTGCTCGCCGGGCGTGCCCCAGGCGGCGGCGTTCTTCGACAGATCGCGGGAGGCGGAGGCGCGCTCCACGCTCGTGCCCATGCCGTACTTGTTGTTCTCGATGACGAAGATGACCGGCAGCTTCAGCAGGGCGGCGAGGTTGAAGCTCTCGTAGACCTGGCCCTGGTTCGACGCGCCCTCGCCGAAATAGGTGAGCGAGACGTTGTTGCTGCCCCGGTACATGTTGGCGAAGCCGAGGCCGGTGCCGAGGGAGACCTGCGCGCCCACGATGCCGTGGCCGCCATAGAAGCCCTTCTCGCGCGAGAACATGTGCATGCTCCCGCCCTTGCCCTTGGAGTAGCCGCCGATGCGGCCGGTCAGCTCGGCCATCACGCCGCGGGCTTCCATGCCGCAGGCCAGCATGTGGCCGTGGTCGCGGTAGGAGGTGATGACCTGGTCGCCCGGCAGGGTGCAGAGCTGCATGCCGACCACCACGGCCTCCTGGCCGATGTAGAGGTGGCAGAAGCCGCCGATCAGGCCCATGCCGTAGAGCTGGCCGGCCTTCTCCTCGAAGCGGCGGATCAGCAGCATGTCCCGATAGGCGCGGAGGAGCGTGTCACGCCCCATGCCTGGGGCCGGGCCGGACTTGCCCCGGCGCTTGCTGGCGGTGTCAGGGGACAGGGCCATGGCGCGCTCCTCAACCAGTGTTGGGAGCGCACTTACGCGCGGGCTGGCGGTTCCGCAACCCGGCGGGGCGACCGGAAGCCCAGCTTTTGCGCCGCACAAACGCGATTAACCGACTTCCGGTTAATCGTCTCGGAAGCGTCTCAGAAGAGGCGCTGACCCACCTGGTAGGGAACCACCACCTCATCCCGCGCCACGAGGTTGAGCAGGGCGCGCGCCCGCTCCTCGAGCTGGTCGCGGTCGATCTCGCGGCCGCGGAGCGCGTTCACGCGCCGCTCCGCGGCCTCGCGCTCGCTGACCGCCTGCGCCAGCTCGGCACGCGCGGCCGCGATCTCCGCGAGCCGGCGCTCCTTGGCGATGAGGCCGCGGTCGCCATGCGAGGCGTGCCACACGAAGAACCCCGTGACAGAGGCGAGGACGACCGGAAGGGCAATGCCCTTCAGCCCGCGTCCGATGGCGCGTCCGATACCCATGTGTGGAAGAGACCCCCCGATCCCCGATGCCGCATCCCCCGATCCGGCGGGCGATTCATTCCATGCGGCGAGAGCTGAAACAAGCCGTTACCTGCGGCCCGGTTCGAAAAAGATGCCTGTGCGGAACCGGCGCAACGCGTGGCGCGCGGGACAGCGCGCGGCCCGCCGATGCTGGAGGCCGCGGCCGGCCCGGCCTGGAGGACCGCGCCGGCCGGCGTCCGCGGGGGACGAGGCCCCCCGCGGCCGAGGTCAGCGCCGGAGGATGGTGCGGCCGGCGTAGCGCGCGGCCGTGCCCAGCTCCTGCTCGATGCGGATGAGCTGGTTGTACTTCGCGAGCCGATCGGAGCGGCTCAGCGAGCCGGTCTTGATCTGCCCGCAATTGGTCGCGACCGCGAGGTCCGCGATCGTCGCGTCCTCCGTCTCGCCGGAGCGGTGTGACATGACCGCGGTGTAGCCGGCGCGATGCGCCGTCTCGACGGCCTCCAGCGTCTCGGACAGCGTGCCGATCTGGTTGACCTTCACGAGGATGGAGTTCGCCGTCCGGCGCTCGATGCCCATGCGCAGCCGCTCGGGGTTGGTCACGAAGAGATCGTCGCCGACGAGCTGGACCTTCTGCCCGATGCGGTCGGTCAGCAGCTTCCACCCCTCCCAGTCATCCTCGGCGCAGCCATCCTCGATGGAGATGATGGGCCACTTGGCGCAGAGCGCGGCGAGGTAGTCCACCATGCCGGCCGAATCGAGCGTCTTCCCCTCGCCTTCCATGATGTACTTCCCGCCGTGGAAGAATTCGGTGGAGGCGCAGTCGAGGGCGAACATGATGTCCTCGCCCACGCGATGCCCGGCCGCCTCGCAGGCCTTGGCGATGAAGGACAGCGCCTCGTCGGCCGATTTCAGGTTGGGGGCGAAGCCGCCCTCGTCGCCCACATTGGTGTTGTGGTGCGCGTCGTGCAGCGCCTTCTTCAGCGCCGCGAAGATCTCGGCGCCGATGCGGGCCGCATCCGCGCCCGTGCCGGCGGCCACCGGCATCACCATGAATTCCTGGATGTCGATGGGATTGTCCGCGTGCTTGCCGCCATTGATGATGTTCATCATCGGCACCGGCAGGGTGCGCGCGAAGGCGCCGCCGACGTAGCGCCAGAGCGGCAGGCGATGCGCGGCCGCGGCCGCCTTCGCCACCGCGAGGCTGACGGCCAGCATGGCATTGGCCCCGAGCCGCGCCTTGTTGGGCGTGCCGTCGAGCGCGATCATCGTCTCGTCGATGCGGAGCTGCTCGGTGGCGTCCATGCCCTGCAGCGCGTCGAAGATCTCGCCCTCGACATTGGCGCAGGCCTTCTGCACGCCCTTGCCGCCGAAGCGCCCCTTGTCGCCGTCGCGCAGCTCGACGGCCTCGTGGGCGCCGGTCGAGGCGCCGGAGGGCACGATCGCCCGGCCGCGCGTCCCGCAGGCCAGCACCACCTCGGCCTCCACGGTCGGGTTGCCGCGGCTGTCGAGCACTTCGCGGGCGATGATGTCGGCGATGGCGGGCATGGTCGGTCCTTCGGTCCGGCTGGGTTGCGGCGCGGATAGGGCCGGGCGCGGCGTCGGGCAAGGCGGGGCGGCCGCGCGGACCCTACCGGGGCCTTGCCGGATCGGGGGGGCGCGCCCACAACCGGCCGGTGTCCCGCTTCGCCCTCATCGGCGCCGGCATGGCCGGCCTCTCCCTCGCCCGCGGCCTGATCGGGCGCGGCCATTCCGTGAAGCTCTTCGACAAGGGCCGCGCCCCCGGGGGCCGGCTGGCGACGCGCCGCACGCCCGACGGGCGGCGCTTCGACCATGGCGCGCAGTACATCCGGGCCGAGGGCGAGGCGCTGCGCG
>JAIEOO010000043.1 GCA_019750475.1 Acetobacteraceae bacterium | reverse complement strand
GCGGCGGCGATCCACCAGCCGCGCTCGCGCCCGCCGGCGCAGAGCGGGTGCTTCAGCAGCGCGAGCAGCGGGACGGGCGCGAATTCCTCGGCCACGGCCCCGGCCAGCAGCCGCAGGAAGGACCCCGCCGGCGTGCGGGAGAGCGGCGCGCCCGCGCTGTCGTCGGCGACGATGCCGTGGCGCGGCAGCTCGGCCGCCACGCGGCAGGCGAGGTCCCGGTCGGGCGTCACGAGGGCGACGCGGGCGCCCGGCGTCTCCAGCGCGCGCCGCATCTCGAGCGCGATGGCGGCGGCCTCGCCATGGGCGTCGCCCGCTTCGAGCAGCGAGAGGCCTTCGAGGGCGGGGCGCCAGCGCGCGGGATCGCGGCGCAGCCAGGGCGTGATCGCCTCGTGCGGCAGCAGCGCCGTGCCGAGCAGGTCGGCGCGCGGCGCCGGCTCCCAGCCTTCCGAGCCGGGCCAGACCCGGAGGTCGGCCGGCGTGGCGCCGAGGTCGCGCAGCAGGCGCCGCTGCCCGCCGAAGGGGTGGGTGCAGGCGTCGAGCAGGATCTCGGCGGGCACCTCGGCCGTCGCGGAATCCTCGCCGGGCAGCACCACGGCCCCCCGGGGCAGCCGCGTGGCGACGGTGCGGAGCAGGGCGACGGCCGGCGGAATGGTGCCGCCCGCGCCGATGCCGGCGGCGATGACCGCGTCGGCGGGCGGCGCCTCCTCCCACTGGCGGCGCTGGAGACGGAGCGCGAGGACGCGGCGCAGGCCGATGTCCATCAGCCCGTTCTCGCGCAGCCACAGCGTCCATTCCCGCGCGATGCCGCGCAGGAACAGGGTGGTGATCTGCCAGTGCTGCGCCAGTTCCTCCGGCGCCAGCGCGTCGAGGCGCGTCAGCACGTCCTCGGTCAGCGCGGTTTCGGACGGCGGCAGCTCCTCGCGGCTCTCGAGCGCGATCTCGTCCAGCAGCGTGGCGAGTTCGCCGGCGAGCTGCCAGGCCTGGGCCGGGCTGCCGGGCCTGCCGCCGCGCGGCGGGAAGCGCTCCACCATGGCGGCCAGCACCGCCTGGCGGCGCAGCGCGGCGACGGCCGGCGGCAGGTCGAGCAGGGCGGGAAGGGACAGCTCGTCCGCATCCTCGGTCGAGAGGCCGGCCAGTGCCCGCATGCGCGGCAGCACCAGCGCCGGCCGGCCCGAGGCGTCGAGGAAGGCGCCGCGCAACGCGCGGGCGGCGCGCTGCGTGGGCAGGAGGATGGTGGCGCGGGCCAGCGCCTCTTCCGTGCCGACCATGGTGATGACGCCCTTCGCCAAGGCCGGCAGGAACGGGGTTCCGGCGGGGATGGCGAAGAGGTTCATCACAGGAAGCTCCGCTGGAGTCCGTCCTTCAAACGCCGCTCGGCCCGGGAAAGATCGGCGGGCGTCGAGAGATGGAACCACACCCCGTCATGGACGAGGCCGAAGAGCCGTCCGGCGGCCAGCGCGCGGTCATAGGCGCGGTTGAGGGAGAAGACGCCTTCCGCCTCCGCGGCCAGCAGGGCGGGCGACATCACCTGCACCCCGCCGAACAGGTAGGGCGCGATCTCGTGCGCGCGGGGCCGGCGCAGCCGCCCATCGGGCGCGAGGAAGAAATCGCCGCGTCCCACCGCGCCCTCGATGGAGCAGGTGCGGATCAGCAGCAGCAGCGCATCCATCGGGCCGGGATCGAAGGCGGCGGCGAGGCGGTCGAGGGCCGGCACGGGGCCTTCCAGCCAGTAGGCGTCGCCGTTGATCACCGCGAAGGGATCGGGGCCGAGCAGCGGCAGGGCGCGGCGGATGCCGCCGCCCGTCTCCAGCAGTTCGGGTTCGAGCTGCAGGCGCGTGCGTGGCGCGGCGGCGTTGCGGGCGGCCAGCGCCGCCGCCACCTTCTCCGCCTTCCAGTGGGCGTTGACGACCGCCTGCTCGACGCCCGCTTGCGAGAGCCTGTCCAGCGCGTGGTCGAGGAGCGACCGCCCTTGCAGCGGCAGCAGCGGCTTCGCCGTGTCCGCCGTCAGCGGCCGCATCCGCTGGCCGAGACCGGCGGCGAGCACCATGCCCCGGCTGAGACGGAGGGGCGTCAGGCGCATGCGGCGAGGCCCTCCGGGTTGCGGCGCAGCGCCCGCGGCACATGCGCGTCGAGGAACCGCGCCAGCGGCCGGGTGGCGGGATGGGTCAGCGCCCGGTCGAGCAGCGCCCAGCAGCGCGGCCCATGGACGAGGTAGCGCGGCTTGCCGTCGCGCAGCGCGAGCCGCGTCCACAGCGCCGCCACGCGCAGATGCCGCTGCGCCGCCATCGCCGCCATCGCGGCGCGGAAGGCCTCGCCATCCAGCGAGGGCCGCCGCTCGAGGTAGCGCGCGATGGCCGCCTGGCGCACATCCTCCGCCACGTCGCGCCGCCCATCCTCCACGAGCGAGACGAGGTCGTAGGCCGGATGGCCCAGCGCCGCGTCCTGGAAATCGAGCAGCGCCATGCCGCCCGCGACCGGCATGAGGTTCGCCGGGAAGTAGTCCCGATGGGTGAAGCAGCGGCCGGCGAAGGGCGCCAGCATGGCGTGGAGCGCGGCGGCGAAGTCGGCGCGCTCGGCGGGCGCCGGCGCCCGGCCCAGCGCCGCCTGCCACCACCAGTCGAGGAAGGTGGCGCCCGCCATCTCGGTCATGCGCGGCGCCGTCCAATCCGGCAGCCCCTGCGGCAGCGCCGCCTCGTGCAGCGCGGCGAGCGTTTCGGCGGCCGCGAGGTAGAGCGGCAGCGGGTCGGCGCCCGCATCCAGCGCGTCCGCCATGGTGGTCTCGCCCAGATCCTCGATGAGGGCGAGGCCGTGGGCTGGCTCGGCCGCCAGGATGCGCGGCGGCCGCAAGCCCTGCGCCGAGAGATGCGCGGCGAGCGCCAGGAAGGCGTCGAGCCCCTCGCCCGGCGGGCTGTCCATCAGCAGCGCCGGTTCCGGCCCGCCGACCAGCCGCGCGTAGCGGCGTGTGCTGGCATCGCCCGGCAGGGGCTCCACGCGCGCGGCGCCGAAGCCGGCGCGCAACAAGAACGCCTGCGGCGTCACGCCCGCCCCTCCCAGCCCGACAGCTCCACCTCCCGCGCCGACTCGTCCACCGGATGCAGCGTGACGCGAAGCGCGTCCGCCGGCGCGAGCGGGCCGAGGCGGTCCGGCCACTCCACCAGCACGATTCCCTGCCGCGCCTCCTCCCAGCCCAGCTCGTGCAGCGCGTCGGGCCCGTCGAGCCGCCACAGGTCGTAGTGATGCGCGGCGCCGCCGGGCCACTCGTAGCTCTGGACCAGGGTGAAGGTCGGGCTCGGCACTTCGAGCGTCGCGTCGCCCGTCAGGGCGCGCAGGAAGGCGCGGGCGAAGGCGCTCTTCCCCGCGCCGAGCGGGCCATCCAGCAGCAGCGCGTCGCCGGCCCGCGCCCGGGCCGCGAGGCGCGCGGCCAGGGCCTCGGTCGCGGCCAGATCGGGCAGGTGGAGGCGTTCCGGCATCGCGCCATCCTATGGCGTGGCAAGGGGCGGCAGCCAAGCCGTCACGCCGGCCAGGCGGCCCCCTGCACGTCGAGATAGACGGCCATCAGCGCCGTGCTGCACGCCATGAACAGCCGGTTGCGGTGCCGCCCCCCGAAGGCGAGGTTGGCGCAGCGCAGCGGCAGGCGGATGCGGCCGATCTTCCGGCCATCCGGGTTGAACACCAGCACGCCATCCTGCCCCTCCCCCATGCCCCAGCCGCACCAGAGGTTGCCGTCCACGTCCACGCGCAGCCCGTCCGGCGTTTCCTCCGGCGGGCAGCGGTGGAAGACGCGGCCATCGGTCAGGCCAGCGCCATCCGCCGTGACATCGAAGACGCGGATGGTCCGTCCGGCGGCGTTCGACTCGACCACGTAGAGAAGCCGCTCATCCGGGCTGAAGGCGAGGCCGTTCGGCCGCACCACGTCGCCAGCGACGCAGGTCACCGCGCCCGTCGTGCCATCCACGCGATAGACGTTCGTCGGCAGCTCGGGCGCCGCGCGCTCCCCCTCGTAGAAGCCGAGGATGCCGAAGGGCGGATCGGTGAACCACACGCTGCCGTCGGACTTCACCACGACGTCGTTGGGCGAGTTCAGCCGCTTCCCCTCGAAGCGGTCGGCCAGCACGGTGATCGCACCGTCATGCTCGGTGCGGGTGACGCGGCGCGCGCCGTGCTCGCAGGCGATGAGGCGCCCCTGGCGGTCGCGCGTCAGGCCGTTGGCATGGTTCGACGGCTTGCGGAACTCGGTGACGGCGCCGCTCTCCTCGCTCCAGCGCAGGATGCGGTTGTTCGGGATGTCGGAGACGAACAGGCAGCGCTGGTCGCCGAACCAGACCGGCCCCTCGGCCCAGCGCAGCCCGGTCGCCAGCACCTCCACATGGGCGGCGTTGAGGCGGTAGCGCGCGAAGGACGCGTCCAGGATCTCTATGGCCGGCTCGGGATAGCGGACGAAGGAGGTGAAGCGCGGGTCGGTCATGCCCGGCATCAGAGCGTGGCGAGGCGCCCGCCGTCCACCGCAAGCACGGAACCGGTGACGTAGCGCGCCTCGTTCGACAGCAGGAAGGCGATGGCGGCGGCCAGGTCCTCCGGCGCGCCGATGGGGCCGGTCAGCTTCTCCGCGCCGCTCGCGATGTTGGGGTTGGAGCGCAGCATGGGCGTCTCCACCGCGCCGGGCGCCACGGCGTTCACGCGGATGCCGCGCGGTTGCAGCTCGACCGCGAGCGCGCGCGTCATCGCCTCGATGCCGCCCTTGCTGGTGGCGTAGGGGATCACGTTGGGCGTGGTGGCCTGGGCGTGGACGGAGGAGAGGTTCACCATCGCGCCGCCCTCCGGCATCAGCGCGGCGCAGCCCCGGGCCAGCAGGAAGGGCGCCATCAGGTTCACGCGCAGCACGCGGAGGAAGGCGTGGGCGTCGGTCTCGGCCAGGGGCGTGAAGGTCATCATCGCCGCGTTGTTCACGAGCAGGTCCACCCGCCCCCACGCCGCCGACACGCGCGCCAGGGCGGCCGCGATCGCCTCGGGCTCCGACAGGTCGCAGGGCAGGGCGAGGCCGTCGCACGCCGCGGCCGCGCGCGTGACGCCGGCGGCGTCGCGGTCGAG
>JAIEOO010000431.1 GCA_019750475.1 Acetobacteraceae bacterium | reverse complement strand
TCGCCCGGCGGCGCAGCGCCGCGCGGCGCGCTCCCCTTCCTCGCGACGGCCGCCGGTCCGGCCCGCGCGTCGCAACGCCTGCTCGACCTTGCCCTCTGAGGAGCCATCGCCATGACCGCGACCGCGTCGACCGCCGCCACCAGCGCCGCGCAGGCCCCGCCATCCGGAACGGCCGCCGCGCGGAATCGCGTCGCCATGGACCAGGCGAGCTTCCTGCAGCTCCTGACCACCCAGCTGCGCAACCAGGACCCGTCGAGCCCGATGGACACCAACGCGATGACCCAGCAGCTCGCGCAGTTCGCGTCGGTCGAGCAGCAGATCGCCGCCAATCAGAGCCTGCAATCGCTGCTGTCGCTGCAGCAGGCCGCGTCGCTGGTCTCGGCCGCGCCGCTCGTCGGCCAGCGGGTGGAGGTCGCGTCCGATCGGCTCGTCCTGCGCGGCGGGGCGGCGCAGCAGGTGGTGCTGCCGAGCGCCGCCGAAGCGGGCGGCGCCGCCCGCGCGCGGATCGCGGTGAGCGACGCGTCCGGTAACCTGGTGCGCGAAGCGATCGTGCCGCTCGGCGCGCCCTGGAGCTGGGACGGCCGCAACGGCGCCGGCCGCGCCGCGCCCGACGGCACCTACACGCTGGCCGTGACCGGGCTCGACGCGCAGGGCGGGACGCGGGGCGCGCTGACGGCCTCGGTCGCCGGCACCGTCACCGGCATCACCCGCGGCGACGGCGGGGCGCCGCGCCTCTCCCTCGGCGGGCTGACCGTCGATCTGCCGGCGCTGCGGCGGATGTACTGACGACCTCCCGGGAATCAGCCGTTTCCGCGCGGCGGCCGCGCATCGGTTAACAACGGGTCTACGCACCCGGCAGAAACTGCCCATCAAGCGGCAGGAGGCCGGGGAAGAAGACCATGGGTCGGTTGCGGTTCGCAGGCGTGGGAGAGTCCCGTTGAAGACCAGCCTTGCCAACCTCGTGGCCGTGCTGCGGGGCCTCGGTCCCGTCCGGCTCGCCGCCGTCGTCGGCGTCGGCCTCCTGACCATGGGTCTCCTCGGCTTCGTGGTGTTCCGGGGCAATGACGCGCCCATGGCGCTGCTCTACGGCGAGCTCGACCAGCGGGACGCCGGGCAGGTGGTGGCCGCGCTCGAGCGCGCGCGCGTGCCGTTCCGCCTCGCCCGCGGCGGCAGCGAGATCCTCGTCCCCGAGGACCAGGTGGCGCGGATGCGGCTGCAGCTCGCCCGCGAGGGCCTGCCGGCCGGCGGCTCCGTCGGCTACGAGATCTTCGATCGCCAGTCCGGCCTGTCGTCGACCCCCTTCCAGCAGGACCTCAACCGCCTCCGCGCGCTGGAAGGCGAGATCGCCCGCTCCATCCGCTCCATCCACGGCGTGCAGTCGGCCCGCGTCCACCTCGTCCTGCCGCGCCGGGAGCCGTTCTCGCGCGAGCGCGGCGAGGCGCAGGCCTCCATCGTGCTGCAGATGCGCGGCAACCAGCGCCTCGACCGCGAGGGCGTGCAGGCCACGCTCCACCTCGTCGCCGCCGCCGTGCCCGGGCTGCGCCCGCAGAACGTCTCCATCGTGGACAGCCGCGGCGAGTTGCTGGCCCGGGGCGGCCAGGCCCTCGCCTCCGCCGAGGGACTCGCCATGACCCTCGAGGAGCGTCGCCGCGCGCAGGAGATGCGGATCGCCCGCGCCGTCGAGGAAATGCTGGAGCGCAGCCTGGGTCCCGGCCGCGTCCGCGCCGAGGCGACCGTGGAGTTCGACGCCGACCGCGTCGAGACGCGGGAGGAGCGCTTCGATCCCGACAACCAGGTGCCGCGCTCGACGCAGAGCAGCACCGAGACCTCGCGCAACGGCGAGCCGCAGACCGTGTCGGTGGCCAACCAGCTGCCCGGCGCCCCGCAGACCCAGAGCGGCGGGCCCACCAGCCAGGAGAACCGCCAGGAGGAGACGACCAACTTCGAGATCGGCCGGACCACCCGCACGACGCTGCGCGAGCACCCCATCCTCCGCCGCCAGTCCATCGCCGTGATGGTAGACGGCGTGGTCGAGCCGCCCGAGACGGCCGGGGGCGCCCCGCGCTACCGCGAGCGCACGCGGGAGGAGCTGGAGCGGGTGGCGAGCCTGGTCCGCGCCGCCATCGGCTTCGACGAGCGCCGCGGCGACCGCGTCGAGGTGGTGAGCCTGCGCTTCACGGGGGAGATGGCCGGCAGCACCGGCGAGCGCGAGACCGGCCTGCTCGCCGGCTTTCTGGAGCCCTCCTTCGTGGCGCGGCTCGCGGAGAGCGCACTCGTCGCCTTCGTCGCCGTCCTGGCGATCCTGATGCTCGGCCGGCCGCTGGTGCGCCGCATCAACGCCAGCCTCGTCTCCCCGGCGGAGGCGGCGCTGGCCGCCCCGACCGCCGGCGCGCTGCCCGGCGCCCTGCCCGGCGCGTTGCCCGGCGCCCCCGCGACCGTCCTGCCGGACGGCTCCCCCGCGCCCGCCCTGCCGAACGACGGGGAAGAGTTCGTGGACATGGCGATGGTGAGCGGCCAGCTCCGGGCGTCCTCGCTCCAGCGCGTCGCGGACCTCGTGGACAAGCATCCCGATGAGGCGCTGGCCCTCGTCCGCCGCTGGATGGCCCAGGAGAACCCCGCGCGATGAGCCTGACCACTCGCCGGCCCGGCCTCCTCGGGGCCCAGAAGGCGGCCGTCCTGATGCTCGCCCTGGGCGAGGAGAAGGCCTCCCGCCTGCTTGCCCGGATGCATGACGACGAGGTGCGCGAGGTCTCGGCCGCGATGGCGCAGCTCAACGTGGTGGCGGCCGACGCGGTCGAGGATCTGTGCCGGGAATTCACGGCCGAGATGGGTCAGCAGGGCGCGATCATGGGCGGCTGGGACGCGACGGAGCGCATGCTCCTGCGCTCCCTGCCGAAGGAGCGCGTCGCGCAGATCATGGAGGAGCTGCGGGGTCCGGCCGGCCGCACCATCTGGGACAAGCTCGGCAACGTGAACGAGGCCGTGCTCGCGAACTACCTCAAGAACGAGTACCCGCAGACCGTCGCCGTCGTCCTCACCCGCGTGAAGCCGGAGCACGCGGCGCGGGTGCTCGCGCTGCTGCCGGCCGGCTTTGGGCGGGAGGTGGTGATGCGCATGCTCAAGATGGAGAGCCCGCAGGCCGAGGCGGTCGAGGGCGTCGAGCGCACCTTGAAGGCCGAGTTCATGTCGAACCTCGCCCGCACCTCGCGCCGGGACCCGCACGAGCTGATGGCCGAGATCTTCAACAACCTCGATCGCGGCACCGAGCAGCGCCTGATGGCGGCGCTCGAGGAGCAGTCCACCGAGAGCGCGGGGCGCATCCGCGCGCTCATGTTCACCTTCGAGGACCTGCGCCGCCTCGACGCCGCCGGCGTTCAGGTGCTGCTGCGGGCGGTCGAGAAGGACCGCCTGGCCATCGCCATGAAGGGCGCCTCCGAGGCGATGCGCGAGATGTTCTTCCGCGGGATGTCGGAACGCGCGGCGCGCATGCTGCGCGACGACATCCAGGCCCTCGGCCCGGTCCGGCTGCGCGACGTGGAGGAGGCGCAGGCCGGCATCGTGGTGCTCGCCAAGGAGCTGGCCGCGCAGGGCGAGATCCGCCTCGCGGAAGCCGCCGCCGAGGAGATGGTGGAGTGAGCGCGCGCCACCGCAGCTACGTCCTGGCCCTCGAGGATTTCGACGCCCCCGCGGCGCCGCCCAGCGCGGCGCCCGCCCCGGACCCCCTGCCCGGCCTGGTCGCGGCAGCGCGCGAGGAAGGCTTCCGCGCGGGCGAGGCCGCCGGGGCGGCCGCGATGCGGGACGCGCTGGAAGCCGCGACCCTCTCGGCGATCGACGCGCTCCGCGCGTCCCTCGCGCGCGATGCGGAGGCTCTCCGGGCCGAAGCCGAAGCGCGCGCCACCGGGGTCGCGCGTGCCGCCCTCGCGGCGCTGCTCTCCGCCTTCCCGACCCTGGCCGGGCGCTTCGGCGAAGCGGAGGCCGCCCGCTTCGCCGAGCAGCTGCTCCCGTCGCTCGCGGGCGACGGGGCGCTCCGCCTCGAGGTCGCGCCCGCGCTGCGCGACGCCATCGCCCGGCGCCTGGCCGGCACGCCGGGCCTCGACATCGAGGCCGACGCCGCGCTCGAACCGGGCGAAGCCCGCATCACCTGGCGCGACGGCGCGGCCGAGCGCCGCACCGCCGACGCCATCGCCGCCGTGACCGCGCTGCTCGCGGATCACGGCCTTGCCTGAGGACCGCATCATGACGGACAGCACCAGGGACCCGCTCCGGCTCGACGATTTCGGCTCCGGGGAGCCAGCTCCCCGGACCGCCTCGAGCCAGGAGCTCGGCGCCATCTACGACGTGCCCGTGCAGGTCAGCGCGGTGCTCGGCTGCGCGACGCTGCAGGTCAGCCAGCTGCTGAAGCTCGGCCGCGGGGCGATGGTCGAGCTCGACCGCAAGCTCGGCGAGGCCGTGGACATCTACATCAACAACCGCCTGGTCGCCCGCGGCGAGGTGGTGATGGTGGATGACAACCGCCTCGGCGTCACGATGACCGAGATCGTGAAGACCGACCGGGCCAGCTGACATGGCGCGCCTGTTCATCCTGGGCTCGCTGTCGGGCCCGCTGGCCACGGCGGCGCGCCTGGCGCGGGAGCGCGGCGCGGCCATCGCGCAGGCGGACGGCCTCGCCTCGGCGCTCGCGCATCTGCGCGCGCGCGGCGCCGATCTCGTGCTCTGCCATCTGGACCACGACGTGTCCGGCCTGGTCCGTTCGCTGGCGGCGGAGCGCATCGCCTGCCCCGTCATCGCCTGCGGGCCGGAAGAGGCCTCGGAAGGCGCGGTCGCCGCGATCCGTGCCGGCGCGCGGGACTTCCTGCCGCTGCCGCCGGATGCCGACCTCATCGCCGCCATGCTGGCCGCGGCCGCCGGCGACGGGCGGGAGGAGGAAGGCCCGGTCGCGCAGGACGCCGCGATGCAGGCCGTGCTGGCGCGCGCCGCGCAGGTCGCATCCGCCGAGGCGAGCGTGCTCATCACCGGCGAGAGCGGCACCGGCAAGGAGGTGCTGGCCCGCCACCTGCACGCCCGCTC
>JAIEOO010000224.1 GCA_019750475.1 Acetobacteraceae bacterium | reverse complement strand
CCCGCCGCCGCCGC
Organism: Acetobacteraceae bacterium; assembly: GCA_019750475.1. Taxonomy (GTDB): domain Bacteria; phylum Pseudomonadota; class Alphaproteobacteria; order Acetobacterales; family Acetobacteraceae; genus Roseococcus. The sequence goes on along the minus strand of JAIEOO010000224.1, from coordinate 5,051 downwards.
GGATGGCGGCGACCATGCGCGTGGCGGCCGCGTCCACCGCCGCCGCGTCGTTGCCGTCCACCACCTCCGCCGGCACGCCGAGCGCCTTGGTGCGGGAGGCGATGCCGGGCCCGGCGGTGACGGCGCTGGCGGCGGTGAAGGCGGCGACGCCGTTGTCCTCGCAGACGAACAGGACCGGCAGACGGTAGAGCGCGGCCCAGTTCAGCCCTTCGAGGAAGGGGCCGCGATTGGCGGCGCCGTCGCCGAAGAAGCAGCAGACGATCGCGTCGGAGCCGAGCAGGCGCAGCCCCTGGGCCGCGCCCACCGCGATGGGAATGCCGCCGGCGACGACGCCGTTCGCCCCCAGCATGCCGACCGAGAAATCGGCGATGTGCATCGAGCCGCCCTTGCCGCCGCAGAAGCCGCCCTGCCGGCCGAACAGCTCCGCCATCATGCCGGGGATGGCGGCGCCCTTGGCGATGGCGTGGCCATGGCCGCGATGGTTGGAGGTGATGCGGTCGCCGCCCGCGAGGTTGAGGCAGACGCCGGCGGCGATCGCCTCCTGCCCGATGGAGACGTGCAGCGGCCCCGGGATCTCGCCCGCGCCATGCGCCTCGACGGCGGCTTCCTCGAAGGCGCGGATCCGCGCCATCAGCGTGTAGAGCTCCAGCAAGCGGCGCGAATTGCCCTGCATCTCTCCCCAACCCCGACGCTTGCGGGCATGGTTCCCGCCAAAGCGCGGCGAAGCAAGGGGAGACGCGGCATGACCGAGGGCGAGGCGCGCGGCGCGCAGGCGATGAACCTGGGCCGCCTGCTGACGCAGACCGCGCGCCGCTTGCCCTACGCCCCGGCACTGCGGTGGCGCGAAGCCGTCTGGAGCTGGGCGGAGCTGGACGCGCGGGTGGATCGGCTGGCGTCCGTCCTGCGGGCGCGGGGCGTGGGGAAGGGGGACCGCGTGCTGGTCCACTCCCGCAACACCAACGTCATGTTCGAGAGCCTGTGGGCGAGCTGGAAGGTCGGCGCGGTCTGGGTGCCGACGAATTTCCGCCTGACCCCGCCCGAGGTCGCCTATCTCGGCAGCGCGAGCCGGGCGGCGGTGATGCTGCGCGACCAGGGCTTCGCCGCCCACGCCGACGCCGTGCGGCAGGCCTCGCCGCATCTGCGTCACGTGCTGGCCGTGGGCGATGCGGGTCCGCAGGAGGAGGACTACGAAGCGGCGCTCGCCGCCGCCGAGCCGCCGCCGCCCGATCACGAGGCGGTGGTGGCGCCCGATGATCCCTGCTGGTTCTTCTTCACGAGCGGGACGACCGGCCGCCCCAAGGCGGCGGTGCTGACCTTCGGGCAGATGGGCTTCGTCGTGGTGAACCACTGCGCCGACCTGATGCCGGGCCTGACGGAGCGCGATGTCTCGCTCGTCATCGCGCCGCTGTCGCACGGGGCGGGCATTCACGCGCTGGCCCAGGTGGCGCGCGGCGCTTGCTCCGTCCTTATGCCGACCGAGCGCCTGGAGACGGGGCAGGCCTGGCGCCTGATCGCCGAGCACGGGGTGACGAACATGTTCACCGTGCCGACGATCCTCACCGCGCTGGCGGAGGATCCGGCCGCCGCCCCGCACCGGCTGCGCCACGTGATCTATGCCGGCGCGCCCATGTACCGTGCCGACCAGAAGCGCGCCCTCGAACGGCTCGGCCCCTGCCTCGTGCAGTATTTCGGCCTGGGCGAGGTGACCGGGAACATCACCGTCCTGCGCCCGGATCAGCACAGCCTCGACGATTCCGATCCGCGCATCGGCAGTTGCGGCATGCCGCGGACGGGCATGGACCTGGCCATCATGGACGAGGCCGGCGCGCGCCTGCCGCCCGGCGCGACGGGCGAGATCTGCGTGCGCGGGCCGGCCGTCTGCGCCGGCTATTTCGAGAACGCGGAGGCGAACCGGAAGGCCTTCCGCGAGGGTTGGTTCCGCACCGGCGATCTCGGCCATCTCGACGCGGCGGGGTTCCTCCACGTCACCGGCCGCGCGTCGGACATGTACATCTCGGGCGGGTCCAACGTGTATCCGCGCGAGGTGGAGGAAGCGATCCTGACCCATCCGGACGTGCTGGAATGCGCCGTGGTCGGCGTGCCCGATCCGCGCTGGGGCGAGGCCGGGGTGGCCTGCATCGTTGCCCGACCCGGCCGGGAGGTCACCGCCGCCGATATCGAGGCGCATCTGCGGCCGCGCCTCGCGCGGTACAAGATGCCGCAGCGCTGCGTCTTCTGGGATGAGCTTCCGAAATCCGGATACGGCAAGGTGCCCAAGATGTTGCTGCGCCAGCGCATCGCGGAAGGATCAGGAACGCGGTCCCGGTAGATGTCGCGTCTCTCCGGCTGAAGCTCGGGATCTTGGCCGCGGGCGGCGTCGCGCCGGGGCGCGCCCGGCGTGGCGGATGGTGGGACGACAGGGGCCGCGCGTTCCGGTGCGGACGCGGCGCACCGATGTGGCTCGGCCGCCGGGGATCGCCGCGCCCGGCGCCGGTCCCGCCTCGCGCCGTCCGGCTCCTGGTTCCGACGGCGTGATCCCCTGCCACGCGCGGCGTCACCCGCCGGGCGGATGCGGGTCCGGCGGGATCGGCTTCACAGCAACGCCCAGCCGGCCCCGCCCGATCCCGCCGCCGTCTGCGCCGAGAGCGCGAGCCCGTCCATCTGCCAGAGCATGAGGTCGTTCGCCGCGCCGGTCCACAACAGGTCCGCCTTGTCGTCCCCGGTGACGTCCGCGACCAGTCGCAGGTCCCAACCCGCCCCGGCGCGGCCGATCGCGCCCTGCGACGCCACGCCCGTGCCTGCCGCGTTGACCAGCAGGCCCCACACGTCGCCGGTTGCCGCGTCGCGCAGCACCACATCCGCCCGCCCGTCGCCATCGAGGTCGGCGGCCCCGGCGACCGTCCACGCCGCGCCGAACCGCCCCAGCCCGGCCTGCACCGATGCCACCGACCCGTCCATCTGCCAGAGATACAGGTCGCCCGTCGTGCCGTTGCGCCACAGCAGGTCGGCCTTGAGGTCGCCGTTGAAGTCCGCCACCGCGGCCAGCGACCATGGGTCGCCGAGCGCCGCCATGGGCTGGCCGCCCGCCGTCGTCGCCGTGGTGGAGAGCGTCGCCGTGCCGTCCATCCGCCGGATCGTCACCGCGCCCGCGTTCACCAGCACGAGGTCGGCCTTGCCGTCGCCATCCGTGTCGCCCACGCCTGACAGTGACTGGCCCGCCGCCAAGGTACCGATGCTGCCATTGGTGCCGCCAGGCAGCTGGCCCCACAACTCGCCCGAGCCGTTCTGCCACACCAGGTCGGCGCGGCCGTCGCCGCTCAGGTCGCCGCGCCCGGCGAGCGTCCAACCCGCCCCCACGCCGCCCAGGCCGCCGCCGCGCCCGACGGTCTCGGCGCCCTCCTGCTGCCACAGATACAGGCCGGACGCGGAGGTCCAGAGCAGGTCGGCGAAGGCCCGGCCCGTCAGGTCGTGCGGCCGCGCGACAGCGAGGTCCACCGTCACGTCGTCGAAGCGCAGGCGCTCGATGCTGAGCAGGCCGTCCGTCCCCGCTGCGCCGGTCACCGTCCAGCCGGCGCCCGCGTTCTTGGTCAGCGTCGCCGCGGCGCGGAGCCCGGCCACCGTGGCGACGTCGATGCCCGTCCCGCCCAGCAGCGCGTCGTTGCCCGCCGCAGCGGCCAGCACGTCGTTGCCCGCCCCGCCGGACAGGGTGTTGGCCCCCGTGTCGCCGGTCAGCGTGTCGGCGAAGGCGGAGCCCGCCAGGTTCTCGAAGCTGCTCAGCGTGTCGGTGCCGGCGCCCCCCGTGTTCTGCGAGGTGGCGACGGCGAGGCTGACGGTGACGCCCGCGCCGGCGCCGGCGTAGCTCGCGGTGTCCAGATCCGCGCCACCGTTGAGCGTGTCGTTGCCGGCGCCGCCGTCCAGCACGTCGTTGCCCGCTCCGCCGGACAGGGTGTTGGCGCCGGCGTCGCCGGTCAGCGTGTCCGCGAAGCCGGAGCCCGCCAGGTTCTCGACGTTGCTGAGCGTGTCGGTGCCGGCGCCCCCTGTGTTCTGCGAGGTGGCGACGGCGAGGCTGACGGTGACGCCCGCACCGGCGCCGGCGTAGCTCGCGGTGTCCAGATCCGCCCCGCCATCGAGCGTGTTGTTGCCGGCCCCACCTTCGAGCGTGTCGTTCCCGGCGTCGCCGAAGAGGCTGTTCACGCCTTGATCGCCGGTGATGCTGTCGCCCTGTGCGCTGCCGGAGACGTTCTCGAACTGCGAGATGGAGGCCAATCCGGTCGCCGTGAACGCGGCCAGGTGAACGGTGACACCCGCGCCTTCCCATCCGCCGTAGTCCAGGGCATCGGTCCCGCCCATGCCATTGACGTCGCCGCTGGTCGAGGAGCCGACCCTGATGATGACGGTGTCGTTGCCACCTCCCAGCTCCACGGTCCGCATCCCGCCGCTGGTGATGGTCCCGGCGTTGTCCACGACGATGGATCCGCCGGCATCGGAAAAGCTCAAGATCGCGTTGGCGGACAACGAGAGAATCGTGCCGGTGTTGCGGATGTAGACCGTGCCGGCGAAGGGCGTCTCCACGTAGACGGTGTCGAGCAGGCCGGAGACGGTGCCCGCGTTGTCGAAGGTCGGCACGGCCCAGGAGCCGTTGAAGACGCCGTTGACCGCGGGGTTGATGAAGACCGCGTTGGAGGTGGTCACGTTCAGGGTGGCGCCGAACGCCACGCGGCCCGTCTCTCCGCCATTGAGGAACTGCTGGGTGCTGTTCGTGCCGGAGGTGAAGTTGAAGCTCGGCATGGCGCAGACTCCCGGTGTCCGCGATCAGTCTGGCTGGCCTTCGCGCCCGCGGCCAAGTCTCAGAGTGGTATGATCCGGTTTCGCAACGATATGCCGCGCCGCACCATGCGCGCCGGCCCCCGGCGTGGCCCGCACCCAGGGCGCCGCCATCCGCCGGCCGGAACCAGGGAGAGGGGGCGGGCCTTTGCGTTTCGAGCGGCGCGGCGGGAGGACGGCCGCCCATCCGGCCGCGCCGCGTGTCCGCCGCACGGCGCGCCGCCGGC
>JAIEOO010000184.1 GCA_019750475.1 Acetobacteraceae bacterium | reverse complement strand
CGCGGAACCGGCCTGCGCCGCGCCGCCACAGGGCGCCCCGGCCGGCGGCCGGCAGGCGGCGGAGTGACGCGCATGACCCCGCTTCCCCTCGAAGGCATCCGCGTCGTCGAGTTCTCGCACATGGTGATGGGGCCGTCCTGCGGCCTCATCCTCGCCGATCTGGGGGCCGAGGTGATCAAGGTGGAGCCGCCCGGCAAGGGCGACCGCACCCGCTACCTCACCAGCACCGGCACCGGCTTCTTCGCGAGCTTCAACCGCAACAAGAAATCCGTGCAGCTCGACCTCGAGAGCGAGGCGGGGCGCGCCGTCGCGCGGAAGCTGATCCTCTCGGCCGACGTGATGATCGAGAATTTCCGCCCCGGCGCCTTCGCCGAGAAGGGCCTCGATCCCGATGGGCTCCGCGTCGAGAACCCGCGCCTCATCACCTGCTCGCTCAAGGGCTTCCTCTCCGGCCCCTACGAGAACCGCACCGCGCTCGACGAGGTGGTGCAGATGATGTCGGGCCTCGCCTACATGACGGGGCCGCCCGGGCGGCCGCTGCGCGCCGGCGCGCCGGTGAACGACATGGGCGGCGGCGCCTTCGCCGCCATCGGCATCCTGGCCGCGCTGCGCCACCGCGACGTGACCGGGCGCGGGCAGCACGTGCAGTCGGGCCTGTTCGAATTCGCCTCCTGGCTCGTCTGCACGCACATGGTGCAGGAGGCCTTCACCGGGCGGACGCCGCCGCCCATGCCCGCCGGGAAGCGTGCCTGGGGCGTCTACGACGTGTTCGAATCCTCGGACGGCGTCGCGCTGTTCATCGGCGTCGTCACCGAGCGCCAGTGGGAGCTCTTCACCGGCGCCATGAACGAACCGGCCCTGGCCGATCCGCGCTTCGTCACCAACAACGAGCGCTCGAGGCACCGCGAGATCCTGATCCCGATCGTGGCGGAGATGGTGAAGCGCCAGCCCGCCGCCTTCTGGGAGGCGCTCTGCGTGGAGGCCGGCTTGCCCTTCGCCCGCGTGATCGCGCCGGGCGAGCTGCTGGACGACCCGCATCTCAACGCCACGGGCGGCATGGTGCCGACGCGCATGCAGGACGGGCGCGAGACGCGCATCCCGGCGCTGCCCATCCAGTTCGACGAGGCGCGGCTGGGCCTGCGGAGCCTGCCGCCCGAGCCCGGCCGCCACACGCGCGAGGTGCTGCTGGCCCTCGGTCTCGGCGAGGCCGAGATCGCGGCGGCGTCGGGCGCGGCGCGCGCGACCGCCGCGGAGTAGCCCGTCACGACGTCAGACACCGGCGTCGGGCAAACCGCCGCCGCGAGGGAGGAACGACAATGAGACGCGCATGGATCCTGCTGGCGGCGCTGCTGCTGGCACCCTTCGGGGCAATGGCGCAGGACTGGCCCAACCGGCCGGTCCGCATCCTCGTCATCGCCTCCGCCGGCGGCCCCACCGACATCGTGGCCCGCGTGCTCGCGGATGGCCTCTCCCAGCGCCTGCCGCAGCGCTTCGTGGTGGAGAACCGGGTCGGCGCCGGCGGCAACATCGCCGCCTCGGCCACGGCGCAGGCGACGGACCAGCACACGCTGCTGCTGACCAACACGAGCCACGCGGTGAACCGCGTGCTCTACCGGCAGCTCGACTACGATCCGGTGCGGGACCTCGTGCCGGTGACGATCGTCGCCGAGAGCCCGATGGTGCTGCTGGTGCCGCCCAGCTCGCCCCATCGCAGCGTGGCGGACCTCGTGCAGGCGGCGCGCCGCGAGCCCGGGCGGCTCACCTACGCGACGGCCGGCGCTGGCGGGGCGCTGCAGCTCGTCTCGCTGCTGTTCATCAACGCGGCCGGCATCCAGATGCAGGAAGTGCCCTATCGCGGCAGCGCGCCCGCCGCGCTCGACCTCGCGGCCGGGCGGCTCGACATGCTCTACGACGCCGGCCTGACGGGCTTCCAGCTGGCCCGCGGCGGCCAGGCACGGGCGCTCGCCGTCTCGGCCGCGGCGCGCAACGCGACCATGCTCGACGTGCCCACCATCGGCGAGGCCGGCTTCCCCGCCGCCACCTTCAGCGTCTGGCAGGTGCTGATGGCGCCGGCCAGCGTGCCCGCCCCCATCCTCGAGCGGCTGAACCGGAAGGCCGCCGCGGTGCTCGGCGACGCCGCGGTGCGCGCCCGCCTCGTGGAACTCGGCGCCGATCGCATCCTCGGCAACTCGCTCGAGGAGGCGCGGCACTACGTCGCGGACGAGATTACCCGCTGGGAGAGCGTGCTGCGCGCGGCGGGGGTGCAGCCGCAGTGACGGCGCGATGAGCCGCGGCCGGCGGGGCTTCGCCCTGGCGCTTCCCGCGCTGCTCCTCGCCGGCACGCCACGCGCCGCGCGCGCCCTCGTCTTCGGGCCGCGGGACGGGGTGCTGGGCTTCTCGGTCGGCGTGCTCGGGCTGTTCGGCGCGACGGGCCGCTTCGAGACGTTCCGCGCCGCGCGGGAGGGTGGGCGCCTCCTCATCGAGGCCGAGGCCGCCTCGCTCCGCCTGTCGAGCCCGTCCCACGAGGAGCGCGTGCGCGGCCCCGCCTGGTTCGACGCGGCGCGCTTCCCCGTGATGCGCTTCGAGGGCGCCGACGTGCTGCGCGAGGGCGAGACCGTGCCCGTTCCCGGGACGCTCACGCTGCGCGGCCGTGTCCTGCCGGTGACGGGCACGGCGCTGGTGCGGGCGGCGGCGGGCGGCGTGGCGCTCGACGCCCGGACGGAGATCAGCCGCGCCGCCTTCGGGATGGAGGCCGACGCGCCGCTGGTCGGCGATCAGGTCGTGCTGGCGCTCTCGGTGCGGCGCCAGATCCAGTAGATCGGCGTCCGGCCGGCGGCGAGCGCCTTGGCCTCGTAGCGCGTGCCGGGCCAGTCGGCCGGGCGGGAGCGCGCGCGCTGGACGCCGTCGAACAGCGGCGAGGGCTCCAGCACCTCCTCCACCCAGGCCTGATAGGTCGGGTCGTCGGAGGCGATGCGCCATTCCGCCCCGGCGGGGAGGGCGTTCGCGACCACGGGCAGCAGCGCCGGATGGACGAAGCGGCGCTTGGCGTGGCGCGACTTCGGCCAGGGGTCCGGAAACATCAGGAACAGCCGGTCCACCGAACCGCGTGGCAGCGCGGCCAGCAGGTGCCGCGCATCGGCGGCCCAGAGCCGCAGGTTCGGCGGCAGCGGCGCCGTCCCCTCCCCGCCCTCGGGCACGAGGCGCGACAGGAGGGAGCAGAGCCCGTTCTCGAACACCTCGGACGCCACGTAGGACACGTGCGGGTTCGCCGCGATCTGCGCGAGCACGTGCTCCCCGCCGCCGAACCCGGCCTCGATCCAGAGCGGCCGCGGCAGGGCGGCCACCTGGTCCGGCGTGGCGGCGAGGCGCGGCAGCGTGACGTCGAGCAGGCGCTGCTGCCGTTCCCGCAGCGGGTGGCCGCGGCGGCGGCCGTAGAGACGGTCGGGGATGGCTTCGGGGAGTTGGCGGTCGGCGGTCATGGCGTCCGGATGCTCAACAAAAAAGGGTGGCGCCGTCGCCGGCGCCACCCCAGGCAAGCGTGTCGCTTCGCTTCAGCGGCCGAAGGCGCGCTTCAGCTCGTCCACCAGGTCGGTCTTCTCCCAGGTGAAGGTGCCCTTCTCGGCGTCCGGCGTGCGGCCGAAATGGCCGTAGGAGGACGTCGGCACGTAGATCGGCCGGTTCAGGTGCAGGTGCTCGCGGATGCCGCGCGGCGAGAGGTTCACGAGGCCGTCGATGACCTTCGCGAGCTTCGCCTCATCCACGTCCTTCCCCGTGCCGTGCAGGTCGAAATAGACCGACAGCGGCTTGGAGACGCCGATCGCGTAGGACACCTGGATGGTGCACTTCTCCGCGAGGCCGGCGGCGACGACGTTCTTCGCCACGTAGCGCGCGGCGTAGGCGGCGGAGCGGTCCACCTTGGTGGGGTCCTTGCCGGAGAAGGCGCCGCCGCCGTGCGGCGCCGCGCCGCCATAGGTGTCCACGATGATCTTGCGGCCCGTCAGGCCGCAGTCGCCGTCCGGCCCGCCGATCACGAAGGTGCCGGTCGGGTTGATGTAGAGCTCGTTGTCCGGGCACATCCAGCCCTTGGGCAGCGAGGTCTCGATGATCGGCTTGAGCATCGCCTTGATCTGCGCCTGCTCCAGCCCCTCGACATGCTGCGTCGAGACGACGACCGAGGTCGCGCCGACCGGCTTGCCGTCCACGTAGCGCAGCGTCACCTGGGACTTCGCGTCGGGCAGCAGGCCCTTCACCGCGACGTCGCCGTTGCGGCGCATCTCGCTGACGCGGCGCAGGATCAGGTGCGCGTAGTAGAGCGGCGCGGGCATGAGGTCCGGCGTCTCGGTGCAGGCGTAGCCGAACATGATGCCCTGGTCGCCGGCGCCCTCGTCCTTGTTGCCAGAGGCGTCCACGCCCTGCGCGATGTGCGCGGACTGGGCGTGCAGATGGCACTCGACGCTGGCGTTCTGCCAGTGGAAGCCGTCCTGCTCGTAGCCGATGTCGTGCACGGCCATACGGGCCTTGTGCATCAGCAGTTCCGGCGTGATGGAGCCGGGGCCGCGCGTCTCGCCGGCGATCACGATGCGGTTCGTGGTGACCAGCGTCTCGCACGCGACGCGCGCGTAGGGATCTTCGGCCAGGAAGGTGTCGAGGACGGTATCGCTGATGCGATCCGCGACCTTGTCGGGGTGACCCTCGGACACGGATTCCGAGGTAAACAGGTACTCGCCCTTGTCGCGCATGGCGTGGTTCGGCCTCTTGTCGCTGGGGTGGAACCGGATCAACCCCGGTCAGGTCTGGCCCGCCGGACGCGGGCGTCGGCTTGTTGCAGCCCTGGCAAGGAGGGTCAAGGCGCCGGGCTCAAGGTCCTGCGCCCGTCGCCTCGGCCCGACGGACGGCGGCGCCGCCCGGACCACCGGCGGCGATCCGGCCGCCGCCACACGGCAGCCGGGGGGCATCGGCGGCCCGCCCGGGACCCGGCCGGGACGGCCCGCGGCGGCGCCCCCCCCCCCCCCGCGGGCGCGCGGGCCCCGCCGACCCCGCTCGGAGGAGCCCCCGG
>JAIEOO010000133.1 GCA_019750475.1 Acetobacteraceae bacterium | reverse complement strand
GTCCGCTCAGCCCCGCGCCGCGCACCCCACCGCGGCCAGGATCTCGGCCGGCTCGGCGCGGCGGGTGAAGTCCGGGTCGAGATGGCGCCAGACGACGCGCCCGTCCTGGCCGACGACGAAGGTCGCGGGCACCGGCAGCACCCAGGCGCCGTTGCCCTGGCGCTGCGCCAGGTCCACGCCGTAGCCGGAGAGCAGCAGCCGGTAGCTGTCGGGGATGCGGAACAGCACCCCGCAGGAGGCCGCGAGGCCGCTGTCCACATCCGCCAGCATCAGGATCTCCGGCGCGCGCTGGCGCTTGAGGTCGAGGGCGAGGCCGCCCGTCTCCGGCGTCGCGGCGGCGACCGTCGCGCCGATCGCGCGGAAGGCAGGCAGCGCCTGTTGCAGCGCGTCGAGCGTCACGGCGCAGTAGGGGCACCAGCCGCCCCGGAAGAAGGCAACCACGAGCGGACCGGAGGCGAGCAGCGCGTCGCGGGCGACGAGGCGGCCCTCCGCATCGGGCAGCAGGAAGTCGGGAAAGGGATCGCCCGGCATCAGCGCATGGTCGAGCGCGCCGGTCGTCGCGATCATGTCGAGCATGTCGCGGATCGCCGCGCGCAGCGGAAGATGGTCCGCGCGCTTCGCGCGCTCCCCCGCCAGGCGCTCCTCGAGGTTCATGCCGGCTGCTCCATGATCCCGCCGCTCATGCGCCACGGGCGGCGGGGTGGTCCAGCGCCGCTCCGGCATCGATTCGATAACCCTTCGGCATTGGCCCGCGGCGGGGCGGCGGGCGCAAGACAGGGCCACGGACGGCGCAGCCCGCGCCGCCCGAGACGAAGGAGACCCCGCCATGTTCCGCAAGACCGTCCTGCTCGCCGCCATCGCCCTCTCCGCCACGCTCGGCGTGGCCCGCGCCGAGGGCAACGACGCCCGCGACAACACCGCCGAGACGCTGCGCCCGGCCGCCTCGGCCCCGGCCAACACGATGGAGGCCGGCCGCGGCGCCCGCATCGAGGTCATCGCCGGCATGGAGCGCCCGGTGGTCGTGTACGACCAGGCCCAGCCCCAGGCGCAGAACTTCGCTGCCCCCGGCACGCTGCGCGTGACGCCGACCGATGGCGGCAGCTTCTCGACCGAGCACCGGAACTGAGGCCGGCGGCGGCCCCCCGCCCGGTGGCGGGGGGCGCGCCTCCCGAACCCTCCTCGACCGGGAGTTCCCCGATGACCCGCCTCCTCCGGCCCGGCCCCACCGCCGGGCACCTGCGCGCCAGCCGCGGCCTGCGCCTCCTGGCCTGGGCCGCCGCCGCCTGGATCGCGTGGGAGCTTCTCTACTACGAGCAGTACAAGCTCACCGGGAACGAAGGCTCGATCGACGGCGTCTTCCAGCCGCTGGCGGACTGGTTCGGCATTCCCGCGCATGAGAAGCCGCTGCGCCTCGGCGTCGCCATCCTGGAGATCGTCGCCTCCGTGCTGGTGCTGCTGCCGGGCGTGCGGCTCCACGGCGCGCTCCTGGCCTTGGGCACCATGGGCGGCGCGATCGTCTTCCACACCGTCGGCCCCATTGGCATCGATCCGTACGGCGATGGCGGGACGCTGTTCAAGGAAGCCTGCTTCACCTTCCTGGCGTCCGGGCTGCTGGTCTGGCTGCACCGGGACGAGCTGGAGGCGCGCCTCCGCGAGGCCTGGCCCCGGCGCGGGATGGCCTGATGCCGCCCGCCCCGCCGCCGCGAGACCGACGCCTCGACGTGCTGCGGGGCTGGATGCAGCTCTCGATCTTCGTCAGCCACGTCGCCGGCACCTCCTTCGGCTGGTTCATCCATGCCGCCTGGGGGTTGTCCGACAGCTCGGAGCAGTTCCTCTTCCTGTCGGGCTTCGGCCTGGGCTCGGTCTTCGCGCTCAAGCAGGCGAGGGACGGGGCCCGGGCGGCGTTGCGGGACCTGGCGCAGCGCACGCGGCGGCTGTGGCTGACCCACCTCACGGTGCTCGCCGCCTTCGGGGCGATGGTCCTGCTGGTCGATCGCTTCGTGTTCCCGGGCGAGGCGACGCGGCTGTTCTGGAGCGATCTCTTCGCCGAGCCGTGGCTCGCCTTGCCGGCGGCGTTCGGGCTGCACCAGCCGGAGTTCATGGGCATCCTGCCGAGCTTCCTCTTCGGCATGGTCCTGCTGCCGGCGCTGATGGGCGGGCTCGACGCGCTGGGGGCGCGCGTCATGCTGCTGCCCGTCCTGCTGTACCTCGCGGTCCAGGTGACGGGCTGGATGACGCCGGCCGTGGCGGGCGAGTTCGCCTTCGACCCGCTCGCCTGGCAACTGCTGTTCCTGCTGGGCGCCTTCCTCGGCCGGCGGGCGCTGCTGGAGGGGCGGGCCCTGCCGGACAGCCGCGCGATGACCGCCGGCGCCGCCGTGATCCTCGGCCTCGGCCTGCTCGTGCGGCTGTGGCAGCACGGGTTCCTGCCGGGGTCCGTGCCCGACCTCGACGCCCTGATGGTGAAGGCCCATCTGGCGCCGGCGCGGCTGCTGCACGCGCTGGCTCTCGCTTGGCTGGTGGCGCGGCTGCTGCCGAGCGACGCCGCCTGGCTCGGTTCGGCGCCGGCGCGCTGGCTCGCCGCGATCGGGCGGCACAGCCTGAACGTCTTCGCCGTCGGACTGTTCCTCTCCTACGGGGCGTCGCTGATCCTGCGCGGGGTGGGCTGTTCGCTGCTGCTCGACGCCGCGCTGGTGCTGGCGGGGTGCACGGTGCTGGGCGCGCTGGCCGCGCGCTGGGACGCGGCGCGGGTCACGCCGCGCAGCGCATCTCCCCGCCCCATTCGCTGAGCAGCTCGGCCAGGACCGTGTCGAGCACGTCGCCCACCAGCACGTCGGGCCGCAGGCGGCGGATCAGATCCTCCGCGCCGATGCCGTTGGTGAGCGCGATCATGTCCACCTCCGGCCGCTCCGACAGGACGGCCTCGAGGCCGCTGCCTTCGGGCACCGCGACGACGAGGCGGTCGCACCATTGGCGCGCCTGCTCGGTCAGGCTGGCGGGGCAGTCGCCGCCGGTGATGTTGAGGAAGCCCACGCGCCAGCCGCGGTGGCGCCAGCGCTCCATCACCTCATGCGCGAGCGGGAGCGAGGCGAGCTTGCGGGCCAGGCCGCGCCCGGGCGCCAGCGCCTCGGTCAGCTCCTCGGCCCGGACGAGCGCGATGCCGGATTTGCGGCTGACGATGCCGAGCGCGAGGGCGGCGAGGCGGCTGACCGAGGCGAGCGGCAGGCCCGCCGCCAGCCCGGCGGCGACGACCGCGACAACCGCATCGCCGGAGCCGGCGGGGTCGTGCACGTCTGACGCCTCGGCGCGGAGATGCGTCACCGCCTCCCCGCCCGCGCCGTCATCCTGGATCAGCGTCAGCCCTTCCGGCCCGCGGGGCACGAGGACGGCACCGAAGCGGTGGGTCCGGCGCAGCATCGTCGCGGCCGCAGCGACGGTCGCGGCGTCGGTGCAGGGCAGGCCGGTCGCGTGGCGCAGCTCGTCGCATTCCGGGATGATCAGGTCGGCCCCGGCGAAGCGGGCATGGTCGCCGCCCTTGGGGTCCACGACGACGCGCCGCCCGGCCGCGTGCGCCGCGAGGATGAGGCGCTGCGCAACCTCCCCGCTCAGCACGCCCTTGCCGTAGTCCGACAGAACGACCGTGGCGGTCGCGGCGACCGCGTCGGTCGCGATCTTGACCAGCCGGTCGGCGAGGCGCGGGTGGATCGGCTGGGATTGCTCGTGGTCGGCGCGGAGCAGGTGCTGCCCGGCCGCGACGAAGCGCGTCTTGGTGGTGGTGGCGCGGCCGCCCTGGACGAGCAGCCAGGGCTCGACGCGGGGCTGGCCGCCGATGAGCCCGGTGAGGTCCGACCCCGCGGCATCGTCGCCCACGACCGAGACGAAGGCGACGGCGGCGCCGAGCGCCGTGAGGTTGCGCACGACGTTGCCGGCGCCGCCGGGCAGCGCGACCTCGCGCTCGACGGTGAGGACCGGGACGGGCGCTTCCGGGCTGACGCGGGAGACGTGGCCGTAGATGTAGCGGTCCACCATGGCGTCGCCGACGACCAGCACGGTACCCCGGGACAGGAGAGCCACCGCCTGGGACAGGTCGGCCCCGGCCGAAGCCAGGGCGAGAGAAGGGGAAACGGCGGCCGCGGCCATGAAGGAGCGGTAGCGCAGGGGGGTATGCGGCGGCAACAGTCTCATCCCTGTCATTGATGCATGACGGTTAAACTTTCGTTCAGCCCGACGGTTTATCGAGGCCGCGTCATGCACCCGGCCGACCGGCCCGAAGCGCTGGCCCTCTGGGCCTCCGGCATCCCGCGTCGGCTCCGCCCGCTGGTGCGCTCCCTGTTCGACGAAGCGGCCGTGCGGACCGGCGGGCGGCTCCTGGAGGAACCCGACCGACTCGGTCTGGCCGCGCCGGCCGGCCATCCGGCCGTGGCGCGCACCGCCGCCGCCCTGCGCGACATGGCGACCTTCTCGGTCGGCGAGGGCGAGCCGCCGGCGCGGCCATCGCCCCCCCACGAAGCCCGGCCGGATGTCCGGCCGCGACACCGGGAGCCCGACGGAGCGCCAGAGGGAGCGCCAGAGGGAGCGCCAGGCGGGGCGCCAGACGGGGCGTCCAACGGCACCCCCTGGCGTCACGTCACCTTCTTCCGGGGCGCGGAGCCGGTCGCCCAGTACCTCGCGGTGACGCTGTCGGCCGGGCGCGATCCCGACGGCGCTCTGGCCGAGCGCGAGGCGGGCAGCGAGCGGCTGCTGGGTGAGCTGGCGACGGGACGCCTGCGGCTCGCCGCGGGTCTGCCGCTCCTGCTCGACATGCCGGTGGCCCGCTTCCGGGGTCGTCCGCGGGACTGCGGCGCGGCCGCTCCGATGGCCGTGCTGCCGCTCGCCGCCCTGGGCGATGCCGGGCTGGGCGATGCCGGGCTGGCGCTTCGCGTCGCTGCCTGGCGCGCGGCTGGGTGGCGCTTCGCCTGGCGCGGGCCCGCCGCCGCGCTCGCCTAGCTGGACGCGTCCGCCTTGCCGGCCGATCGCCTGCTGAT
>JAIEOO010000265.1 GCA_019750475.1 Acetobacteraceae bacterium | reverse complement strand
CCTGCCCGGCATGGCTGCCCCCATGCGCCGCGTCGTGGCCGCCCTGCCCGACCGCGCGCGGCCCGTGGCCCGCATGCCCGGCCCCGGCCGCCCCGTGGTTCATCCCCTCCATGCCGTGCACCATGGAGGGATCCACCTCGATCCGGCTCGCGTCGCCCGGGAAGGCCGCGACCACCATGCGCAAGAGCGCGATCTCCTGGGTCTGGTCGGTGATCACGTCGGTGTTCATGCGGTGCAGGAACGGGTTCCGCGCGCTGGGGTTCGCGTGGTACTCCCGCGCCATCTGCACGGCGCCCTCGTGGTGGATGATCATCGCCTTCGCGAAGCGGACGTCCTCCACGCTCACCGGGCCGAGGGACCAGCTCAGCGGCGAGGGGATGGGCGTTTTGAAGAAGCGCCGCTCCCCGCCCATGTTCTCCGTCGCCACGGGCTGCATGGCGACGCCGAAGAACCGGACCGGCGGCTGGTCGAGGTTGCGGCGGACCTCGTCGAGCACGGCGATCTCGAACACCTGGTTGGCGGCGATGGCGCGCGACAGCTGCTGCAGGAGCGGGCTGCTGCGCCCCGGGTTCGCGAGGTAGTCGCGGCTCATGGTCAAGGCGCCGGCGTGGTGCGGCCGCATGCCGGCCACGTAGTCGCGGTCCACCTGCTGCGCCGCCGCATCGAGGCGGACGAACTGGGTGGACAGCACGGGGCCGATTTCGGGGTTCCACTGCTCGATCACGAGCGCGTGGGAGGGCAACGCGATCGCCGCGGCCGCGATGGCGCCGAGCAAAGCGGCGCGGAGGCCCCTGCGGCTGTTCTGGGTGGTCATGGGTCTCGATCCTCTTGTCCCGCCGGCCGAGGCGGCAGGCGGTGGGAAGGCCCCTGGCGGAGCCCTATGGGATGGGGTCGGTCGTGGGGTCAGGCCGCGACGCGCGGCGGCCGGGGATCGGGCGCCACCATCCGCCCGGGGGGCGCCGGCCCGGACGCGGAGCCGCCCAGGCCGGCGGCCTCGTCCAGCGGATGCACCGCCGCGGCGACGGCGGCCGCGAACGCAGCCCCGCACAAACCGGACGTGCAGCCGGCCGCCGCGCCGGCCGGCATCGGATCATGTCCCGGCGTGCCCGCCGGCCCGTGGCTCTCGGCCGCGCGGCCCGAGGAGCCACAGACATCGGCGGCAGGGACGGCATGCACGGGCATCAGAACGAGCCACGCGGCGAACAACGCCACGAGACCGCGCCGGAGACGGGCAAGCATTCGGATGGCCGAGGCGGGGACTGCCGCCCCGCCTTCAGCCTGTCCTGCCCGGCCCGTTTCTGTGGCGCTGCCCATGCCGCCCACGTGGCTGGGGCGCTTGCGGGCCGCAAGTGGGCCACGAGAGCGGCGGATAGGTTGGGCCTTCCCTCGCCGACCGAAAAGTTATTGCAAGACTTGGCTTTTTTGGAGGTTGAGCGCCCCGCGGCCGGCATCCGGCGTTTACGACATATTGTGTCACGGCGAACCACCAGGTCCTGGCGGGCCTGCGAGCGTGCGAACCTGCAGACGGCGCGCGACGAGGAGAGGCGGCAGGAATGGACCACGACCAACACCGACGAGATGCGCGTACCGGAGGCGCCGCAGCCGCGAAGGATTCGGTCTGCGGCATGTCCGTGGATCCGGCGGCGACGCCGCACCACGCCGAGCACGGCGGCACGACCTTCCACTTCTGCTCGGCCGGCTGCCGCGGAAAGTTCGTCGCCGATCCCGCGAAATATCTCCGGCCGAAGGCCACGGCGCCGCTCCGCGCCGAGGCGGTGGCGCCGGGTGCCGTGTGGACCTGCCCCATGCACCCGCAGATCCGGCAGCCCGGGCCGGGGAGCTGCCCCATCTGCGGCATGGCGCTGGAGCCGGAGACGCCGACGGCGGAGGCCGCGCCGAACCCGGAGCTCGCCGACTTCACCCGACGCTTCTGGATCGGCCTCGCGCTCACCGTGCCCGTCTTCCTGCTGGAGATGGGCGGGCACCTGACAGGGGCCATGCACCTCGTCGGCGGGCCGAGGGTGGGCAACTGGATCCAGCTGGTGCTGGCGACGCCCGTCGTGCTCTGGGCCGGCTGGCCGTTCTTCGAGCGCGGCTGGGCGAGCGTGCGGAACCGGTCGCTCAACATGTTCACCCTCATCGCGCTCGGCACCGGCGTCGCCTGGCTGTTCAGCGTGGTGGCCACCGCCGCGCCGGGCGCCTTCCCCGCCGCCTTCCGCGCGCCGGACGGCTCGGTCGCGGTCTACTTCGAGGCCGCCGCCGTGATCGTCGTGCTCGTGCTGCTCGGCCAGGTGCTGGAGCTGCGGGCGCGCGAGCGGACGGGCGGCGCGATCCGCGCGCTCCTCGACCTCGCCCCGCCCACCGCGCGGAGCATCGGGCCGGACGGCAATGAGACCGAGGTGCCGCTGGCCCATGTCCACGTCGGCGACCGGCTGCGGGTGCGGCCCGGCGACAAGGTGCCGCTCGACGGCGAGGTGCTGGAGGGCGCCTCCAACGTGGACGAGAGCATGGTCACGGGCGAGCCGGTGCCGGTCACGAAGGGGCCGGGCAGCCGCGTCACCGGCGGCACGCTGAACGGCCAGGGCGCCTTCGTTATGCGGGCCGACCGCGTCGGGCAGGACACGGTGCTGGCCCAGATCGTGCGCATGGTCGCGGGCGCCCAGCGCTCCCGCGCGCCGATCCAGCGCCTCGCCGACGAGGTGTCGGCGTGGTTCGTCCCGGCCGTGGTCGCGGTGGCGGCGCTCGCCGCCGCCGCGTGGCTCGCCTGGGGGCCTGAGCCGCGCGCCGCCTACGCGATCGTGGCGGCGGTGACGGTGCTGATCATCGCGTGCCCCTGCGCCCTCGGGCTGGCGACACCAATGTCGATCATGGTGGGCGTGGGGCGGGGCGCGCAGGCCGGCGTGCTGATCAAGAACGCCGAGGCGCTGGAACGCCTGGAGCGCATCGACACCCTGGTCGTGGACAAGACGGGCACCCTCACGCAGGGGCGGCCGGAGGTGGTCGCGCTGGTTCCGGCGGCGGGCATCGGCGAAGCCGAGTTGCTCCGCCTCGCCGCCGCCCTGGAGCGCCCGAGCCAGCACCCCCTGGCCGAGGCGGTGGTGCGGGCCGCGGCGTCGCGCGGCCTCGCCGTCCCGCCGGTGGAGGGCTTCGACGCGCCCACCGGCCGGGGCGTGACCGGCACCGTCGAGGGAAGGCGCGCCGCGGTGGGCAACGCGCGGCTGATGGCGGAGCTCGGCGTGGACCCCGGGCAGCTCGCCGCCGAGGCCGAGCGGCTCCGGGCCGACGGCGCGACGGTGTTCTTCGTCGCGGCCGACGGCCGCCCGGCCGGGATCGTCGCGGTCGCCGACCCCGTGAAGGAGACGACGCCCGCCGCGCTCGCCGGGCTGCGGGCCGAGGGTGTCCGCGTCGTCATGCTGACGGGCGACAACCGGACCACGGCGGAGGCGGTGGCGCGGCGGCTCGGCATCGAGGAGGTCGAGGCGGAGGTGCTGCCGGAGGACAAGCAGCGCATCGTCGAGCGGCTGAAAGCCGAAGGACGACGCGTCGCGATGGCGGGCGACGGGGTGAACGACGCGCCGGCCCTGGCCGCGGCCGAGGTCGGCATCGCCATGGGCACGGGGACCGACGTGGCCATCGAGAGCGCGGGCGTGACGCTGCTCGGCGGCGACCTCACGGGCATCCTCCGCGCCCGGCGCCTGTCGCGCGCAGTGATGCGCAACATCCGGGAGAACCTGTTCCTCGCCTTCGCCTACAACGCCGCCGGGGTGCCGGTCGCGGCGGGCGTGCTGTACCCGGTCTTTGGCATCCTGCTCTCTCCGGTCATCGCCGCGGGTGCCATGGCGCTGTCCTCGGTCAGCGTCGTTGGTAATGCCCTGCGGCTGCGGTCGGCGAGGGTCGGGTAGGCGGTTCGGCGGACCGAGTCCCGGCGACGGTGGCCTCGGGAAAGGAGGGCGACGGAGGCGACACCTCGCACGCCGCCCAACCCCTTGGGCGCGCCACCACCCAACCTCCACGGCCGAGCGGCGGCGCCGCGGGCTCGGCGGTGACGGCGCCTGTCGCCCGGGTGCGCGGCGGCCGGTTCGCCGCCGTCGTCGGAGGCCTCCTCCGCGCAGTCGGGGGACGGCCTGCTTGGCTTCCGGCGCCCCGCCCGCACCCCTACCGGAACAGCACCAGCGACAGGGCGAGCGCGGCCATGCCCGCCACCATGGCGTAGGCGGTGTCGTGGCCGCGCGCGTGGCGCTGCGCCGCCGGCAGCAGCTCGTCCAGCGCCAGGAACACCATCGCGCCCGCGATCAGGCCGAACACCGCCCCCAACACCAGCGGGGAGGGCGACGCGCCGAAGGCGAGCCAGCCGAGCAGCGCGCCGAGCGGCTCGGCGAGGCCCGACACCAGCGCCGCCCCCACCGCCTTGGCGCGGCTGCCCGTGGCGTGCAGCACCGGCACGGCGATGGAGATGCCCTCGGGGATGTTGTGCAGCGCGATGGCGATCGCGAGCGATACGCCGACCGCCGGGCTGTCGAGCGTGGCGACGAAGGTGGCCAGGCCCTCGGGCAGGTTGTGGGCCGTCACGGCCGCCGCCGTCAGCAGGCCGAGCCGCGCCACCCGCCGGCGCTCGGCCTCCCCGCAGGGGTGCGTATCGGGGTGCGGGTTGGGCACGGCCCGGTCGAGCAGCACCAGCAGCCCGACGCCCGCGAAGAAGCACAGCGTGGCGAGCGCGTAGCCGCCGCGCGGCCCGAACTCGCCCTCCAGCGCGACGAGGCCCTTGGGCATGATCTCGACGAGCGAGACGTACACCATCGCACCCCCCGCGAAGGCGAGGGCGCGCGGCAGAAGGCGCGGGTCGGCCTGGCCCGCCGGCACCGCGAGCGCCGCGCCGAGCACGGTGGCGAGCCCCGCCGCGAGGGTGACGGCGAAGGCGACGAGAACCGCGCCGTCCGGCTCCGGCATCGGCTCAGCCCGTCTGTCGCGCGGGTGCCCGCGCGCGGCAGTGCGGCGGGCGCGCGCCCTCGACCCGGTCGC
>JAIEOO010000250.1 GCA_019750475.1 Acetobacteraceae bacterium | reverse complement strand
CCGGCCCGCCCGCGCACGGGCCGTCAGACGCGCAGCGTGCCCGCCCGCGCCGCCTCATAGCGGGCGGCGATCTTCTGCCAGTCCAGCACGTTCCACCAGTTGCCGACATACTCGGCGCGGCGGTTCTGGTACCGCAGGTAGTAGGCGTGCTCCCACACGTCGTTGCCGAGCAGCACGCGCTGCCCGTCCATCAGCGGGCTGTCCTGGTTGGGGCGCGTGGTGATCGCAAGGGTCCCTTCGCGCGTCACGGTCACGAAGGCCCAGCCGCTGCCGAACACGCCCATGCTGGCCTGGTTGAAGCGGTTGCGGAAATCGCCCAAGCCGCCGAGGTCCCGGTTGATGGCCTCGAGCAGCGGGCCCGTCGGCTCGCCGCCGCGGCCGCCCATGATCTCCCAGAACATGGTGTGGTTGGCGTGGCCGCCGGCGTTGTTGCGGATCGCGGAGCGGAGGTTGTCCGGCGCGCGGGACAGGGCGCCCAGCAGCTCGTCGAGCGGCAGCCGCGCGAGCTCGTCCTGGCCGCGCAGCGCGTTGTTCAGGTTCTGCACCTGCGCGCCGTGGTGGAAGCGCCAATGCAGCTCCATCGTGCGGGCGTCGATCGCGGCCTCGTTGGCGTCGAAGCCGTAGGGCAGCTGGGGCAGGCTGTGCGGGCCGGTCGCCGGGGCCTGAGGGGCGGGCGCCGGCTGCTGCGCGGTGGCGGAGCGGAACGCCGCGGCCGCGGGCAGCGCCGCGAGCCCGAGCATGAGCGCGCGGCGGTGGAGGATGTGCATCGGCGGATCTCCCTTCCTCAGTCGGCGCGGATATTCGCCCGCGCCACCAGATCTTCCCATTTGGCGGCCTCGGCGCGGATGAAGGCGGCGGTCGCGGGCGGGGACATGTCCGCCGGCACCTCCACCCCCAGCTCGAGCAGCCTGGCGGCGATGTCGGGCCGCCTCGCCGCTTCGGCAAGGGCGGCGGAGACGGCCGCGACGGCGCCGTCCGGCGTGCCGGCGGGGGCGAGGACGGCGTTCCAGGTGGTCGCGGCGAAGCCCGGCACGGCCGCGGCCACGGTCGGTAGGTCCGGCAGCGCGGCCGAGGGACGCTCCGCCGTGGTGGCGAGGCCGCGCAGCGCGCCCTGCCGGACCTGCGCCGCGCCGGTGGCGACGCTGTCCATCACCAGCAGCACCCGCCCGCCCAGCAGGTCCGCCACGGCGGGCGCCGTGCCGCGATAGGGGATGTGAGAGATGTCCGTGCCCGTCATCGCCTTCAGCAACTCGACCCCCAGATGGGAAGAGCCGCCGGCGCCGGAGCTGCCATAGGAGTGCCGCCCCGGCTCCCGCCGCAGCAGGGCCAGCAGCTCCGGCACGTCGCGGACCGGCGCGTCGGGGCGCACCAGGATCACCATGGGCACCACCCCGACGAGGGCGACCGGCGCGAAATCGACCAGTGGATCGAAGGGCAGGGCGCGGCCATGCAGTGCCCGCAGCACGGCGTGGGTGACGGTGGTGAAAAGCAGCGTCGTGCCGTCCTTCGGCGCCCGGGCCACGGCCTCGGCGGCGGGGATGGTGCCGCCGCCGGCCCGGTTCTCGACCACGACGCGCTGCGGGAAGCGCGCGGCGAGCGCGTCCGCCATCAGCCGCGCCACCACGTCGGTCGGGCCGCCGGCGGCGAAGGGGACGAGCAGGCGGATGGGACGGTCGGGCGTCCAGGCCGCTTGGGCGGCGGCGAGGCCGGGCGCAAGCAGGGGCGCGGCGAGCAGGGCGCGGCGGTGCATCAGGGTTTCCTCCGGGCTTTGGAGGCCAGCTTGCCACATCCCGGGGGCGCCGCCACGTCGCGGCTCCGCCTCGCGCTTTGGCGCGGCGAGCCGCCCCGTCAGGGCGCCGGGCTGGAGCGGGCATGGCCCGAGACGCGGTGGCCGTCCCTGACATGCGGGCGCACCTGGACGGGGCCGCCTCCCGGCCGGCTCTTCCTCATGCGGCGTCAGTAGGTCTCGGAATGACCCGCCTCGCCGATCGGCGGCCATTGGGTAGGCCAGGATCGTTCTTCTCGCATGTCGGCGCACGGTGACGCGGCTCAAGCCGGTGGCTTGGCCTCAATGCGGCCAAGTCCCCCCGTGCGAGCCAGGCCGATGGTTGCGGCACTCGCTGAACGTGGGGCCCGCCTCCGTGAACCGCACGAACACGCTGCATTGGCCCTGCGCGACGAGATCCACGTCGAAGCGCAGCGCGTGGATCTCCGCGCCCGCGCCGAGGCGATACCGCACCTCGACTGGCTGACGGCCGGCAGGTGCGGAGAGCATCGCGCCCACGAGCCGGCCGCGCTGCGTCGGGCTGGGGATGGTGGGACCCTCGCCGGATGTCTCCGGGTCCAACCGCACCGCATCGCCGAGGCGCGAGCCGACGATCCGCACCTCCTCTTCGAGGTCGGAGCGGAACTGCATGACCGCCGCGCCCTTGTGGGCGAGATCATCGACGAGGATGAAAACCATGATGTCGTAGAAAGGACGGGCGTAAAGCACGCCGATCCCCAGCGCCGTGATCGCGAACAGCCATCGCTTCCAGCGTCGCGAGAGGCACCATTCCTCGGCGGCCGGAGGACGGTTATTCCTGTTTTGTTCTCATTGTCAAGCTTGGATTGGCGCGTGGCGCCTTGGCCCGTCCGCTTGTCACGTCGCTGGGGCCACGTTACCGCCAGGACGAGAAAACCGAGGAAGCGCGCATGTCCGAGCAGAGCCTGATCCTGAACCGTGAGGGCCAGGCCGGCACCATCCTGATGAATCGCCCCAAGGCGCTGAACGCGCTGAACCTGCAGATGATCCGCGACTTCGCGGCCGCCATCGCGCAGTGGAAGGATGACGGGGCGGTGAAGCTGGTGGTGCTGGAAGGGGCGGGCGGCCGCGCCTTCTGCGCCGGCGGCGACGTGCGGCAGGTCCGGCAGGACGCGATCGACGGCAACGCGGCGGGCGTGGCCGCCTTCTTCACCGAGGAATACGCGGTGAACCAGGGCATCGCCGATTTCCCGAAGCCCTGGGTGTCCCTCATCGACGGCGTCTGCATGGGCGGCGGCATCGGCGTCGCGGTCCACAACGGCCCGCGCGTCGTGACCGAGGACGCGCTGCTGGCGATGCCGGAGACGGCGATCGCGCTCTTCCCCGATGTCGGCACCAGCTACGTGCTGCCCCGTCTGCCGGGTGCGGTGGGCACCTGGCTCGCGCTCACGGGCGCGCGGCTGAAGGGCGCGGACAGCGTGCATGCCGGCCTCGCGACGCATTTCGTGCCGAAGGCGAAGCTGCCGGCGTTGCGCGCCGCCCTGGTGGACAGCGGCGATGCCGCGGTGGTGGAGCGCTTCGCCGAGGCGCCGCCCGCGGCCTCCTTCGCGCCGCATCTCGACGCGATCAACCGCTGCTTCGCGCAGTCCACGGTGCTGGCCATCGTCGCGGCTCTCGAAGCCGAAGGGACGGATTGGGCGCGGGAGCAGGTGGCGATCCTGCGGCGGATGTCGCCGACCTCGCTCTGCGTCTCGCTCGAACTGCTCCGGCGCGGCGCCACGCTCGACCTGCCGGGCGCCTTGGCGGAGGAGCTGCACCTGACCAAGGGCGTGATCCTCGGCCACCCCGACTTCCGCGAGGGCGTG
The DNA here is from genome assembly GCA_019750475.1 of Acetobacteraceae bacterium. Classification (GTDB taxonomy): domain Bacteria; phylum Pseudomonadota; class Alphaproteobacteria; order Acetobacterales; family Acetobacteraceae; genus Roseococcus. Next base: position 1,366 of record JAIEOO010000250.1, on the reverse strand, counting down.
CGCAGCGTGCTGGTGGACAAGGACGGCAAGCCGAGCTGGACGCCCAGCACGCTCGAAGCCGTGGACCCGGCCGCGATCCAGGCGCTGTTCCGCTAAATCTTCCCCACAAGACCGCTTCGCGGTTCTGGGGGGGCCGTTTGCCGCCGTGTTGCCGGCGGTTGCTCCGTGTCGCCGCGGCAAAGCCGCGGCGCCGCCCCAGAGCCAGCCCCGCCGCCGCAGTCGGTCGCGCAGGCACCCGGCGCGCCCCGCATCCAGCGCCCGCCCCGGTGCCCCGAAGTGGCTCCGCCACGAGGGCGGCGCCACCGCCCAGAAGCAGGCTCCTCCCCGCATTCGGTCGCGCCGGCACCGCATGCGCCCGGCATCCAGGGCCCGCTCCGATGCCCCGAAGCGGCTCCGCCGCGAGGGCGGCGCCACCCGCCAGGATCAGGCTCTCACCAGCATTCGGTCGCGCAGGCACCCCGCGCGCCCCGCATCCAGGGCCCGCTCCGATGCCCCGAAGCGGCTCCGCCGCGAGGGCGGCGCCACCTCCCAAGACAAGCCCAGCGACACCGCAAGGCCTGGACCACCTTCCCCCGCCCGCGCGAGTGCCGTCCGGAGCCCCCGCGACGGTTTTCCGCGGAACGCAGCGAAGCGAAGTGCAGCGGAAAACTGTCGCGGGGATCCTAGTCGGCTCTCGGATGAGCCATCCGCCAGCTGCGGAGCAGCGCCTCGCTGTCCACGCTGGTGTAGCGCTGCGTGGTGGAGAGGCTGGCATGGCCCAGCAGCTCCTGGATGGCGCGGAGGTCGGCGCCGCCGGCCAGCAGATGCGTGGCGAAGGAATGGCGCAGCGCGTGCGGCGTCGCGTGCTCCGGCAGGCCGGCGAGGCGGCGATACTCGCGCAGCGCCTTCTGCGCGATGGCGGGGTCGAGGCGCTTGCCGCGCGCGCCGATAAAGAGCGGGTCATTGGGCTCGGCGCCGGCGCGGTATCGGGCGTAGGCGGCCATCGCCTCGCGCACGGCGGGCAGCACGGGCACCACGCGCTCCTTCCCGCCCTTGCCGCGGATGCGCAGCGCCGCGTCGCTGCCGGGCAGCGGGGCGTCGGCGACGGACAGGGACAGCGCCTCGGAGATGCGCAGCCCGCAGCCATAGAGCAGGGTGAACAGCGCGGTGTCGCGGGCCGACTGGAATTCGGGTCGCTCGGCGCCCGGCGTCTCGTGGACGAGGCCCACCTCGGCGCCGACGGCGGCCGCGTGCTCGGCCGAGAGGGCGCGCGGCACGGGGGGCACGCGCTTCGGGCCGCGCAGCCCGGCCAGGGAGGTGGTGGTCACGCCGTGATGCCGCGCGAGGTAGCGCAGGAAGCCGCGCACGGCCGCGAGTTGCCGCGCGC
>JAIEOO010000241.1 GCA_019750475.1 Acetobacteraceae bacterium | reverse complement strand
GCAGCTCGCCGACGCCGACGCCGCCCGCCGCCGCGCCCGCGCCGAGGCCGGCCGCGCCGCCTCCGAGATCAACCAGGTGCTTGGGCAGGAGCCTCAGTGATGCGACGCCTTCTCGTTTCCCTTCTCGCCGCGCTGGCGGTGGCGGCGCCCGCCCTGGCCCATCCCGGGCACGGCGACGAGGCGGCCCCGGTCGCCCAGGCGCTGCCGCGCGCGGAGGCGCACAGCGACGCGTTCGAGGTCGTCGCGGTGCTCGGCCCGGGAGGCGCGCTGACCGTCTACCTCGACCGCTGGGCCGACAACGCCCCGGTCGACGGCGCCGTGACGCTGACCGTCGACGGCCAGGAGGTGGCGGCGGAGCGCCAGGGAATCGGCCTCTTCGTCGCCCGCCATCCCCTGCTGGCGCAGCCGGGCGCGCGCGCCATCGTGTTCACGGTCTCGGCGGGCGGGGCGATGGACCTCCTCGACACGACGCTCGAGGTCCCCCAGCCGCCCGCGGCGCACGCGGCCGGCGGCGCCGTGCTCGACCTCCTCCGCAACGGCGCCGTGCAGGCCGCGGCCGGGCTCGCGCTGCTCGTCCTCGGCGTCCTCCTCGGCCGCGCCTCCGTCCGGCGTCCGCTCCCCCCGATGGTGGAGGACGGGGAGGCCGAAGGCCGAGCGCCGGCGGCGGATCCGGCTCCCGCAGCGGCCGTCAAGCCTGCCCCACGGCGCGTCGCCGCGGCCCTTCTGCTCGCGGCGGCCCTTCTGCCCGCCGCGGCGCGGGCGCATCCCGGCCACGACGCCGCGCCGGGCTCCACGGGCGTGTTCGACGCGCCGCGCCGGCTCGACGACGGGGCCATCTTCGTGCCCAAGGCGTCCCAGCGGCTGATGGCGATCCGCACCCAGGTCGCGGCGCGCGGGGACGCCTCGGCGGCGGTGCGGATGGTGGGCACGCTCGTGCCCGACCCGAACGCCTCCGGCCGGGTCCAGCCGAGCCAGACCGGGCGGCTGGAGCCGGGCGAGCGCGGCTTTCCGATCCTGGGCCAGCGCGTGGAGCGCGGGCAGGTGCTGGCCTACGTCACGCCCACCTACAGCGCCGCCGAGCGCGGCGGCCTCGTGCAGAACGCGGCCGAGCTGGACGCGCAGATCACCATCCTGGAGGCGCGCGTCCGCCGGCTGGTCGCGCTCCGCGGCAGCGTTTCCGAGCGGGAGATCTCCGAGGCGCAGGCCGAGCTCGCGGGGGCGCGCCAGCGTCGGGCGGCCATCCAGCCCGCCCTCTCGGGGCGAGAGCCGCTGGTCGCGCCCGTCTCGGGGTTCGTGTCCGTGGTCCGGGGGGCCGTCGGCCAGCTGGTGGACAGCGCGGTCACCGTCTTCGACATCGTGGACCCGTCGCGGCTCTGGGTGGAGGCGCTCGCCTTCGACCGGGCCGCCGTCGAGCGCGTCACGGGGGCGACGGCCACGCTGGCCGACGGACGGGTGGTCGAGCTCGAGTTCGCGGGGCGCGGCCTCACGGTCCGCCAGCAGGCCGTGCCCGTGAACTTCCGCGTGCCGGCGCCGCCGGCCGACGCGCCGATCGGGGCCTCCGTGATCGTCACGCTGCGCACCGCCCGCCCCGTGGAGGGCGTGGTGCTGCCGTCCGACGCCGTGGTGCGGTCCGCGGAGGGGCCGCCCGTCGTGTTCGAGCACGCCTCGGCCGAGCGCTTCGTGCCGCGGCAGGTGCGCGTGCAGCCGCTCGACGGCGCGCGCGTGGTCGTGACGGCCGGGCTGGACCCGGGCCGCCGCGTGGTGGTGCAGGGCGCGGGCCTGATCGCCCAGGTGCGCTGAGGGGCCGCCGCGATGCTGTTCAACGCCCTCGTCGGCTTCTCCCTCCGCAACCGGCTCTTCGTCCTGGTGGCGGCGCTGCTCGTCTCGCTCTACGGCGCCTGGACCCTGTCCCGGATGCCGGTGGACGTGTTCCCCGACCTCAACAAGCCCACCGTCACGCTGATGACGGAGGCCGAGGGCTTCGCGCCGGAGGAGGTGGAGCAGCTGGTCTCCTTCCCCATCGAGACGGCGGTCAACGGGCTGCCCGGCGTGACGCGCGTCCGCTCGGTGTCGTCGGTGGGGCTCTCGATCGTCTTCGTGGAGTTCGACTGGGGCGCCGACATCTGGCGCGCGCGTCAGCAGGTGTCCGAGCGGCTCGGGCAGATCCAGGCGCAGCTTCCGCCGCGCGTCATGCCCGCGATGGCCCCGGTGTCGTCGGTGATGGGCGAGATCATGCTGGTGGCGATGACGGCGCCCCCCGACGGCAGCGTCTCGCCCATGCAGCTGCGCGAGCTGGCGGACTGGGTGATGCGCCCGCGCCTGCTGACCATCCCCGGCATCTCCCAGGTCATCCCCATCGGCGGCGAGGTCCGGCAGTTCCGCGTCATGCCCGACATGGAGCGGCTCCACGCGCTCGACCTCACGCACGAGCAGATGGTGGCCGCGCTCCGCCAGTTCGGGGCGAACGCGGGCGGGGGCTACGTGGACCAGGCGGGGCGGGAGTTCCTCATCCGCAACATCGGCCGCACCACCTCGCTCGATGACCTGCGCAACGCGACGGTCGGCTTCCGCGAGGGCCAGCCCATCGCGCTGCGCCAGGTCGCCGAGGTCGACTACGGCGCGCGGTTCAAGCGGGGGGACGCCGGCGTCGACGGGGTGCCCGCGGTGATCCTGGGCATCGGCAAGCAGCCGGGCGCCGACACCATCCGCCTCACGCGCGCCGTCGAGGCCGCGCTGCGGGAGCTCCAGGCGGGCATGCCGCGCGGCGTGGTGGCGGACCGCGTGAAGTTCCGGCAGGCCGACTTCATCGAGCGGAGCATCGCCAACCTGCGGCAGGTCCTGGTGGAGGCCTTCGTCGTGGTGGCCCTGGTCCTGTTCGCCTTCCTGCTGAACACGCGGACCACGTTCATCTCGCTGACCGCGATCCCGCTCTCCATCCTCCTGACGGCGATCATCTTCGCGGCCTTCGGCCTGTCCATCAACACCATGACCCTCGGCGGGATCGCGATCGCCGTGGGCGAGCTGGTGGACGACGCGGTGGTGGACGTGGAGAACATCTTCCGCCGCCTGCGCGAGAACCGGGAGCGCGGCAATCCCGAGCCGGTCGCCTCCGTCGTGGTCCGGGCCTCCTCGGAGGTGCGCTCGGGCATCGTGTACGCCACGCTCATCATCGTGCTCGTGTTCCTGCCGCTGTTCGCGCTGTCGGGCATCGAGGGGCGGCTCTTCGCGCCGCTCGGCGTGGCCTACATCGTCTCCATCCTGTGCTCGCTCCTCGTGTCCATCACGGTGACGCCCGTCCTGTCCTTCTACCTCCTTCCCGGGATGCGGCGGATGGCGCACGGCGACGGATGGCTGGTGCGCGCGCTCAAGCGCGGGAACGACCGGGCGCTGCGCTGGGCCTTCGCGCACCGCCCCCTCGTCCTCGGCCTCGCGGCCGGCGGCGTCGCCGTCGCGGCGGCGAGCGTGCCCCTCCTGCCGCGCACCTTCCTGCCGCCCTTCAACGAGGGGACCGTGGTGATCAGCCTGACCTACCAGCCGGGCATCTCGCTGGAGCAGAGCGACGCCCTCGGCCGCGTGGCGGAGCGGCTGGTCCTGCAGGTCCCGGAGGTGAAGGGCGTCGGGCGCCGGACCGGCCGCGCCGAGCTCGACGAGCACGCGGAGGGCGTTCACACGTCGGAGCTGGACCTCGACCTCCGCGAGGGCGGGGGGCGGCCGCGCGGCGAGGTCCTCGACGACATCCGGGCGCGCCTTTCGGCGCTGCCGGCCGCCGTCAACCTCGGCCAGCCCATCTCCCACCGGCTCGACCACATGCTGTCCGGCGTGCGCGCGCAGATCGCGCTCAAGATCTTCGGCGACGACCTCGACACGCTCCGGACGCTGGCCGAGACGGTGCGCGGGCGGCTGGCCGCGAACGTCGGGGGCCTTGCCGACCTCCAGCTCGAGCGGCAGGTGCGCGTGCCCCAGCTCCGCATCTCCGTGGACCACGAGCGCGCGGCGCTCTACGGCGTGTCCGCCGCCATGCTGACCGAGACGCTGCAGTCGCTCACCGGCGGTACCGTGGTCAGCCAGATCCTGGACGGGGCGCGGCGGTTCGACGTGGTCCTGCGGCTGGCCGACGCCGACCGCACGACCACGCGCCTGGCCGAAACACTCGTGGAGACGCCGGGCGGGCGGGTGCCGCTCGGCATGCTCGCGCGGGTGGAGGAGGCCGACGGGCCCAACCAGATCCTGCGCGAGGGGGCGCGCCGGCGCATGGTGGTGCTGGCCAACACGGCCCCCGGCGCCGACATGGCCGCCGTGGTGGCCGCGGTCCGCCACGAGCTGGGCCAGGTGGCGATGCCCCCGGGCTACACCACGAGCCTCGAGGGCACCTTCCAGGCGCAGGAGGAGGCGATGCGCACCATCGCCGTCCTCGCGGCCATCTCGCTCTCGCTGATCTTCGTGGTGCTCTACTCGCGCTACCGCTCGGCGATGCTGGCCGCGATCATCATGGGGAACGTGCCGCTCGCCCTCATCGGCGCCGTGGCCGCCCTGTGGCTTTCCGGCCAGCCGCTTTCCGTCGCGACGCTCGTGGGCTTCGTGACGCTGACGGGCATCACCACCCGCAACGGCATCCTCAAGGTCAGCCACTACCTCAACCTTGCCCTGCACGAGGGCGAGCGCTGGGGGCTCGCGCTGGTGCTGCGCGGCTCGGCGGAACGGCTGACGCCCGTGCTGATGACCGCCCTCTCGGCCGGGCTCGCGCTGATCCCGCTGGCGGTCGGGGCCGACGCGCCGGGCAAGGAGATCCTGCACCCCGTCGCCGTCACGATCCTCGGCGGCCTCGTCAGCGCCACGCTGCTGGACACGTTCGTCACCCCGATCCTGTTCCACCGCCACGGGCGCGCCGCGCTTGAGCGCCTGCGCGCCGAGGCCGCGGCCCGGGCGGCCGAGGCGGCCG
>JAIEOO010000394.1 GCA_019750475.1 Acetobacteraceae bacterium | reverse complement strand
ACACGACCGCTCTCGACCCTTGACGCTAAAACCTCCAGCAACAGCCCTTGAACCCAAGGGGCCGTCCACACACGGGGGCCCCGAGACGGGGCCTTCTTTCGGAAAGGGGTGCCGATGGCCGGGGCGCGCACCCTGTCGAGGGGGCGGAGCGATGGCCCGCGCCACGGGGGCGCGACAGGGTGGGGCCGGGGGCGTTACAACACCCGCATGATTCTCGGCATCGGCAATGACAAGGTGGACATCCGCCGCATCGAGGCGGTGATCGAGCGCCACGGGGCGCGCTTCCTCGAACGCGTCTTCACCGCGGTGGAGCGCGCCAAGGCGGAGCGCCGGACCGAACGCATCCGCAGCGCCACCTACGCCAAGCGCTTCGCCGCCAAGGAAGCCGCGAGCAAGGCGCTCGGCACCGGCTTCCGCGCCGGGGTGTTCATGAAGGACCTCGGCGTGGTGAACCTGCCCTCCGGCCAGCCGACGCTCCGGCTGACGGGCGGCGCCGCCGCGCGCCTCGCGCGGATGACGCCCCCCGGCATGCGGGCCGAGATCGCCCTCACCATGACGGACGAATACCCCTATGCCGACGCGGTCGTGGTCATCTCCGCCGTGCCGGCCTCACAGCCATAGCCGCCAGGCCTGGACCGCCGTCATCGCCGCCCCGGTCACGATGACCAGGGCGCGCAGCAGGGCGGCCGGCATCACGCGCGCCAGCCGCCCGCCGATCCAGCCGCCGGCGAGCGTGCCCGCCAGCATCGCCGCCGCCGCGCCCCAGGCCACGAGCCCCGCCGCGAGCAGCAGGACGAGGCCGCCCGCCACGGCGACGCTCGCCAGCAGGTTCTTCACGGCGTTGGCCTGCCGCGGCGCCTCCAGCCCCGCGACGCGCAGCACCGCCATCAGCATGATGCCGAGGCCCGCGCCGAAATACCCGCCATAGACCGCGCAGGCGAAGCCGGGGCGCAGCGCGGCGTCCGGGTCGAAGGCGTCCCGCCGCGGCGCGAGGGCTCGCTGGATCGGGCCGGCGAAGGCGAAGACGAGCGTCGCGAGGGCGATCAGCGCCGGCACCATCAGCGTGAACCAGCGCTCCGGCGTGACGAGCAGCATCCCGGCGCCGAGGGCCCCGCCGACCAGGCTGGCCCGGATCAGCGGCCGAAGCTCGCGGAGCGGCGGCAGCGCCTCCCGGTCGGCCCAGGCGGCCATGGGGTGCGCCGGCGAGGCCGCGAGGGCGTTGGTCGCGTTGGCGATGACGGGCGGCAGCCCGGCCGCGAGCAGCGCCGGGAAGGTGATCAGCGAGCCACCCCCGGCGATGGCGTTGGCGACGCCGCCGAGAACCCCGGCACCCGCGACGAGCGCCACCAAGCCAAGCTCCAAGGCGCGTCTCCTCCCGGCCGTGCCGCGGCCGCATCCTGGCATCCTTCCTTGACACCCGGCAGGGGCTGGGCTTGATCCGCGGCGTCCCCCCAAGCACGGATCCCATGGCAAAGAGCGCACCCTCGATGGCGAAGAAGAAGTCGGGTGGTTGGCTCGAGAGCGTCAAGACGATCGTCTATGCGGCGCTCATCGCCATCGGCATCCGCACCGTCGCCTTCGAGCCCTTCAACATCCCCTCGGGCTCGATGATCCCGACGCTGCTGGTGGGCGACTACCTGTTCGTGTCGAAGTTCTCCTACGGCTATTCGCGCCACTCGATGCCCTTCAGCCCGAACCTCTTCTCGGGCCGGATCCTGGGCTCGATGCCGCAACGCGGCGACGTCGCCGTCTTCAAGCTGCCGCGCGACACGAGCCAGGACTACATCAAGCGCATCGTCGGGCTGCCGGGCGACACCATCCAGGTGCGCCAGGGCGTGCTGCACATTAACGGCCAGCCGGTGCGGCGGGAGCGCCTCGGCCCCTTCGTCGCTGAGGGCGACGGGCCGCGCATCACGGTGCAGCAGTTCCGCGAGTTCCTGCCCGGCGGGCGCGCGCACCTCATCGTCGAGCAGTCGGACGACGCGCCGCTCGACAACACGCCGGAATTCACCGTGCCCGACGGCCACGTCTTCGCCATGGGCGACAACCGCGACAACAGCCTCGACAGCCGCGTGCCCTCGGCCGTCGGCATGATCCCGGTGGAGAACCTGGTCGGCCGGGCGGAGTTCATTTTCTTCTCTGTGGATGGCAGCGCGCGCCTGTGGGAGGTCTGGGCCTGGCCCATGGCGATCCGCTGGTCCCGCCTGTTCAGCGCCGTCCGATGAGCGAGGCGGCGCTGGCCGCCTTCGAGGCCCGCCTGGGACACGCGTTCCGCGACCACGCGCTGCTGCGTCGCGCGCTCACCCACTCCTCGGCCGCCGGCGAGAGGCCGGGTCCGCTCGGCACCAACGAGCGCCTCGAATTCCTCGGCGACCGCGTGCTCGGCCTCTGCATGGCGGAGATCCTGCTCGCCCGCTTCCCGGGCGAGAACGAAGGCCATCTCGGCCGCCGCTTCTCCCTGCTCGTGTCGCGCGACACCCTCGCGCCCATCGCGCGCGAACTCGGCATCCCGGCGGTGCTGCGGGTCCCGCCCTCGCAGCGGCACCAGAACCTCAAGGACAACGTCACGGCGCTCGCCGACGCGCTGGAGGCGGTGCTGGCCGCGGTCTATCTGGAGGCCGGGCTCGACGCCGTGCGCGCGCTGGTCGCGCGGGAATGGGAGGGGGCGATCGCCGCCAACGCCCGCCCGCCGCGCCCGGCGAAGTCGCGGCTGCAGGAGTGGACGCTGCAACGCGGCCTCGGCCTGCCGAGCTATGAATGCACCTCGGTGGGCGGGATGGGCGACGATTCCATGTTCGAATGCACGGTGACGGCGGCGGGCCGCAGCGCGACGGGCCGCGGCCCCAACAAGCGCGCGGCGGAGCTCGCGGCGGCCGAGGCCTGGCTCGCGGAGCTCGGCAAGTGAGCGGCGAGGCGCCGCGCCGCTGCGGCTTCGTCGGCATCCTCGGCGCGCCCAATGCCGGGAAGTCCACCCTCGTGAACGCCATGGCGGGCACGAAGGTGACGATCGTCTCGGCCAAGCCGCAGACCACGCGCTTCCGCATCCGCGCCGTCCTCATCGAGGGGGCGGCGCAGATCGTGCTCGTGGACACGCCCGGCATCTTCACGCCGAAGCGCCGCCTCGACCGCGCCATGGTCGCCGCCGCCTGGACCGGCGCGCAGGATGCCGACGTGGCGCTGCTGGTGGTGGACGCGAAGGCCGGGCTGACCGAGGCGGTGCGCGCCATCATGGACCGCCTGCGCGAGACGAAGGTGCCGCTCTGGCTCGCGCTCAACAAGGTGGACCTCATCCCGCGCGAGAAGCTGCTGCCGCTGGCCGCCGAGGCCAACGCGCTGCTGCCCTTCGCCGAAACCTTCATGCTGAGCGCCGAGAAGGCCCAGGGCCTCGACCGGCTGCGCGCCAAGCTGGCCGAGGCGGCGCCCGAGGGGCCCTGGATGTTCCCCGAGGACGAGCTGTCCGACCTGCCGAACCGGATGCTCGCGGCCGAGATCGTGCGCGAGCAGATCCTGCGCCAGACGCACGAGGAAGTGCCGCACCACGCGACCGTCGAGACCGAGACCTGGGAGGAGCGCGAGGACGGCTCGGCCCGGGTGGACTGCACCATCTACGTCGCCCGCGCCGGGCAGAAGGCGATCCTGATCGGCGACAAGGGCACCCGCATCCGGGAGATCGGCCGCCGCGCGCGGGAGGAGCTCTCGGCGCTGCTCGAACGCCCGATCCACCTCTTCCTGAACGTCAAGGAACGCGCCGGCTGGGACGAGGAGACGGGGCGGCTGCGCGCCCTCGGCCTCGAGGAGGAGTAGCCGGCGTTGGAGACGACGCCGGCGGTCATCCTCGGCACGCGGCCCTGGGGCGAGAGCGGTGCGCTCGCCTCCCTGCTCACGGAACATGAGGGCAAGCTGGTCGCGAGCGTCCCGGGCGGCGGATCGCGGGCCGGCCGCGCCCTGTGGCAGCCCGGCAACCTGATCGAGGCGAGCTGGACGCCCCGCCCCGACGGCGTGCTCACCGGCCTGAAGGCCGAACCCGTTCACCAGGCGGCCGCCCTCGCGCTCGACGACCCGCTGGCGCTCGACCTGCTGCGCGCGGCCTGCGCCGTGGCCGACGGCGCGCTGCCGGAGCGCGCGCCGCATCCGCGCAGCTTCCACGGCCTCGTGCGCGTCGTCGCGCGCCTCGCGCAGGGGGCGGAACACGCGCTGGCCGACCTGATCCGGTGGGAGGCGCTCCTGCTCGGCGAGCTCGGCTACGGCCTCGACCTCTCGCGCTGCGCCGCCACCGGCCGCGCGCGGGACCTCGTCTTCGTCTCTCCGAGGTCGGGGCGCGCGGTCTGCGCCGAAGCCGGGGCGCCCTACGCCGAGCGCCTGCTGCCCCTGCCGCCGCTCATGCTCGACCCCACCGAGGAAGGCGATCCGGAACAGTGGCGGGACGGCTTGAAGCTCACCGGCTTCTTCCTCGCGCGCGACCTGTTCGGTGCCCACCACCAGGACCTGCCGGCGGCGCGGCACGCGCTCGCGGACCGGGTGACGTCCCTCGCGGGGTGAGGCGCGCTCAGCGCGCCCAGATCCCCCGGCGCGCGAGGCGCGCCTGCTGCTCCGCTTCGAGCAGCCCGGGCGGCGCGTCGGCCGCGGCCCGCCCGCCGCCGTTGAACAGCACCACCTCGGCGAGGTCGCGCGCGCCGGCGCGGCACTGGTGCTGCCCCGGCCGTTCCGGCGCGGGGGTGCAGGCCACGTCGCGCCCGGCGAGATAGACGGCCATGTCCCGCGCCGACTCGCCGCCGAAGCCGATGACGCCCGCGATCCGCGCCACCTGCCCGCCGACGCGGAGCGTCGCGGTGTCGAGCACCGTCGCCCGGCCGACCAGCGCCGGGGCG
>JAIEOO010000411.1 GCA_019750475.1 Acetobacteraceae bacterium | reverse complement strand
GAGCGCGCGGCGGCCGCCGCCGGAAACCCGCCGAGTGCGCGAACTCGCCGACCATCGGCGCGGCCGACCGGCCGCCCCGTGAGGGACGCCGCCTCGGCCCCCGTCACGCCCGGCCACGCATCGGCCCCCGACAGCCATCCGCCCCTGAAAGTCATTCATCACGTGTGAGGAGGATGAGCTTTCTCCGGAGGGCGTCCGCAGGTCACGCTTCGGGATCGAGGGTCGGGTCGAAGCATGAAGAGCCATCGAGCGTCGTTCAGCTGTTCGCCGTCGCGAAGCGCGGCGGCGGGGTGGTGGCAACCGCCGATCCGGACCTCTTCGGCCGGGTGGACGCGGTCCTTCGACGCCGGATGCGCGGCACGGCAACGGAAGGACGCGCGACGCCGGTCGGTGGAGGCGTCGTCCACGCGTTCTCCGCCGGCGTTGACGGGCGCGCCGGTTCCGTTCCGGGTCCGGTGGAGGGGGGCGTATGACGCTCCCGCGTGAGGCGTCCTGCGCTGTCTCCGCGCCGGCAGCGCCAGGTGCCTGGCCGGCGCTGAAGGCCGAGGCGAGGCGTGCCGCAGCCGCCGAGCCGCTGCTCGGCAGGGTTCTCGACACGGCGGTGATGCAGCACGACGATCTCGCCGCCGCGCTCGGCACTCTGGTGGCCCGCAAGCTGGCCGACGCCGAGGTCGGGCTCGCACCGCTCGCCGAGATCGCATGCGCGGCGATGAGGGCAGGCGCCGCCGCGGCTGCCGAGGCGGATCTGCTGGCGATCCTGGAACGCGACCCGGCGGCTGACGGCGTGCTGACGCCCTTCCTGCACTACAAGGGCTTCCACGCGCTTCAGGCCCACCGCGTCGCGCACTGGCTCTGGAACCAGGATCGTCAGCACGCGGCGCGCCTCATCCAGGCGCGGGTCGCCGAGCGCCTCGCCGTGGACATCCATCCGGCGGTCCCGATCGGCCGCGGCGTGTTCATCGACCACAGCACCGCGCTCGTGGTCGGCGAGACGGCGACGATCGGCAACGATGTCTCGATCCTCCAGGAGGTCACGCTCGGCGGCACGGGCAAGGCACGCGGCGACCGTCATCCCAAGGTCCACGACGGCGCCTTGCTGGCCGCCGGCGCGAAGGTCCTCGGCAACATCGTCGTGGGCCGTGGGGCGAAGGTCGGCGCGGGCAGCGTCGTCCTCCGCGACGTTCCCCCCTGCGCGACCGTCGCGGGTGTTCCGGCACGGATCGTCGGCTGGTGCAGGGACGCGATCCCGGCCCTGACGATGGCCCAGGAGCTTCCTGGGTGACGAGGAGCGCCAGCGAACATCCGTCGGTGGCCGGAGCGACGCCGCGCCGATCGGCCGCCCGCGGCCGACAATTCCCCTCATCGCCGGGGAGAGTCGCCCACGCGAAGGCAGCCGGACGGGACAGTTCCCGTCGCCGCTCCGTATCCTGTGGCGCGCGCGGCGCGACCGCTTCCACCGGCCCGACGGCCGGCGGCCGCCATGCGGGTGCTGCGCGGCAGATGATTAGGGGGACGCGATGGTTCTGATTGGCCAGTACGATTCACCGTTCGTGAGGCGCGTCGCGGTCGCGCTCAACATCCTCGGTCTGACGTACGAGCACCGCCCCTTGTCCGCATTCGGGGATGGCGACCGCCTGGCGACGCTGAACCCCTTGCAGCGCGTGCCGACACTGGTGCTGGACGACGGAGACGTGCTGATCGAGAGCGCTGCGATCCTGGACCACCTGGACGAGATCGCGGGCGAGGCCCGCCTGATCGCGCCCTCCGGCCCGGCGCGCCGAGCCATGCTGCGCGCCTGTGCCTTGGCGACCGGACTCTGCGACATGATGGTCAGCCTGTTCTACGAGCAGGCGCTGCACGACAGTCCCTCGGACGTCCTGGTGTCGCGGCGCAGGGCGCAGATCCGGGCCGCTCTGGCCGCGCTCGAGACGATGCGCGCGGATTGCGGGACGGCCTTCTGGTTCGGTGCGACGCCCGGTCATGCCGATATCGCGGTCGCCTGCGCGCTGCGCTTCCTCGCCGATGCGCACCCGGCGCTGCATGACGCGGCGGCATGGCCGCACCTCGCCGCCCATGCCGCCGCCTGCGAGGCGCTTCCGGCCTTCTCGGCGGTCGTGCAGCCCTTCCGCCCCCCGGGCCGCGGCGCCCGGCGCCCTCCGGCGCCACGCTAGCCTCGATCGGCATGCGTCCGGTCGCGCCCCCGATGGAGCTTCGCCGGCCCATCATCGTCCTCTTCGCCGTGGCCTGCGGCCTGTCAGTGGCTTGCGTCACCTTCGCCGAACCCCTCCTGGACAGCATCGCCGACGAGTTCGGCATCAGCCACGCGGCCGCCGGCACCGTCACCACGGTGACGCAGCTGGGCTACGGCCTTGGCCTTGTCCTGCTTGTCCCGCTCGGCGACCTGGTCGACCGTCGCCGGCTCATCGTCGCGCACGCGGTCCTCGCCGCGGCGGCGCTGCTCGCGGTCGCCGCGGCGCCCTCCGCCGCCATCCTGTACGCGGCCTTCGCGGCCGTCGGTCTGCTCGCCGTCGTCACCCAGATCCTCGTCGCCCACGCGGCGCTCCTCGCCGACCCCGCCGAGCGTGGCCGCGTGGTCGGGTTGGTCACCAGCGGGGTCATCACGGGCATCCTGCTCGCCCGGGCCATATCGGGCGGCTTGGCCGATCTTCTGGGCTGGCGCGCGGTCTATGTCTGCGCGAGTGCGGCGATGTTCGCCGTCGGCCTGCTGCTTCTCGCCTTCGTGCCGCGCGGGCCACGCATGGCGGCGCGCCTGGCGTATCCGCAGCTGCTCCGGTCGCTCGCCACGCTGTTCGCCGAGGTGACGATCCTGCGTGTCCGGGCCGCTCTGGCGGCCCTCATCTTCGCGTCCAACACGATCCTCTGGACGCCCCTGGTCCTGCCGCTCACGCGCGAGCCCTTCTGGCTGACGCGGACCGAGGTCGGCCTCTTCGGGTTGGCCGGGGCCGCGGGCGCCATCGGCGCCACGCTCGCCGGACGCCTGGCCGACAGGGGCTTCGTGCAGCACGTCACCGCTGCCGGCCTTCTCCTCATGATCCTGGCCTGGCTCCCGATCGCCTTCATGCACGCTTCGCTGGTGCTCCTGGCGCTCGGCGCCTTGGCGATCTCCTTCGGGCTGCAGGCGGTGCACGTCTCGAACCAGAGCCTGATCTACATGACCCGCCCGGACGCCCGCAGCCGGCTCGTGGCGGGGTACATGATCTTCTACTCGATCGGCAGCGCGCTCGGCGCGGCCGCTTCGACGCTCGTCTACGCGCGCGCCGGCTGGCTGGGCGTGTGCCTGGCCGGTTGCGCGACGAGCGTGGTCGCCATGGGCGTTTGGTGGCTGACCCGGAACGTGGCGCCGGACGACGCTGCGCGGCGCTGAGGGCGCGGCGCCGCTCGGCCTCCCGTCGTGCGTGACGATCCGGAGGTTCCGTCGGCGCGCGATGACCGAAGCATCGCCTCGGTTCCAGATGTGCCCAGACCTCGAAGGGGTCAGCGGATCGGCGCGGCATGGTGCGTGTCCGCTCGGCGACGGCACCGGATGGTCCGGCTTCTCGGAGCGAGGCCGCACCGCGGTCGTGCCGCCCTGCGAGTGAAGTGACCCGCGTGACCGCGCCGCCTCGCCCGCCACCCGGCGTCGGCTCTCGGGCATGCGGCTCCGGTCAGGCTCGGCGCGGCAGAGGAAGGCCCCGGGACGACCCGTGACGCGACGGGCGGCGCGCGGGGACTCTGACCGGCCAAGCCCGTGCCGGTCGCCGGCTGCCGGCCGGCCGCGCCCTGCGCCCCTCCTGCCCGGTGCGCCGGCGCTCCGGATCGGCGGCCATATGCGGCGCGCCGGTTGACCCGCGTCCGGCGTTCCGCCATCTCCCTTCACGGCCCATGCTCCTGACCATCCGCCAATCCCGCCTGGCCCGCCTGCTCGCCGTCCTGGCGGTCGCGTTCGTCGTCGGGCTCGGGCAGCATGTGCACGCGGCGGAGCTGATGGAGCGCTCGGCGCCGGCCATCGCGGCGCTCGATGCGGATGGTGGCGACGAGGACGGCAAGGCCGTCCCGGCAGAGGCCCATTGCGCCGTGTGCCATCTGGCGCGTGCGATGATGCCGGACGCGGCCGAGCCGCGCGCACCCTCGGTCCTGCACATTGCCCGTGGCCGGTCCGGCCAGGAAGCGCGGCCGGATTTGGCCACGCCTGAGGGGCCTTCGCGCCCGCCAAGGCGACCGCACCCCGCATAGCCGCGGCCGGCCCTCGGGGACGGCGCGGCGCCTGCGCCACGCCCGCCTCCGACCGGAAAGCCGCCCATGCCCATCCTCCGCGCCCTGCGCGCCGTCCTCGCGGCGGCATGCCTCTTCGCCCCGCTCCCCGCCCTGGCCCATGAGGGCCACGACGACGCCCCGGCCGCCGCCGCGCCGGCGCGGCCCCGCCTCGCGCTGCACACCGACCTCTACGAGGTGGTGGCGGTGCGCGAGGCGCCCGACCGCCTGCGCATCTGGCTCGACCTGTTCGACGGCAACGCGCCGGTCTCCGACGCGCGGCTGGAGGTGACGGTCGGGGAGGGCGCGGCCATGACGGCGGAGCCGGACGCGGACGGCACCTACCGCCTGGTGAGCCCGCGGCTGGCGCGCACCGGCCTGCCGCTGGACCTCGTCTTTTCCGTTACCGGCGGCCCGGCGGGCGACGACCTTCTGACCGGCGCGCTGCCGGCCCTGCCGCCGCCCGACCCCCATGCGGGCCCCTTCGAGGACCCCTGGCACGCCGCGCTGGAATGGGCGGCGCACCGGCCCTGGCTGATGGCCGGCGGCGGCGCGCTGCTGGGCCTGCTGGGTGGCGTGACGCTGGTCCGGCCCCGTCGCCGCC
>JAIEOO010000208.1 GCA_019750475.1 Acetobacteraceae bacterium | reverse complement strand
CGTCGCGCGGGCCGACGAGCACGGGGCGCAGCAGGCCGCGCGCCGCCGCCTCGAGCGGGCCGAGCAGGCTGTCAGCGTCGCAGGGCCAGGCGATGGCAGCGTCGAGCGGCGGCAGCGCGGCGGCCCGTTCGAGCAGCGCGTGCATGTGGCGATGGCTCTGCAGCAGGATCGCCGGGCGCTCGGGGCGCGGCACCTCGACCAGCCGCGCCGGCGGGCGGACGGTGAGCGTCCCCTCCGCGAGAACCCGGCCATCGCCGCCGGTCACCTGCGCGGCCAGGCGGACTGTGCGCGTCCGGGCGTCGAGCGCCTCCACCTCGAGGCTGGCGGCGAGCGCCTCCTCCGGTTCGGGGGCCGCGCGCAGGCTGAGATGGACCGCGAGCACGGCGCCGCCCGGCCCCGGCAGCTCCTGCGCGGCGAGCTGGCACAGCATGCCCTGGAGCAGCAGCGCCGCCTCGGCGCCGGCCCCCGCTCCGGTCACGGTCGCCGCCGGCGACCCGACCAGGGCGGATGCCAGATCGAGCACCTGGGGCTGCAGCTTGAGGCTGGAGGTGACGCGGAGCGACGGGCGCAGCGCCTCGAAGGGCAGGCCGCGGAGCGTGTCGGGGGGGCTGGGCTGCATGCGGCGCGGTCCGGTTGGCCGACGGTAACGCGCGCCATGCTGCGGCGCAACACGTGGGCGGCGCGACGTCGCCCCGGACCGAGGCACCGGAACCGGCGCCGCGGCCCTGGGGCGGCCGGATCACCCGGCCGCCCCGATCCGGTTCAGCGCCGCATGCGGACGGCGCGGAGCTCCAGGTCCTCGTTCACGCGCAGCTCGAAATTCGCCACCGTCTCCCGCACGCCGAAGAGCTGCGGCTCCTGGTGCAGCGGGATCATCGGCACCAGCTCGCGAAAGCGCGTCCAGTAGGCCCGCGCCAGCTCCTGCCGGCGGGGGTTGTCGGTGGAGGTCCGGCCGATCTCGGCCACGATGCGCTCCATCTCCTCGTCGCGGAAGCGGCCCCAGTTGAACGACCCCTCGCCCAGCAGCTCGCGCGCCGGGTTCGTGATGTCGAAGTTGCCCGGCGTCCAGCCGAGCAGCCAGAACTGGAACTCGTTGTTCGCGCCGCGCTGCAGGAAGCGGCCGAAGGGCATGGCGTCGAGCCGCGCCTGGATGCCCACGCGCTGCAGCATCGCCACCACCGACTGGCAGATCGCCTCGTCGTTGATGTAGCGGTTGTTGGGGCAGCCCAGCGCCACGCGGAAGTTCGGGTGCCCGGCCTCCGCCAGCAGGCGGCGGGCGGCGTCCGCGTCGAAGGGCAGCCGCTCGTTCAGCTCGGGCACGAAGCCGCCGATCGCCGGCGCGATCGGCAGCGCCGTCGCCGTGGTCGAGTTGCGCAGCACCACGCGGCGGATCGTTTCCATGTCGATCGCCTGGTACATGGCGCGCCGCACGCGGACGTCCCGCATCGGGTTGGGCGTGCCCGGGGCCTCCAGGTTCTCGGGCCGGGTCACGTCCATCGCCAGGTAGATGGTCCGCGCCGTCGGCCCCTGGATCAGGCGGATGCCCTGGGCCTGCTGGATGCGCGGCACGTCCTGCAGCGGCACGTGGTACATCACGTCGAGCTCGCGCGAGAGCAGCGCGGCGACGCGCGTCGGCGCCGAGGCCACCGGCCGGAAGGTCGCGCGGGTGATGCCGTGCTCGGCGCGGTCCCACCAGTTGGGGTTGGGCACCAGCACCGTGCGCTCGTCGGCCAGGCGCTCGACCACGCGGAAGGGGCCGGTGCCGTTGGCGTTGAGCTGGGCGAAGGCGGTGTTGGCGCCCGGCTGGCCGGCGCGCGCCACCTGCATGGCGTTGTTCGCCTCGATCCAGGCGCGGCTGGTGATGAACAGCAGCGTCAGGTCCTGCAGCAGCACCGGGCTCGGGCCGCGCGTCTCGATCTCGACCGTGTGGTCGTCCACCGCGCGCACCGCGGCGATGGACTGCGCCGTGTAGGCCATGTCGTTCTGGCGCACGCGCTCGACGCTGTGGACCACGTCGGCCGCGGTGAAGGGCTCGCCGCCGTGGAAGCGGACGTTGCGGCGCAGGTGGAAGCGCCAGGTGGTCGGGTCCACCACCTCCCAGCGCTCGGCCAGCGCGGCCGCGAGCGAGCCGTTCGGCTCGCGCCGGACCAGCGGCTCGTAGACGTTGCTCTTCATGGCGTTGGTCACGCCATGGTTGTTGGCGTGCGGGTCGAGGCCGAGGATGTCGTTGGCCGTGGCCCAGGTGAAGTTGGCGGCGCCGGCCGGTTGCATCGCCGTGACGGCGCCGGCCAGCGCCAGCGCGCCGGCCATGAGGGTCGCGCGGAAGCTGCGCATGGACTCTTCTCTCCCTGAGAAATGACAGGGCGTTTAATTGCCGGAAGCCCCCCGACCCTGTCCAGCGGATTGGCGCCGCGCTTCAATCCCGCCCGACGGGAGGGACCGATGATCGTCTTCGAGAATGCGCGGGTGCTGGACGGGCGGGCGGATCACGCGCTCGAGGGGATGCATGTCCTGGTCGAGGGCGACCGCATCCGGGAGGTGAGCGACCGGCCGATCCGGGCCGAAGGCGCGCGGCGGCTCGACCTCGCGGGCCGGACGCTGATGCCCGGCCTGATCGACGCCCATGTCCACCTGATCGCCAGCCTCGTGAACGTCCACGCCAACGCCCTGCTGCCGGACGCGCTCGTCGCGCACCGGGCGGCGAAGCTCGCGGGCGAGATGCTGATGCGCGGCTTCACCACCATCCGCGACCTGGGCGGGGCGACCCTCGGCCTGCGCCTCGCCTGGGAGGAGGGGCTGTATGCCGGCCCGCGCCTCGTCCTCTGCGGCAAGGCGCTCTCCCAGACCGGCGGGCACAGCGACTTCCGCGGCCGCCACGACACGCGCGGCTTCGACTTCTTCGCCGCCCGCCTCGGCTCGCTCGGCCGCGTGGCCGACGGCGTGGACGAGGTGCGCCGCGCCTGCCGGGAGGAGATCAAGGCCGGCGCCGACTACATCAAGCTGATGGCCAATGGCGGCGTCGCCTCGCCCGTGGACCCCATCGCCTTCCTCGGCTTCTCGGAGGAGGAGCTGCGCGCCGCCGTCGAGGAGGCGCGCATGGCGCAGACCTACGTCGCCGCGCATCTCTACACCGATGAGGGCATCGCGCGGGCGGTGCGCTGCGGCATCCGCAGCCTCGAACACTGCAACCTGATCACCGAGGCGACGGCGCGCGCGGCGCGCGAGGCCGGCTGCATCGCCTGCCCCACCCTCGTCACCTACGAGGCGCTGAAGGCGGAGGGCGCGTCGCTCGGCCTGCTGCCGGAGAGCGTCGCCAAGATCGACGACGTCCGCCTCAAGGGCCTCGAATCGCTCGAGGTGATGCACCGCGCCGGCCTGCCCATGGCCTTCGGGACCGACCTGCTCGGCCCCATGCATCGCCGCCAGTCGGAGGAGTTCGTGATCCGCGGCCGCGTGCTGCCGGCGATCGAGGTCATCCGCTCCGCCACCACCGTCGCGGCGGCGCTGCTGCGGATGGAGGGGCGGATCGGCTGCGTGGCCGAGGGCGCCTATGCCGACCTGATCGTGGTGGAGGGCGACCCGCTCGCCGACCTGTCAGTGCTGTCCGGCCAGGGCGAGCGGCTGTCCCACATCATGCAGGGGGGCCGCTTCTTCAAAGGCGGATAGCGTTCCCGAGGACCACGCCTCGCGTCGCCGAGGGGGCCCGCCCGGGAACGCGCTTCGACGCGGTCACGGCCGGAAGCGGCGCTCCCACCACAGCCGCTCGGCCGGCGGCAGGCCGAGGGCGAGCAGCCGCGCGGCGGCCTCCCGCGCCGGGCCGTCGCGGCCGGTGCGGGCCAGCAGGTCGGCCCGCACCGCGTGGAAGGCGGGAAACCCGTCGAGCCGCACGGCCTCGAGTGCCGCGACCTCGGCCAGCGCGGCCTCCGGTCCCGCGACCTCCGCCAGCGCCACCGCCCGGTTCAGCCGCACCACCGCGTCGTCGCGCAGCCGCAGCAACGCGTCGTAGAGCGCCAGCACCTCGCACCAGGGCGGCGGCTCGGCGAGGCTCGGCCGACCGCACCAGGTGCCGTGGATCGCCGCCTGGATCAGCCGCGGCGGCGCCGGGCCGAGGGCCGCGGCACGGTGCACGAGCCGGTCCCCCTCCCCGATCAGCGCCGCATCCCACAGCGCCGGGTCCTGCGCGGCGAGCGGCACCATGGCGCCGAGATCATCCACCCGCGCCGGGCGCCGCGCCTCGGCGAAGCACAGCGTCGCGGCGAGGGCCAGCACCTCGGCTTCCCCGGGCAGCAGCGCCACGAGCAGCCGCGCGAGACCCAGCATCTCCTCCGCGAAGCCGGCATGCGGGCCGAGGCCGGCGGCATCCCCGTGCGCCTCGGCGTAGGCCACCTCGATGGTGGAGAGCACGGCGTCGAGCCGGTCCCCCCAGGCCGCGCGGCCGGGCACCTCGAAGGGCACGCCGGCTTCCGCGATCTTGCGCTTGGCCCGCGTCAGCCGCTGCAGCAGCGTGGGCTCCGGCACCAGGAAGGCGCGGGCGATCTCGGCCGAGGACAGCCCGCAGACGAGGCGGAGCGTCAGGGCCGCCCGGCTCTCCGGCGCGACGGCCGGGTGGCAGCAGACGAAGATGAGCCGCAGGCGCTCATCGGGGATCGCGCCCTCCTCTTCCAGCATCGCGTCCTCCGCGCTCGGTCCGGGCTCGGGCGGTTCTGGGGCGAGGCGCGCGCGCACGCCGCGGCGCCGCAACGCGTCGAGGGCGGCGCGCTGCGCGACGCGCCACAG
>JAIEOO010000225.1 GCA_019750475.1 Acetobacteraceae bacterium | reverse complement strand
CGGTCGGCGCGGGCGGGCCGGGCCGGTTCCCCGCCGGAGGCCGCGGAGCGCAGCTTGTCGGGGCCACCGCCGGACAGGCGGGGCCGGTTGGGAGGAGTGAAGTCATGTCGCTGCATCGCCGCGCGCTGTTGGGCGCGCTCGCCGCCACGCCGCTGGCCGCGCCGGCCCTGGGGCAAGGGCGCTTCCCGAACCGGCCGGTCCGGTTCCTCATCCCCTGGCCGCCCGGCGGCAGCCTGGACGCGCTGCACCGCGCCATGTTCGAGGTCTTCCAGAAGGACACCGGCCAGAGCGTCGTCGTCGAGAACATGCCGGGCGCCCGCGGCACCCGCGCCGCCATCTTCCTGCTGAACCAGGCGCGGCCCGACGGCTACACGCTGGCGCACCACCACCTTTCGATCCTGCGCCACCCCTTCCTGACGCGGACCCAGACCTGGGACCCGGTGGCCGACTTCACCTATGTCATGCAGGTCTCGGGCTTCGTCTTCGGGACCGCCGTGCGCGCCGACAGCCCCTTCCGCGACTGGCGCCAGATGATGGACTTCGCCAAGGCCCATCCGGGGCGCCTGACCTACTCGACGAGCGGCATCGCGACGAGCAACCACCTCGCGAAGGAAGACATCCTGGCGCGCGAGGGCGCGCGGATGGAGCACATCCCGATGCGCGGCGCGCAGGAGGGCGTCACGGCGCTGCTCGGCCGCCAGATCGACATGATGAGCGACGCGCAATCCTGGCGACCGCAGGTGGAGAGCGGGGAGTTCCGCCTGCTCTCCGTCTGGACGCCGACGCGGCTGCCGAGCGTGCCCGCCGCGCCGACGCTGCGCGAACTCGGCTACGGGATGAGCGTGACCTCGCCCTACGGGATCGCCGGGCCGAAGGGCATGGACCCGGAGGTGGTGGACTTCCTGCACCGCGCCTTCCGCAAGGCGCTGCAGGACGAGACGTCCCAGGCGATCATGCGGCGCTGGGAGATGCCGGACGAGTATCTCGGCCCCGCCGAGTACGTCGCCTTCGCGCGCGAGCGCGTGGTCTACGAGCGGGAGATGGTGACGCGGCTGAACCTCAGCATCGACTGAGGCTCAGAAGCCGAGGCGCTTGGCGACGGTCAGCACGATGCCGATGGCGGCGGAGGTGGCGACGATGACCGCCGGCACCTGCCACCAGCGCGGCAGGCGGCGGTCCATCCGCGCCACGGCCTTGTCGAGCTTGGCTTCGATGCGGTCGAGCCGCGCCTCGATCGCCGCGAGGCGCGGCCCCTCGCTCACATCCCGGCGAGCGCCCAGAGCAGGATGCCCTTCTGCGCGTGGAGCCGGTTCTCGGCCTCGTCGAAGACGACGCTCTGCGGGCCGTCCATCACCTCGTCCGTGATCTCCTCCCCGCGATGGGCGGGCAGGCAATGCATGACGATGGCGTCGGGCGCGGCCTCGCGCAGGAGCCGGCTGTTGAGCTGATAGGGCATCAGCATGTTGTGCCGGTTCTGGGTGGCCGCCGTCTTCTCGTCCGACATCGAGATCCAGCAATCGGTCACCACCGCCCGCGCGCCGGACACCGCGGCGTGGGGGTCGGTCGTCAGCTCGATCCGGGCGCCCTCGCGCCGGGCCCAGGCGATCAGCTCCGCCGGCGGGGCGAGCTCGGGCGGCGTCGCGATGCGGAGCGTGAAGCCGAAGCGCGCCGCGGCCTGGATGAAGGATTGCGCGACGTTGTTGCCGTCCCCCGTCCAGGCCACGACCTGGCCGGCGATGGGGCCGCGATGCTCCTCGAAGGTCATCACGTCCGCCATCAGCTGGCAGGGATGGCTGATGTTGGTCAGGCCGTTGATGACGGGGACGGTGGCGTATTGCGCGAGCTCGCGGATGCTGCCGACATCGGCGGTTCGCAGCATGATCGCATCCACGTAGCGCGAGAGGACGCGCGCCGTGTCCTTCACGCTCTCGCCGCGGTTGAGCTGGATCTCCTTCGCCGTCAGCACGAGCGGCGTGCCGCCGAGCTGGCGGATGCCCACCTCGAAGGAGACGCGGGTGCGCGTCGAGGGCAGTTCGAAGATCAGGGCGACCGTCTTGCCGGCGAGCGGCTGGCCGGCGATCTCGCCGCGCTTCGCCTTCGCGCCGAGGTCCAGCATGCGGCGGAGCGTCGGCCCGTCGATGTCCATCAGCTCGAGGAAGTGGCGAGGCCCCGCCGGCGGCGGGGCCTCCTTCAAGGCAGCACTCACTTGGCGGCGACCTTCGCGCTGGAGGGCGTCAGGCGCAGGCAGGCGCGCGAGATCATGGTCAGCGCCTCGTCGGCCTCGGCCTCGGTGATGATGAGGGGCGGCGCGACGCGCAGCACGTTCATGCCGGCCGCGACCGTCAGCAGGCCCTCGGCGACGCAGGCGGCCTGCATCTCGCCGTTGTTGACCTCGGGGCGCAGCTTCAGCCCGAGCAGCAGGCCGGCGCCGCGCGCCTCCTCGACAACCAGCGGATGCTCCTGCGCGAGCTTCACGAAGCCGCGCCAGAGGTGGCGCGCGACGCGGTCCACCTGGTCGAGGAAGCCCGGCGCCAGCACCACGTCCAGCACGGCGTTGCCCGCCGCGCAGGCGAGCGGGTTGCCGCCATAGGTCGTGCCGTGGGTGCCGGGCTTGAGGTGCTTCGCCACGTGCTCCTTCGCGAGGATGGCGCCGAGCGGGAAGCCGCCGCCGATCCCCTTCGCCGAGGACATGACGTCGGGCTCGATGCCGGCCCATTGATGCGCCCAGAGCTTGCCCGAGCGCCCCATGCCGGTCTGCACCTCGTCGAGGGCCAGCAGCAGCCCGAACTCGTCGCAGGCGGCGCGCAGGTCGCGCAGGAACTGGAGCGTGGCGGGACGCACCCCGCCCTCGCCCTGCACCGGCTCGATCATGATGCCGGCGGTGCCGGGGCCGATGGCGTCGCGCACGGCGTTCATGTTGCCGAAGGGGACGTGGTCGAAGCCCTCGACCGCCGGGCCGAAGCCCGCGAGGTATTTCTCGTTCCCGGTCGCGGCCAGCATGGCCAGCGTCCGGCCGTGGAAGGCCCCCTCGAAGCAGATCATGCGGAAGCGCTCGGGGTGGCCCGTCTCGGCGTGGTACTTCCGGACGGCCTTGACCATCCCCTCATTCGCCTCGGCGCCCGAGTTGCAGAAGAACACGCTGTCGGCGAAGGAGTTCTCGACGTGGCGGCGCGCCAGCTCCTCCGCCTGCGGGACGCGGTAGAGGTTGCTGACATGCATGACGCGGGCGGCCTGCTCCGCGATGGCCTTCACGAGGTGCGGGTGGCCGTGGCCCAGGCTGCTCGTGGCGATGCCGGAGCCGAAATCCAGGAATCGTCGGCCGTCCGTCGTCCACACCCAGGCGCCTTCGCCCCGCTCGAAGGCGAGGTCTGCGCGGTTGTAGGTGGGCATCAGGGCGGGGATCACGCGGTCGCTCCGTCAGGCAGCCCCCGGCGCGCCCGGGACCACCCCGGACACGGCGGGAAACTGCCACCTTGCCGAAAACGCCCGGCGGCGCAAGCGGTAAGCGCTGGAACCAGCCACCCGGATTCCGCTGCCCGCCGCGCTGCGGCAAGCTGCTTGCGAGGAGACGACCGCCCTGCCCGACGACGCCCCCAAGCTCTCGCCACGCGCCGCCGCCACGCGGCTCCGCATTCTCGACGCCGCGACGGAGGAGTTCGCGGCCAAGGGCCTGGCCGGCGCGCGGGTGGACGAGATCGCGGCCCGGGCGGGCGCCAACAAGCGGATGCTCTACGCCCATTTCGGCGCGAAGGAGGAGCTGTGGCTCGCCGTGCTGGAGCGCGCCTATGCGGCGAAGCGGGCGGAGGAGCGGGCGCTCGAAGTCTCGGACCTGCCGCCGCGCGAGGCCATGGCGCGGCTCGTCGCCTTCAACCTGCGCTACACCGCCCGGCACCCCGAGTTCGTCGCGCTGCTCAACCAGGAGAACATCCACCGGGGCGCCTATCTCTCGCGCTCCCGCGAGGTGCGGGACCTCTACTCGCCCCTGCTCGAGCGGCTGCGGGAGGTGCTGGCCCGCGGCGCGGCGGAGGGCGTGTTCCGCCGCGACGTCGAGCCGCTCCAGCTCTACCTCTCGATGATCGCGCTCGGGCATTTCTACGTGGCGAACCGCCACACCCTCTCCGCCATCTTCGGCCAGGACCTGGGCACCGAGGCCGCGCTGGCGGCGCGGGAGGCGCACATCATCGAGGTCGTGCTGGGCCATTTGCGGCCTTGACGGCGGACCTCGCGCCGTTCAAGTAACCAACCAGTTACTTCGAGCGAGAGGAACGTCCCATGGCGGAACGCCGCATCGGCCTCATCATGAACGGCGTCACCGGCCGGATGGGGATGAACCAGCACCTGATCCGGTCCATCGCCGCGATCCGCGCCGAGGGCGGCGTGCCGCTCAAGGACGGCACGCGGCTGATGCCGGACCCGGTGATCGTCGGGCGGAACCGCGGGAAGCTGGAGGCGCTGGCCAAGGCGCACGGCATCGAGCGCGTCAGCACCGATCTCGATGCCTGCCTCGCCGACCGGCGCGACGAGATCTTCTTCGACGCCGCGACGACGCAGATGCGGGCGGGGCTGCTGCGCCAGGCCATCGCCGCCGGCAAGCACGTCTATTGCGAGAAGCCCACGGCCGACACGCTGGAAGACGCGCTCGACGTCGCGCGGCTGGCCGCCAAGGCCGGCATCAAGCACGGCGTGGTGCAGGACAAGCTGTTCCTGCCCGGGCTGCGCAAGCTGAAGATGGTGATCGACA
>JAIEOO010000403.1 GCA_019750475.1 Acetobacteraceae bacterium | reverse complement strand
CTGCGACGCATGGGCCAAGGATCCTTCGCTCTTCACCATTAACCCGCACCACCTCATCCCGGGACCAAACACCTAGAGCACGATCCGCGGAGGCGGAATCGCCGGAGCGGTGAATCGTCCTCTCGGAAGCGGCGGAGGCGTGATCCCGGTCGCGGGATCACGCCGGAGCGCACGATCCGCGGAGGCGACATCGCCGGAGCGGTGACGCGTCCTCTCGGAAGCGGCGGAAGCGTGATCCCCCGACACGGGATCCCGCGCCCCACGCCGCCGACAGCGCGTTCGGCCGGACGACACGGCAGGGCGACGCCGCTGCCGCGCCTCGCCTCGAAGCGTCCGGCGTGTCCCGGGCGCGCCGGACGCGACCTTCGCGCCTGGCGGCGCGGGGCGCTTCAGCGCCCCGCCTCCGTGCGCCCGCGCATGATCTCGGCGAAGCCGAACAGCAGCAGGAGCTGGCCCGACACCATCTGGATCGCGGCGAGCAGACGGATGCCGTCGTCCTGCGGCAGGATGTCGCCGTAGCCGACGGTGGCCAGCGTCACGACGCTGAAATGCAGCGCATCGGAGAAGGACAGCCGCATCGGCCCCGTCACATTGGCGAAGAGCGGCTCCCGCGAGAGCGCGTCGGCGATCCGGTAGAGGCTGCCGAAGGTGACGGCGAGCAGCGAGAAGAGGCTCAGATACGTCGCGATCGGCACCGCCAGATGCCCGGCGCGCTGCGCCACCTGGCCGAGGATCGCCGCCACGTCCACCATCAGCCGGACGACGTCGCGCATGGCGATCACGCTCGTCGCCGCGATCGCGCCCATGGCCAGCACGAGCATCAGGCTCTGCCCGGCCTCGGACATGCGGCTCACCGGGCTGGCGAGGCACGCGGCGCCGATGACGGCCAGGACGATCATCCAGCGCGCCACCCGCGGGAGATGCGCGAGATCCGGGCGCGTGTCGTCATCCGCCAGCCGCGCGAGGCGCCGCCGCTCGATCAGGCAGGCGGTGACGAAGGCGATCACGGGCAGCAGGAAGGCCGCCTGCCGCGCCCAGTCCTCGGCCAGCGGAAAGGCGGCGCGGCCGAGGATGGTGTAGAGGCAGATGTAGATCGCGAGCCCGTTGGCGAAGCCGAGCGAGAACAGCGCCCCGTGCGGGAAGACGAGGGTGAGCGCGCCCACCGCCAGCGCCGCGATGACCACGGCGATGACGGAGAAGCGCCAGCCCTGGTCGGCGACGCCGGCGGCCACCAGCAGGGTGAGCGCCAGCGTGAGGCCGAAGGCGATCAGCAGCCCGCGGCGCGAAGCGCGCCTCACGGCAGGGCCGCGACGCCCGTGATCTCGACGCGCCAGGACGGGTCCACGAGCGGCGCCTGGATGGTCATCCGGGCCGGCTTCGCCCTGGGGTCGAGCCACGCATCCCAGGCCCGGTTCATCGCCGGCGCGTCCCGGATGTCGGCCAGGATGATCTGCACCGAGAGCAGCCGGGACTTGTCGGTGCCGGCCTCGGCCAGCAGGGCGTCGATCTGGCGGAGGATGTCGGCCGTCTGGCCCTCGGCGTCGAGCGTGGCGTCGTCGGCCACCTGGCCGGCGAGCCAGACGAGGTCGCCATGGACGACGGCGCCGGAGAGGCGGGCTTCCTCGGCGAGGCGGCGAATGGTCAAGCGGCGGTTCCTTTCGGTGTGATCGCCCACGGACGTCCACATGACGGCGGTTTCATCGGCGGCCCGGCCGGTCTATGGACATGCCCATGCTGCCACTGCTCGACCGGATTGTCCTGGCCAGCCGCTACATCCTCGTGGCGTTCTACCTGGGGCTCGTCGTCGCGCTCGCGCTCTACGCCGCGCGCTTCCTGTACAAGGTGTTCAAGTTCGCCCTCTCCATCGGGGACGCCGGGGACACCGACTACCTGCTGAGCCTGCTCCAGATGGTGGACAGCGCGCTGGTCTCCGGCCTCGTCATCATGGTGGTGCTGTCCTCCTGGGACAGCTTCGTCTCGCCGCTGGCCAAGGGGAACACGGGCGGCTCGAAGATCGAATGGGTGTCGCAGCTCGACCCCACGAACCTCAAGACGAAGCTGGCGACGGCGATCGTCGCCATCTCCTCGATCCACCTGCTCCAGGCCTTCATGCGGACCTCGGAGTACGAGACGACCGGCCTGCTCTGGATGGTCATCATCCACATGAGCTTCATCGCCGGCGCGCTGGCGCTGTTCTGGATGGACCACAAGGGCTCGCTGGCGAAGGCGGCGGCGAAGTCGGCCGGCGGCTACGGCACCCCCACGGGAGGATCAGCCCTCGACGTGGTGGCCGGGACGCCAGCGGCCAAGAAGCCCGTCCACGGGGCCGAGTAGGACCGACAGCGCCCACAGGGCAGCCGCCGCCAGCACGATGGCCGGGCCCGAGGGCAGGTCGAGGTGATAGGACGCGAGCAGGCCGCCCACCGCGGCCACCCACGCCAGCCCGACGGCGACGGCGACGATCCCCCCCACCTCGCGCGACCAGTGCCGCGCGGCGATCGCCGGCAGCATCATCAACCCCACGGCCATCAGCGTGCCCACCGCCTGGAACGCCGCCACGAGGTTGAGGACGGCCAGCCCCAGCAGCGCCAGGTGCCAGAACCCGCCCCGCGCGCCGACCGCCTGGGCGAAGGCCGGGTCGAAGCATTCGAGGACCAGCGGCCGCCAGGCGAAGGCGAGGAAGGCGAGGGTCAGCGTGGCGCCGCCGGCCATCAGCAGCAGCGCCGCGTCGTCCACGCCGAGCACGCTGCCGAACAGCAGTTGCGACAGGTCCGCGGCCGATCCCCGCCAGGACACCAGGGCGACGCCCGCCGCCAGGGCCGCGAGGTAGAGCGCCGCGAGGGACGCGTCCTCCCGCCCGCCGGTGGCGCGGGCCAGCGCCCCGGCGCCGACCGCGACGAGCAACCCGGCCAGCAGCCCGCCCAGCGCCAGGCCCGGCACCCAGAGGCCGAACAGCACGAAGCCGAGCGCGACCCCCGGCAGCATGCCGTGGCCCAGCACGTCGGCGGTCAGGCTCATCCGCCGCAGCATGAGGAAGACGCCGAGCGGCGGCGCCGAGAGCGCCAGCGCGAGGCAGCCCACCAGGGCGCGGCGCAGGAACCCGAACTCGGTGAACGGGGCGATCAGCAGGTCGTACATGGAAGCCCGGCGGGCGCGGCCGCCGTCAGGCGGCGCGCTGGCACGTGCCGGCGTCCTCGGCCCAGGCCTCGGCCATCATGCGCGCGCGGAGGCGGTTCTCGGCCGAGAGCGCCTGCTCGGTCGGGCCGAAGGCGATGGCGTCGCGCGCGAGGAGCAGCGTGTCGGGGAATTCCCGGCGCACGAGGTCCAGATCGTGCAGCACGGCGAGGATCGTCCGCCCTTCCCCGTGCCAGCGGCGCATCACGGCCAGCAGGTCGGCGCTGGTCCGGGCGTCCAGCGCGTTGAAGGGCTCGTCCAGGAGGATGACCGGCGCGTCCTGCAGCAGCAGTCGCGCGAAGAGGACGCGCTGGAACTGCCCGGCCGAGAGCGTGCCGACCGGCCGCCGCGCGAAGCCCTGCAGCCCGACCGCCTCGAGCGCGGCCTCGACCCGGCGGAGGTCGCGGACGGCGCGGAACCCGCCGCTCTCCCGCCACAGGCCGAAGGCGACCGCGTCCCGGCAGGAGAGCGGGAAGCCGCGGTCCATCTGCGCCTGCTGCGGCAGCAGCGCGACATCCCCGGCGTTCAACCCCTCGATCCGCCCCTCGGATGGCGGATGCAGCCCGGCGAGCGCCCGCAGCAGGGTGGATTTGCCGGCGCCGTTCGGGCCGACCACGGCGGTCAGGCTGCCGGGCGCCAGGCTGAAGGAGACGTGGTGGACCGCCGGCCGCCGCCCATGCGTCACGGTCAGGTTGCGGACGCTGATCATCCCCGCCTCAGGCCCCGAGCGCCCAGGCGACGCCGGCCCACAGCAGCGCGAGCAGCCCGGCCGCGAGGCCCAGGCGCTCGGCGGTGCCGGCGGTCAGGTCGAGAGGGGAGCGCCACATGATGTTATGCCATAACACACAAGGCCGGCCCGATGCCAGCGCGGCGCGGGCGCGTTGCTGGGAGGGCGATCCACGCCCCGACCGATTCCGGCCAGGGCGATCGCGCCGACGTTGCTGAGAGAGCGATTCACGCCCCGACCGATTCCGGTCAGGGCGATCGCGCTCTAGGTTCGCCGCAATGACATCCCCGCATGAGCTGGAGCTGCGCCGGCAGCTCCGTCGGCACCGCGCCTTCGCGACGGTGCTGCTTCTCGTCATGGTGGCCCTGATGCTCGGGGCCTATCAGCTGCCCCCCTCCTACGAGGCGGAGCTGCTCGCCGCCGCGGCCAAGGCCGGCGTGGTGGGCGGCCTCGCCGACTGGTTCGCGGTGACGGCGCTGTTCCGCCGGCCGCTCGGCCTGCCGATCCCGCACACGGCCATCATCCCCCGCCAGAAGAACCGGCTGGGCCAGGGCCTGGGCAACTTCGTCGCCAACCACGTCTTCACCGAGGCCGAGCTGCGCAAGGTCATCTCCCGCCTCGACCTCGCGGGGATCGTCGGCGGCTTCCTCGCGGACCGCGAGGCCTCGCGCCCGGCCGCCCAGGCGCTCGCGGCCGCCCTGCCGCGCCTCCTCGGCACGCTGGAGGACGGGCGGGCGCGGCGGCTGCT
Source organism: Acetobacteraceae bacterium (assembly GCA_019750475.1). Taxonomy (GTDB): domain Bacteria; phylum Pseudomonadota; class Alphaproteobacteria; order Acetobacterales; family Acetobacteraceae; genus Roseococcus. The sequence continues at coordinate 46 of JAIEOO010000403.1, read as the reverse complement.
CGGGCGCATCCTGCCGCGCGTCGCGGGCGGCCCCGCCGCCGGGCGC
>JAIEOO010000202.1 GCA_019750475.1 Acetobacteraceae bacterium | reverse complement strand
CCCAGCCCGCCGCGGCCCGCCCGCGCCTCGTCATCGTGGGGGGCGGCTTCGGCGGCGCCTCGGCCGCGTCCTTCGCGCGGCGCGCCTACCCGTGGCTCGACGTCACGCTGATCGAGCCCAAGGCGCGCTTCGTCACCTGCCCCTACGGCAACCTGCTGCTCGCGGGGGTGAAGCAGATCGGGGACATCTCCTTCGGCTATGACGGGCTGCGGGCCCGCGGCGTGACGGTGGTGCAGGACTGGGCGGCGGGCATCGACCCCGCCGCACGCACGGTGCGGCTGCGCGGCGGGGCGACGCTCTCCTACGACCGGCTGATCCTCTCGCCCGGCATCGCCTTCCGCGAGGGCGGGATGCCCGGCTACGACGACGCGGCCGCCGAGCGCTTCCCCCACGCCTGGATCCCCGGCGACGGCGCGCAGACCGTGCTGCTGCGCCGCCAGCTGGAGGCGCTGCCGGATGGCGGCGTCGTCGGCCTCGCCATTCCCGACAACCCGTTCCGCTGCCCGCCCGGCCCCTACGAGCGGATCAGCATGATCGCGAGCTACCTGAAGCGCGCCAAGCCGCGCGCGAAGATCCTCGCCTTCGACGCGAAGAACGCCTTCAGCAAGCAGGGCCTGTTCCAGGACGCCTGGAACGAGCTCTACCCGGGCATGATCGACTGGGTGCCGGCCAACCGGGACGGACGCATCGTCCGCGTGGACGCGGCGGCGGGCGAGTTCGAGAGCGAGTTCGGCACGCGGCACAAGGTCGATGTGGGCAACGTCATCCCGCCGCAGACGGCGGGCACCATCGCGCTGGAGACCGGCCTCGCCAACGAGCAGGGCTGGGTGCCGGTGGACAGCCTGACCTTCGAGAGCCGCCGCGCGCCGGGCATCCACGTGGTGGGCGACGCGACCGTCGCGCCGCCCATGCCGAAATCGGGCTACGTCGCGAATTCGACCGCGAAGCAGGCCGTGGCGAGCGCCGCCGCGCTGATCCGCGGCGAGGCGCCGCCGCCGGCGCCCATCTACTTCAACACCTGCTACAGCCATGTCGGCGAGGGCTACGGCATCTCGATCGTCGGCGTGTTCCGCCCGAACGCCGAGCGCACGGGCTTCGTCGAGACGCCGAACAGCGGCGGCGTCTCGCCGCGCGGCAACCATCCGGAGCAGCGGCGCCTCGAGGCGTTGCACGCCGACAGCTGGTACGAGAGCATCACGCGCGACATGTTCGGCTGAGCGCGCCGCGCCGGGGGAAGGACTCTCCCTTCCCCCTCCCCCGGGGCCAGAAAACCACTCGCCGCCAAGCTCAGGCCAGCGCCGGCGCCATTCGCCCCGCCGGGCGCGCAGGACCGATGACAGGAGCGCGAGGCGCCCTCTAGAGTTCCCGCGTCGAGGCTGCCCGGCGCAACGCCGGCGCGGCGGGCGGGGAGATCGAGGGAATGGCCAAGCTCAACGTCAACGGTCGCGTGGTGGAGGTCGACGCGTCGCCCGACACCCCGCTGCTCTGGGCCCTCCGTGAGCATGTCGGGCTGACCGGCACCAAGTATGGCTGCGGCATCGCGGCCTGCGGCGCCTGCAGCGTCCACCTGGACGGGCAGGTGGTGCGCTCCTGCGCCATGCCCCTCTCGGCGATCGCCGAGGATCAGAAGATCGTCACCATCGAGGGGCTGTCGCCGGACGGCAGCCACCCGGTGCAGGTCGCCTGGCGCGAACTCGACGTGCCGCAATGCGGGTTCTGCCAGTCCGGGATGATCATGGCGGCGGCGGCCCTGCTGGCCGCGACGCCCCGGCCGACGGACGCCCAGATCGACGAGGCGATGACGAACATCTGCCGCTGCGGCACCTACAACCGCGTCCGCGCCGGCATCCACCGCGCCGCCGGCGCGGGCGCCGCGGGCTGAGGGAGGCTCAGATGGGCACGACCACCGCGTCCCGCCGCGCCGTCCTGAAGGGCGCCGCCGGCGCCGTCCTCCTCGGCTTCCACATCCCCGCGGGCGACGCCCTGGGCCAGGCGCCGGCGCAGGTGCCGGAGATCAACGCCTGGGTGGTGATCCATCCCGACGACCGGGTGGTGCTGCGCATGGCGCGCTCCGAGATGGGGCAAGGCACGCGCACCGGCCTCGCGCAGATGATCGCCGAGGAGCTGCATTGCGACTGGTCGAAGATCACGACCGAGTACGTCACGCCGGGACAGAGCCTGGCGCGCAACCGCGCCTGGGGGAACTTCCTGACGGCGGGCAGCCAGGGCATCCGGCAGAGCCAGGACTACGTCCGCCGCGGCGGCGCCGCGGCGCGCATCATGCTGGTGCAGGCGGCCGCCGGCCGCTGGGGCGTGCCCGCAGCCGAATGCAGCGCGCGCAACGGCGTGGTGACCCACGGCCCCACGGGCCGGACGCTGCGCTACGGCGAGGTGGCGGCCGAGGCCGCGCGCCTCTCCCCGCCCGCCGAGGTCCCGCTGAAGGAGCCGGGGGCGTGGACCGTGATCGGGCAGTCCGTGCCGCGACTGGACACGGCGGACAAGACGACGGGCAAGCTGATCTACGGCATGGACCTCCGCATGCCCGGCATGCTGGTCGCGGTGCCGCGGCGCTGTCCCGTCTTCGGCGGCCGCGTCCGCAGCTTCGACGCCAACGCCGTGCGCGGGATGCCCGGCGTGCGCCACGTGCTGCAGGTCGGCGAGTCCTGCGTGGCGGTCGTCGCCGACACGTTCTGGCAGGCCAAGACCGCGCTCGATGCGCTGCCCGTGGCGTGGGATGCGGGCGACAACGGCCGCGTCCAGCAATCCACGATCGAGGCGATGCTCGACGAGGGGCTGAACGCGACCGAGGCCTTCGTCGGCAACAGCGTGGGCGACGCCCGCGCCGCCATCGCGGGGGCGGCGCGGCGGGTGGAGGCGGTCTACGCCTATCCCTTCCAGAACCACGCGCCGATGGAGCCCATGAACGCGACGGTGGTCTGGACGCCGACGCACTGCGACGTCTGGTGCCCGACCCAGAACGGCGAGGCCGCGCTGGTCGCCGCCGCGCAGGCCGCGGGCCTGCCCCAGACGGCCTGCGACATCCATCGCGTGGATCTCGGCGGCGGGTTCGGGCGGCGCACCACGCATGACTGGCTGATCGACGCGGTGCTGATCGCGCGGCAGGTGCCGGGCGTGCCGGTCAAGACGATGTGGACGCGCGAGGAGGACATGGTGCAGGGGCGCTACCACCCCGTCACCAAGTGCAAGCTCACCGCCGGCCTCGACGCCAATGGCGAGATCACGGGGCTGCACATGCGCATCTCCGGCCAGTCCATCCTGTCCTTCGTGTTCCCGACGGCGCTGCAGAACGGACGCGACCCGGTGCAGTTCCAGGGGCTGAACGCCGGCGGGACGGAAGGCGCGATCGGCTACGGCTTCCCGAACCTGCTGATCGACCACGCGATGCGGAACACCCATGTCCCGCCGCATTTCTGGCGGGGCGTGAACCACAACCAGAACGCCATCTACCTCGAATGCTTCCTGGACGAGGTCGCACACGCGACCGGCCAGGACCCGCTGGCGCTGCGGCGGAAGCTGATGGCGAACCACCCGAAGCACCTCGCCGTGCTGAACGCGGTCGCGGAGCGCATCGGCTGGGGCTCCGCGCCGCCGGCCGGCGTCCATCGCGGCATCGCGCAGCAGATGGGCTTCGGCAGCTACGTCGCGGCGGCGGCCGAAGTCTCGGTGAGCGAGCGGGGCGAGCTGAAGATCCACCGCATCGTCGCCGCCACCGATTGCGGCGTCGCGGTCAATCCGCGCCAGATCGAGATGCAGGTGGAGGGCAGCTTCGTCTACGGCCTCTCCGCGCTGCTGCACGGCGAGTGCACGGTGAAGGACGGCGCGATCGAGCAGACGAATTTCGACAGCTACAACGTGCTCCGCATGGAGGAGATGCCGAAGGTCGAGACCATCGTGATGCCCTCGGGCGGGTTCTGGGGCGGCGTGGGCGAGCCGACGATCATGGTCGCGGCCCCCGCCGTGCTGAACGCCATCTTCGCCGCCACGGGCAAGCGCATCCGGTCGGTGCCGCTGAAGCGCCACGATCTTCGTCGCGCCTGAGGCGCGCGGTCAATGTCGCGCCTGAGGCGCGCGGTCAATGTCGCGCCTGAGGCGCGCGGTGGATGGCGTGCCTGAGGCGCGGCCGGTGTCGCGCGTGAGGGCGGCCGCCCTCGCGCTGGCGCTGGTCGCCACCCCGGCCGCCGGCCAGGTGGCGGAGTTCACGGTGACGGGCGACGCCATCGCGGCGCCGCTCGCGGGGCTCGCCGGCGACGCGGCGCGCGGGGCCGCCCTGGTGCGCGACCGGCAGACGGCGAACTGCCTGATCTGCCACGCCATCCCCGACCCGCGCGAGCGGTTCATGGGGGATGTCGGGCCGCCGCTCGCCGGCGTCGCGTCGCGGCTGACGCCCGGGCAGATGCGCCTCCGGGTGGTGGATCCGACGCTGGTCAACCCCAACTCCGTCATGCCGTCCTATCACCGGGTGGCGGGGTTGGTCCGGGTGGATCCGGCGCTGCGCGGCCGCCCGGTGCTCGGCGCGCAGGAGATCGAAGATGTCGTCGCCTATCTCGCCACGCTGGAGGAGTGAGCCCATGAGCCGTCTGCCGCGCCGCGGCGTCCTCGCGCTGCCCCTCGCGGCCGCGCTGCCGCCGGCCGCGGC
>JAIEOO010000034.1 GCA_019750475.1 Acetobacteraceae bacterium | reverse complement strand
GGGCCACGCCGAGGGCGAGCGCGGCCCGGCGCCCGATCATGCCGCCCGCGGCATGGGCGCGTTGCTGTTCGCGGCCGCCATGCGGGCGAGCGCCTGGCGGTAGCGCTCCCGCCGCCAGCACAGCAGGCGCCAGCCGCCCTTGGCCGCGAGGTCGGAGAGGCGGCCCCGGGGTTCGAGGCCGACCGCCTTGAAGATCATGCCCATGCCACGCTCGATGTGGCGGAAGCGGTAGAAGGACATGGCGCGGCCCATGTAGCCGGCGAGGCAGCGCTCGTGGTCGTAGGCGAGGCCGGGCGGGTCGTTCGAGCAGTGGAAGGCGAAGGCCAGCTCGTCGTCCTCGGTCTCGCCGACGCGGCCGAGGGCGACGCGGAGCCGCTGGATGAAGGAGAGGTTCTCCCGCCCCAGGTAGCGCTTCATGTGGTCGTAGAAGAGCTTGAAGTGGCGGTACTCATCCGCCGCGATCAGGCGGCAGACCTGCTGCAGCACCGGCTCCTCCGTGCCCTCCCCCAGCGCCGTGTAGTAGGAGGAGGTGCCCGTCTCGACCATGCAGCGGGCGATCAGCTCGCCCGTGCGGGAGCCCCGGATGGAGGCGTCGGCCTTGACGTCGATCTGGTAGCCGGCGCGGTACTGGGCGAAGGCCGCGGGGTAGTCGAAGGAGGGGTCGGCGAGGCTGGCCCAGCGGCCGAGGGCGTCGCCGTGCTGCACCTCCTCGACGGCCCAGTTGTCGGCCGCCTGCTGGAAGTCGGGATCGTCCCGGAAGACGGATTTCAGGTAGAGCGCGTAGTCGTCGCCGTTCCGCTCGACCATCGCGGCCGCCTTGACGAGCGGCACCACCTCCGGATCGACCTTCGAGGGGTCGAAGCGATCCCAGGCGATCTGCTCCAAATGCCAGTGTTTCATCGTTCAGCCCGGACCTGCGCGTCGCCCCAGATGCGCGCCGCGGGCGGCGAGTTCAAGCGGGCTGTGGCGGAAATGCCAGAACGTGTTGCAAATCCGCGATGGCGGGTCACGCCGCCTGGGCGGCGTCCCGCATGGCCCGCATGGCCAGCAGCTTCGCCATGGCGGCATCGCGCTTCTCCGGCGTGTCGAGGGCGGCGTCCGTGTAGGCGCGCTCGGCCTCGGCGATGCGGCGCTCGGCCTCGGCGCGGGAGAGGTCGGCGACCGGGGTGGCCTCATCGGCCAGGACCGTGACGCGATCCGGCGTGATCTCGGCGAAGCCGCCGGCGACGAAGAGGCGCTCGGTTTCCTGGCCGTTCTCGCGCACGCGGATGGTGCCGCCGCGCAACGCCACGATCATCGGCGAATGGCCGGGGAGGATGCCCATCTCGCCCTCGAAGGCGGGGACGATGACCATCTCCACCTGGCGGGAGAGCAGGAGCTTCTCCGGGGAGACGAGTTCGAGCTGGAAGGTGGCCATCGGAGCAATCCCTGGACTTGGGGCAGCGAAACCGACGGGGTTCCGCATGCCCTACCGGCTTCCGGCCGCAACGCGGCCGGCGCGCCGCGACCGACTTCCCCTCAAGCGCACCGTGTCTGCGGCGCGCGAGCCAAGCGCGCGGAGCGCGCGCCCGGCGTTTGAGGGCACAAAATAACCCGATTGAAGAGGCCGTTACGCGGCCTGCTTCAGGGTCTCGGCCTTCTTCACGGCCTCTTCGATCGTGCCGACCATGTAGAAGGCGGCCTCCGGCAGGTGGTCGTAGTCGCCGCGGCAGATGCCGGCGAAGCTGCGCACCGTGTCCTCGAGCTTCACGAAGACGCCCGGCGTGCCGGTGAAGACCTCGGCCACGTGGAAGGGCTGGGAGAGGAAGCGCTGGATCTTGCGCGCGCGCGCCACGACCAGCTTGTCCTCTTCGGAGAGCTCATCCATGCCCAGGATGGCGATGATGTCCTGCAGCGACTTGTAGGTCTGCAGGATGCGCTGCACCTCGCGGGCGGTCTGGTAGTGCTCCTCGCCGAGGACCAGCGGGCTCATCGCGCGCGAGGTGGAGTCGAGCGGGTCCACCGCCGGGAAGATGCCGAGCTCGGCGATGGAGCGGTTGAGCACCGTCGTGGCGTCGAGGTGGGCGAAGGACGTGGCCGGCGCCGGGTCGGTCAGGTCGTCGGCCGGCACGTAGATCGCCTGCACCGAGGTGATCGAGCCCTTCTTGGTGGAGGTGATGCGCTCCTGCAGGGCGCCCATGTCCGTGGCCAAGGTCGGCTGATAGCCCACGGCGGAGGGGATGCGGCCGAGCAGGGCCGACACCTCGGCGCCCGCCTGGGTGAAGCGGAAGATGTTGTCGATGAAGAACAGCACGTCCTGGCCCTGCTCGTCGCGGAAGTACTCCGCGATGGAGAGGCCGGAGAGCGCGACGCGCGAGCGCGCGCCCGGCGGCTCGTTCATCTGGCCGTACACCAGCGCCACCTTGGAGCCGTCGGTCGAGCCGTCCTCGTTGAGCTTGATGACGCCGGCGTCGATCATCTCGTGGTAGAGGTCGTTGCCCTCGCGCGTGCGCTCGCCGACGCCCGCGAAGACCGACACGCCGCCATGCGCCTTGGCGATGTTGTTGATCAGCTCCTGGATGGTCACGGTCTTGCCGACGCCGGCGCCGCCGAACAGGCCGATCTTGCCGCCCTTCAGGTAGGGGGCGAGCAGGTCGATGACCTTGATGCCCGTCACCAGGATCTCGGCCGCCGTGGCCTGGTCCTCGAAGGCCGGGGCCTCGCGGTGGATGGTGTAGGTCTTGGCGGCGGGAACGGGGCCGCGCTCGTCGATCGGCTCGCCGATGACGTTGAGGATGCGGCCCAGCGTGCCCGCGCCCACGGGCACGGAGATGCCGGCGCCGGTGTCCACCACCTCGGCGCCGCGGACGAGGCCGTCCGTCGTGTCCATGGCGATGCAGCGCACCGTGCGCTCGCCGAGGTGCTGCGCGACCTCGAGCACGAGCTTGCCCGCGGGCGTCTCGGTGGTCAGCGCGTTGAGGATCTTCGGCAGCTCGGCGGGGAACTGAACGTCCACCACGGCGCCGAGGACCTGCGTGACGGTGCCGACATTGTTCTTCATGGCTGCAATCTCCTCAGACCGCCTCGGCACCGGAGATGATCTCGATCAGCTCCTTGGTGATGTTGGCCTGGCGTGTGCGGTTGTAGTTCAGCGTGAGCTTGTTGATCATCTCGCCCGCGTTGCGCGTGGCGTTGTCCATCGCCGTCATGCGGCTGCCCTGCTCGCCCGCGGCGCTTTCCAGCAGCGCGCGGTAGACCTGGATCGCCAGGTTCTGCGGCAGGAGCGCGGCGAGGATCTCGTCCTCGGCGGGCTCGTACTCGTAGAGCGCGACGGGGCCGGAGGCCGTGGCGGCCGCGGCCTCGGGCAGCGGCGCCGGGATGAGGCGCTGCTCGGTCGCCACCTGGGCGATGACCGACTTGAAGCGGTTGTACACCAGGGCGCAGACGTCGAACTCGCCGGCGTCGAGCATCGCGGTGATGCGGGCGGCGATCTCGGCCGCGTCCTCGAAGCCGATGCGCTTCTTGCCGGCGAAGGTGATCTCGCCCACGAAGCGGCTGGCGAATTCGCGCTTGAGGTAGGCCGCGCCCTTGCGGCCCACGCTCAGCACCTTGACCGTCTTGCCCTGCGCCTCGAGCTCACGGATGCGGTTCCGCGCGAAGCGGCCGACATTGGTGTTGAACGGACCCGCGAGGCCGCGATCCGCCGTCACCACGACGAGGAGGTGCACCTTGTCGGCCCCAGTCCCCACCAGCAGCTTCGGCGCGTCGGGGCTGCCCGCGACCGCCGCGCCGAGGGAGGCGAGCATGCGCTCCATCCGCTCGGCGTAGGGGCGGGCGGCCTCGGCCTGGGCCTGCGCGCGGCGGAGCTTGGCCGCCGCCACCATCTTCATGGCCTGCGTGATCTTCCGCGTGGACTTCACGCTGTTGATCCGCGACCGCAGGCTCTTCAGGCTGGGCATGGAACAGGCCTTACGAGAAGGACTTCGCGAAGCCGTCGAGGAAGGAAACGAGCTTGGCCTCGGTCTCCTTCTTGATCTCGCGGTCGGCGCGGATGCTGTTCAGGATCTCAGGGCTCGTCGCCTTCATCTCGCTCAGCATGCGGCGCTCGAACTCGCCGACCTTGCCGACCGGCAGCTTGTCGAGATAGCCGCGCGTGCCGGCGAAGATCGCCACCACCTGCTCCTCGACGGGGACCGGCTTGAACTGGGGCTGCTTCAGCAGCTCCGTCAGGCGGGCGCCGCGGGCGAGCAGCGCCTGGGTGGAGGCGTCGAGGTCGGAGGCGAACTGGGCGAAGGCCGCCATCTCGCGGTACTGCGCGAGCTCCAGCTTGATCTTGCCGGCCACCTGCTTCATCGCCTTGATCTGCGCGGCGGAGCCGACGCGCGAAACCGAGAGGCCGACGTTCACGGCGGGGCGGATGCCCTTGAAGAACAGCTCCGTCTCCAGGAAGATCTGGCCGTCCGTGATCGAGATGACGTTCGTCGGGATGTAGGCCGACACGTCGCCCGCCTGCGTCTCGATGACCGGCAGCGCCGTCAGCGAACCCGCGCCGAAGTCGTCGTTCATCTTCGCCGCGCGCTCCAGCAGGCGCGAGTGCAGGTAGAACACGTCGCCCGGATAGGCCTCGCGGCCCGGCGGACGGCGCAGCAGCAGCGACATCTGGCGGTAGGCGACGGC
>JAIEOO010000257.1 GCA_019750475.1 Acetobacteraceae bacterium | reverse complement strand
CCAACAAAGGACCCGGAGGTCCAGGAACCTGAGGTTCCTGGCGGGGAGGGTTTGGGAGGGGCAGCGCCCCTCCCAACACCGCCGCGCTAGCCCGCCTTCGCGAGCGCGTCGAAGGCCTTCAGCCGCGCGATCAGGGCTGGCATCTCGCGCAGTGGGATCATGTTCGGTCCGTCCGAGGGGGCGGCGTCCGGGTCGGGGTGGCATTCGATGAAGACCGAGGCCACGCCCACGGCGACCGCCGCGCGGGCGAGCACGGGGGCGAACTCGCGTTGTCCGCCGGAGCTGCTGCCTTGCCCGCCGGGCTGCTGGACGGAGTGGGTGACGTCGAAGACGACCGGGTAGCCGGTGCGCGCCATGATCGGCAGGGCCCGCATGTCCGAGACGAGGGTGTTGTAGCCGAAGGAGGCGCCGCGCTCGCAGAGGAGGATGCGCTGGTTGCCGGTGGAGGCGATCTTGGCGGCGACGTTCGCCATGTCCCAGGGCGCGAGGAACTGGCCCTTCTTGACGTTGATGGCGGCGCCGGTTTCGCCCGCGGCCAGCAGCAGGTCCGTCTGGCGGGAGAGGAAGGCCGGGATCTGCAGGATGTCCACGGCTTCGGCGGCGGGCGCGCATTGCTCCGGCGCGTGCACGTCGGTGAGTGTCGGCAAGCCCGTCGCCGCGCGGATGTCGGCGAGGATGTCGAGGCCGTCGCGCATCCCGATGCCGCGCGCGGCGGCGACGCTGGTGCGGTTCGCCTTGTCGTAGGAGGACTTGAAGACCATCGGCACGCCGGCCGCGCGCGCCATCTCGGCGATGGCGTGGGCGACTTCGAGGGCGTGGGCGCGGCTCTCGATCTGGCAGGGCCCGCAGAGGAAGACGAGCGGCCGGTCGTTGCCGAAGGTGATGTCCCGGACGGTGACGTGCATCGTGATTCTCCTGCCGCGCGAGACGGCGCTTATGGCGCGGCGCGCCATCTCCGCGAAGGGCGGCGGCTCGCCGTGGCGGCCGGGCGGCGACCTGCCGCGCGGCCGGAGCGCCCGTCATCCAGGGCCCGTCGCGGCGCCCCGAAGTGGCTCGCCGCGAGGGAGGGGCCGCCTGCCAAGGCGCGCCCAGCGCCTGCGGAAGGCTCGGACCGACCGCACGCGCCCGCGATCGTGCGGTCGGGGCCTACGCCGAGGCTGTCCGCCGGACGCCGCGAAGCGGCGCGGGACGCCTCGGCGGGGACATCACACCAGCCTGGCTTGCCGCACCGCCGCGCCGACGAAGCCCGCGAAGAGCGGGTGCGGCGCGAAGGGCTTCGACTTGAGTTCCGGATGGAACTGCACGCCGACGAACCACGGGTGATCCGGGTATTCCACGATCTCGGGCAGCACGCCGTCGGGCGACATGCCGGAGAAGCGCAGCCCCGCCTCCTCCAGCCGGTCGCGATAGCCGACATTGACCTCGTAGCGGTGGCGGTGGCGCTCCTCGATGCGGGGCTGGTCGCCATAGATGCCGCGGGCGAGCGTGCCTTCGGCCAGCACGCAGGGATAGGCGCCGACGCGCATGGTGCCGCCGAGGTCGCCGCCGGCCTCCCGCTTCTCGACCTCGTTGCCGCGGGTCCATTCCGTGAGCAGCCCGACCACCGGCTCCTTGCAGGGGCCGAATTCGGTGGAGGACGCCTCCTTGATGCCGAGGAGGTTCCGCGACGCCTCGATCACCGCCATCTGCATGCCGAAGCAGATGCCGAGGAACGGGATCTTCCGCTCGCGAGCGAAGCGCACCGCCTCGATCTTGCCCACCGTGCCGCGCTCGCCGAAGCCGCCCGGCACCAGGATGCCGTGCACGCCCTCGAGGCGGCGCACCACCTCTTCCTGCCCGCGCTCGAAGATCTCGCTGTCCACCCAGTCGAGCTTCACCCGGCTGTTGTGGGCGATGCCGCCATGGGTCAGCGCTTCGTTGAGGGACTTATAGGCGTCGAGCAGCCCCGTGTACTTGCCCACCACCGCGATGGTGACCTCGCCCTCGGGGGAGGTGATGCGCTCGACGACGCGCCGCCAGTCGGTCAGGTTCGGCTCGCCGTAGATCGACAGGTTGAAGTGCCGCAGCACTTCGCGGTCGAGTCCCTCGTCATGGTAGCTGAGCGGGACGGCGTAGATGCTCTTCGCGTCGTAGGCCGGGATGACGCTCTCGGGCCGGACGTTGCAGAACAGCGCGATCTTGCGGCGCTCGTTCTCCGGGATCGGGCGGTCGCAGCGGCAGAGCAGGATCTGCGGCTGGATGCCGAGGCCGAGCAGCTCCTTGACGGAGTGCTGGGTGGGCTTCGTCTTCAGTTCGCCGGCGGAGGGGATGTAGGGAACGAGGGTGAGGTGGATGAACAGGCTGCGCGTCGGCCCGACCTCGTTGCCGAGCTGCCGGATGGCTTCGAGGAAGGGGAGCGACTCGATGTCGCCCACGGTGCCGCCGACCTCGACGAGGACGAAGTCGTAATTGTCGGTGCCCGCCGTGACGGCTTCCTTGATGGCATCCGTGATGTGCGGGATGACCTGGACGGTCGCGCCCAGGTAGTCGCCGCGGCGCTCCTTCGCGATCACCTCCGAGTAGAGTCGCCCCGTCGTCCAGTTGTCCGCGCGCGTGGCGTGGACGCCGGTGAAGCGTTCGTAATGGCCGAGATCGAGGTCGGTTTCCGCCCCGTCATCGGTCACGAACACCTCGCCGTGCTGATAGGGGGACATCGTCCCGGGATCGACGTTGAGATAGGGGTCGAGCTTGCGGAGGCGAACGCGGTAGCCGCGCGCCTGCAACAGGGCCCCGAGGGAAGCCGCCGCGATGCCTTTTCCAAGGGAAGAGACCACGCCGCCGGTGATGAAGACGAACCGCGCCATGGGAGTTCGTCATAACCCCATCCGGCGGGCCGCGTCACCCCCGGCTCACCCGCCTTGCGCGCCGCCCCCTCATGCCGCGCGCGCGAGACTGGGGCGGGCGTCGTGCTGCGCGCCGCGATGCGCCGCCTCCATCTCTCGCGCATCGGCGAAGCGGTCCCGCGGGTCGGGCTCCAGCGCGCGCAGCAGCCAGGCCTCCAGCGGGCGAGGCATGTCCGGCACGAGGAAGGAGGGCTGCGGCGCGCGGTCGGTGAGCACCTGGTCGGCCAGGGCCGACGCGGTTCCGGCGAAGGGCGCGTGCCCGGTCAGCAGCCGGTAGGCGAGGACGCCGAGCGCCCAGACATCGGCCGAAGGCGTCGGCGAGCCGCCCCGCAGCGTCTCCGGCGCGGCGTAGGGGGCGGCGGCGGCGCCCGACATGGGCTCGCACAGAACCGGTTCGGGCCGCAGGCCGTCGTGGCGCAGCAGGATGTTCCCGGGGTGGATGTTGCGATGGACCAGCCCCGCCCGGTGCAGCGCCGCCGCGGCCGCGAGGATCGCGGGCAGGGCCGCGGCGCCCACGGGGGTTGCGGCCGGGCGATCCACCGGGACAGCCTCCACCACGAGCCAACCGAGCGGCGCCGCGGCGAGCACCCGGGTGATGCCGGGATGGTGGAGGGCCAGCACGCGCTTCGCCACGGGGTCGAAGCTGTCGGGGCGGTGCAGGCGCTTCACCAGGACGCTTCCCGCGTCGTCGAGCCGCCGCGCACGCCAGCTGAGCGCGTGGCGGGACCGCCGCGGGGGCCCGTCCGGCAGCAGCCATCCGCGCCAGGCGGCGGGCCATTCCTGGGATATCGCACGCGGGGACGTCGAATCCTGGGACATCGTATCGCTCACCGTCGCACCGTCTCACGGGCAGCGACGATGCGGGGGGCGGCCCTAACGATGCCTTACCGCCAGAAGCCAGCCTGCCGGCCCGCTACGCCGCACCCTCCGCGGCGAAGCGTCCGGCGAAGAAAGCCGCGATCTCGCCTGCGGCCAGGTCCGGCGCCTCGCGATGCGGGTCGTGGCCGACGCCGGGCCGGATCGCCAGGTCGAGATCGGCGAAGGTCTCGCCGAGCCGGTCGCTGAACCCGACCGGGAAGATCGCGTCATGCGCGGCCCAGCGCCCGCAGGCGGGCGCCGCGATGGGCGGAAGCGCCGGCGCCTCCCCCGTCGTCACGGCGGCGCGGCCGGCATGGAGCGCGCGGGCATGGGCGAAGCCGCCATCGCGATTCCCGGGCGTCATGAAGTTGTCACGAAGGCGTCCAGCACCTCGTCGAAGGCGTCCTCGCGGTGGGCCCGATGGGTCAGGAAGGGGCGGATGTAGGTCCGGCAGGCGTCGCGCGTCCCGCCCGCCAGGGCGGCGGCGAAGGGCATCCGGTGGAAGGACTGGTACCAGATCTCGGTCGAGCGTACCGGCGCGGGCCCCGATTCCCGGATACATGGAAATCGAAGAGGAACAGGTCCGCGAGCCGCCCCGGCGCCGTCCGGGCGAGCGGCTGGATGGCGGCGCCCCCCCCACGTCAGGGCCGACGACGCCGAAGCGCCAGTGCCCGAGCGCGTCCACCAGCGCGAGCATGTCCGCCGCATGCGCCTCCGGCCCGTAGGACCAGGTGAAAGGCTCCCCCGCATGCTTGTCGCTGTCGCCGAAGCCGCGCAGATCGGGCGCGATGCCGGTGAAGCGCGGCGCGAGGCGCCGCGTCGCCGGCTCCCAGGTTAGGTGTTTGGTCCCGGGATGAGGTGGTGCGGGTTAATGGTGAAGAGCGAAGGATCCTTGGCCCATGCGTCGCAGAT
>JAIEOO010000131.1 GCA_019750475.1 Acetobacteraceae bacterium | reverse complement strand
CGGTGGGCGTCGCTCAGATAGACGTTGAACACCACCCGCGCCCCGGCCGCGAGCGGCGCGGCGAGGGTGCCGACGAGGCGGTTCGGCTCGGCCGGCGTGAGGCTGACCGTCGCGGTCTGTCCGCCCGCCTGGACGGTGGCGCGGCCCGAGGCGCGGGCGGTGGCCATCGGCCGGCCGTTCTCCTCGGTGACGAACAGCGTCAGCGTCGTGCCCGACAGCACGAGCTCGATCGGATGCCCGTCGGCGACGACGACGGGGCCGCCATTCGGGCCGCGGCGCGGCGCGGCGCCCTGCGCGAGGGCGGCCCCGGGGGGCGTCAGCAGCAGCAGGCCGGCGAGGCCGCGTCGGGTGAAAGCGGTCATGGGGATCTCCGTTCTCGTGTGGGTCAGAAAGTCTCGGCGGGTCGGCCCGCCGGCAGCGAATCGCGCTCCGTCAGCAACCGTTCCAGCGCGGGCCGACCGAAGCGGCGGAACAGCAGCGGCGTCAGCACGGCGTCCAGCAGCGTTGCGCTGACCAGGCCGCCGAAGATCGTCACCGCGACGGGGTGCAGGATCTCCCGCCCCGGCTCGCCGGCGCCGAACAGCAGCGGGATCAGGGCGAGGCCGGCCGAGAGCGCCGTCATCAGCACCGGCGCCACCCGTTCCTCGCTGCCGCGCAGGATCAGCGGCCGCCCCCAGCGCGCCCCCTCGTGCAGGACGAGGTTCAGGTAGTGCGACACCTTCAGGATGCCGTTGCGCGCGGAGATGCCGGCGAGCGTGATGAATCCCACCATGGACGCGACGGAGAGCGGCAGCCCCGCGATCCAGAGCGCGACGACCGAGCCGACCAGCGCGAGCGGGATGTTGCCCATCACCACGAGCGCCAGCGCCGTCGACTGGTAGCGCTGGCGCAGCACCACGAAGACCAGCGCGAGCGAGACGAGCGAGAGCAGGCCGATGGTCCGCGCCGCCTCCTCCTGCGCCCGGAAGTTCCCCTCCAGCACGGCGGCGTAGCCGGTGGGCAGGGGCGTCGCCGCGATGACGCGGCGCAGGTCGGCGGCGATCGCCGCCATGTCGCGCGCGCCGTCGCCGTTGCCGGAGACGGTGATGCGCCGTTGCCCGCCCTCGCGCAGCACCTGGTTGGGGCCATCCACCTCCTCGATCGTGGCGAGGAGGCGCAGCGGCACGTGGCCCTGCGGCGTCGCGACCAGCAGCGCGCCCAGCCCTTCCGTCGTGCGGTCCGGATCCGAGAGGCGCACCACCACGTCGAAGCGCCGCACCCCGTCCACGATCTGGCTGACGACGCGGCCGTTCGACAGCCCCTCCAGCGCCGCCGTCAGGGCCGCCGGCGTCAGGCCGTAGAGCGCGGCCTCGCCGTAGTCCGGCACGATGCGCAGCTGCGGGATGCGCACCTGGCGCTCCACCTGCAGGTCCACCAGGCCCGGAATGCCCGCCATCCGCGTCCGCAGGCCCTCGGCGAGGTTGCCGAGCGTGTCCAGGTCGGGGCCGAAGATCTTCACCGCCACCTCGCCCCGCACGCCGGAGAGGATGAAGTCCAGCCGGTGCTGGATCGGCTGGCCGATGTTGACGTTGGCCGGCAGCGGGGCGAGGCGCGCGCGGATATCCGACAGGATCTCGGCCCTGCTCCGCTCCGACCGGCGCAGCGCGACGTCGATCTCGTTCACGTGCACGCCCTCGGCGTGCTCGTCCAGCTCGGCGCGGCCGGTGCGTCGGCCGACCGACGTCACCTCCGGCACCTCCATCAGCAGCCGCTCGGCGACGGCGCCGAGGCGCGCGCTCTCGGCCAGCGAGATGCCGGGGCGGAAGGCGATGCCGACCAGCACCGTGCCTTCGTTGAAGGCGGGCAGGAAGGAGCGGGGCAGCTGCGCGGCGCCCCAGGCGGCCCCGGCGAAGAGCAGGCCGACGCCGAGATACACGCGGCGCGGCCGGTTCAGCGCGCGCACCAGCGCCCAGCGGTTCAGCCGCTTGGCCGCGCGCAGCACGAAACCATCATGCCGCCCCGCGGTGGGGCCGTCGCGGCGCGCCCGCGCCGCGCGGCGGCCCAGCAGCCAGTAGGCCAGCACCGGCGTCAGCGTGACCGAGACGGCGAGGCTCGCCAGGATCGCGACGATGTAGGCGACGCCGAGCGGGGCGAAGAGCCGCCCCTCGATCCCCGGCAGGGCGAAGAGCGGCACGAAGACCAGCACCACGATGGCCGTGGCATAGACGATGCCGGAGCGCACCTCCTGGCTCGCGGCCGCCACCACCTCCAGCACCGGGCGCGGGGCGGGCAGCGCCGCGTTCTCGCGCAGGCGTCGCAGGATGTTCTCCACGTCCACCACCGCGTCGTCCACCAGCTCGCCGATGGCGATGGCCAGCCCGCCCAGCGTCATCGTGTTGATGGTCAGCCCGAAGGCGTGGAACACCACCACCGTCGCCAGCACCGAGACCGGGATGGCGACCAGGGAGATGGCCGTCGCGCGGATGTTCAGCAGGAACAGCACCAGCACCACGGCCACCACCGCCGCGGCCTCCAGCAGCACCGTCTCGACGTTGCGGATGGAGGTGGCGATGAAGTCGGCCTGGCGGAACTGCACGCGCGTCGCGTCGAGGCCGCGCGGCAGGGTGGGCTGCATCTCGGCCAGCGCCGTCTCCACCGCGCGGGTCACGGCGATGGTGTCGGCGCCGGGCTGCTTCTGGACGGAGAAGATCACCGCCGGCCCGCCGCGGTAGCCGGCGTCGCCGCGCCGGGGCCGCGCGGCGAACTCCACCGCCGCCACCTGGTGCAGCAGGACCGGCGTGGGATAGCCCGGGCGCTGCGCCACGGGCGTGTCGGCCAGATCTTCCAGCCGCTGGGTCAGGCCCAGGTTGCGGATCAGGTATTCCCGCCCGCGCTGGTCCACGAAGCCGCCGCCGGTGTTGGTGCCGAAGCGCGACACGGCGGCCTCCACCTGCTCCGAGGTGACGCCCAGTGCCAGCATCGCCGCCGGGTCGGGCGTGACGCGGTACTGCCGCACCTCGCCGCCGATCGGGATGACCTGCGCGACGCCGGGAATGGCCAGCAGGCGCGGGCGGATGGTGAAGTCCACCGCTTCCCGCGCCGCCATCGGCGTCACGCCCTCGGCCTGCACCGCGACGAGCATGATCTCGCCCATGATGGAGGAGACGGGCCCCATCACCGGCACCGCGTTCGGCGGCAGCGCCGCGCGCAGCACGCCGAGCCGCTCGGCGACGAGCTGGCGCGAGCGGTACAGCTCGGCGTCCCAGTCGAACTCGACATAGACGATGGAGAGCGAGACGGCCGAGGCGGAGCGGACGCGCACCACGCCCGGCATGCCGTTCATCGCCGTCTCGATGGGGAAGGTGACGAGACGCTCCACTTCCTCGGGCGCCAGGCCCTCGGCCTCGGTCAGCAGGGTGACGGTGGGGCGGTTCAGGTCGGGGAAGACGTCCACCGGCACGCGCGGCAGCACGAAGGCGCCGTAGCCGACGAGGACGAGGGAGGCGATGAGGACCAGCAGGCGGTTGCGCAGGCTGGCGGAGACGAGGGCGGCGAACATGGGCGTCGCCTCACCGCACCTGATTCACGAGGCCGGCGCCCTGCACCACCACGCGCTCGCCGGCGCGCAGCCCGGCCATCACCAGCACCCGCGCGGCGTCCAGCGGCTCGATCCGCACCGGCGCGGCGGCGAAGCTCTCGGGCTCCACGTGGCGCCACACCACCTGCTCGCCATTCGCCGCGCGCACCACGGCGGCGCGCGGCAGGATCAGGCCGCGCACCGGCTCGGCCAGCTCGGCCACCACGGCCACCGGCTGGCCCAGCGCCAGGCCGGGCGGCGGATCCTCGACGCGGAACTGCGCCAGCGTCGCCCCCTGCTGCACGGCGCGACCGAAGCCTTGCAGGGACAGGCGCATCGGCGCGCCGCCACGGACCGCGGCGGTGGCGCCGCGCAGCTCCCGCGCCGCGTCGGCGCCGAACAGCAGCGCCTCCACCCACAGCCCCGCCGGGTCCACCACCTGGAACAGCACGTCCTGCGCCGCCACCACCTGGCCGGCGACGGCGCGGGCCGAGGCGATGACGCCATCGGCCGGAGCCCGGATCACCTCCGGCGCCACGCGGTTCTGCGACAGCAGCACGCGCCGGCGCCGCAGCCCCTCCAGCTCGATCTCGGTGTCCGCCACCTGCACCCGCGTGCCGGCGCCGGAGGCGGCGAGGTTGCGGGCGCGGGCCAGCCGCGCCTCGGCAGCGGCGATCTGCTGCTCGAGGTCGCCGGAGCGCTCGGCGATGGTGGTCCGGTCGGCGACGGGGATGGGCGGCTCGACGATCGCCAGCACCTGGCCGCGGCGCACCGCCTGGCCCAGGCGCGGCAGCCCGCCCTCGGGCGGCACGATGCGGCCGCCGGCCAGGCTCTGCGCCAGGCCACCGCGATTCGGGTCGGCCACGACACGGCCCACGAGGGTGACGGTGCGCGACGCCTCGGCCTCGCGCAGGATGGTGGTCCGCACCTCCAGCAGGCGCTGGCTCACCTTGGGCAGGAAGACGGTGCCGTCCGGCAGGCGGGACGGCGCGTCCACCGCGGCCGAGGCGACCGGGGCCTCGGCCTCGCCATGGTCGTGCCCGGGGCCGCCGCGGGCGGCGCCCGCCG
>JAIEOO010000356.1 GCA_019750475.1 Acetobacteraceae bacterium | reverse complement strand
ACGCGGGGCTTCCCCTCGCCCCGGGAGCGACGATCGTCACCGGCCCCGCGGAGTGGGAGGCGCTGTCGCCCGGCACGGGCGGCGCCCTCTACGGCGCGGCCGCGCATGGCTGGCAGCAGAGCTTCGACCGGCCGGGCAGCCGCACGCGCCTGCCCGGCCTCTACCTGGCGGGCGGCGGGACGCATCCCGGCGCCGGCCTCGCCATGGCGGCCCTGTCCGGCCGCCTCGCCGCCCAATCCATCCTGGAGGACCGACGCCCGTGAACACCATCGTCCAGGACCGGCGCGGCTGGGAATTCGACCATGACGTGCCCGAGCGCGGCTATCGCTGGTGGTACGTGGACGGGCTGTCGGATGACGGCGCGCACGGCATCACCATCATCGGCTTCATCGGCACCGTCTTCTCGCCCTGGTACGCCTGGGCGCGGCGCGGCGGCGGCGGCAACCCGTTCGAGCATTGCTGCCTGAACGTCGCGCTCTACGGCAAGCCGCGGCGCTGGGCGATGACCGACCGCCGGGCGAACGCCGTGAAGCGCGGCGCCGACTTCATCCAGTTCGGCCCCTCCGGCATGGAGTGGGACGGCACCACGCTGACCGTGCGGATCGAGGAGATCACGGCCCCCATCCCGTCGCGCCTCAAGGGCGTGGTGCGCGTGCATCCCAGATCCGTCTCCACGCGCGCCTTCCGCCTCGACGGGGAGGGGCGTCACACCTGGCATCCCATCGCCGCGCGCTCCCGCATCGAGGTCGAGCTGGAGAGCCCGGCGCTGACATGGTCCGGCCCCGCCTATTTCGACAGCAACTGGGGCAGCGCGCCGCTCGAGCAGGATTTTCGGGAATGGGACTGGTGCCGCGCGCCGATGGAGCGCGAGACGGCCATTCTGTACAACGCGGACCGCCGCGACGGCTCCCACCAGGCGCTGGCGTTGCGGGTGCGCGACGACGGCTCCGTCGAGGACGTGGAAAGCCCGCCGCCGGCCAGGCTGCCGCGCACGCTGTGGTGGGTGAAGCGCCCGACGCGCTCGCAGGACGGGCAGGCCCGCGTCATCCGGACGCTGGAGGACACGCCCTTCTACAGCCGCAGCGTCATCCGCACCCGGCTGCTCGGGCAGGAGGCGACGGCCATCCACGAGAGCCTGATGCTAGATCGCTTCGCGAACCCCGCGATCCAGGTGATGCTGCCGCTCAAGGTTCCCCGGCGCTTCTGGTGATCCCGCCTCCGGCGCGGCGCCGTTCCAGGCGAGGTCGCGCATCGCGACCTCGCCGAAGGTGGCGCGGTGCCTCATCGCGGCGCGGATGATCGGCCAGGCGGTCCAGGTCATCGTCAGGAAGGGCAGGGGGTCCGCGCGGTTCCAGGTGACGTCGGGCCGGGCGCCGCATTCGCGCAGCCTGGCGAAGAAGCCGCGGCGGAACATGCCGTTCTGCGCCTCGGTCAGCATCGAGTAGAATTGCTGGAGTTCGCGCTCGTCGCGGTGGCGCAGCTTCCGGCCGTCCAGGATGGCGGGGGCGATGTCCTCGGCGCGGAAGAAGTGCAGGCCGCTGGTGGTGCGCGGGTTGCACTCGATGGCGTGCGCCAGGCCGCGTGCATCCTCGCGGAAGTCGAAGGAGAGGAAGCCGCTCCAGCGCGTCTCCCGCGCGAACCGCGTCACCCAGGCCTCGATGGCGGGATGGTCCACGCGCTCGAAGGCGATGGCGACGGAGCCGCTGAACCGGATGCCGCGATAGACGGTGGTGCCCAGCACCTCCCCCTCCCGCGCGAGGGAGCAGGTGGAGAATTCCGCGCCGGGCAGGAAGCGCTGGACGATGTGCGCCGACGTCTCCCGCGGCAGGGCCTCGCCGCGGCGGATGACGCGCACGCCCTGTCCGGCGCAGGAATGGGCGGGCTTCACCACGACGTCGCCGGCCTCCGCCAGCGCGGCGGCCGCCTCGCTGCCGAGCGCGGCCGTGTCCGGCACGGGCAGGCCCATGGCGCTCGCCGCCTCGACGAACGCGCCCTTGTGATGCACCGCGAGGATGAGGGCCGGCGGCATGGCGAGCAGCCGCGTGGCCGGCGGCAGGCGCGGGCGCAGGGCGGCGACGTGCAGCACCTCCTCCGACACCGGCACGACGAGGTCCGCGCCTTCCCGCCGCGCCGCCTCGGCCAGCGCGTCGAGGTAGGGTCCAGCCCCGTTCACCGGCGGCGGGACGGTGATCCGGCGGGCCACGTGCCGCGATGCGCCGGCCAGGTGCCGCCCGAAGGGTTCCGCGACCACCACCCTGTGCCCCGCCAGCGCGAAGCCGCGCGCCAGGTCGAGGGCCTTGGGCAGGCGTCCGAGCGTGAGGAGGATGGTCGCCATCAGGCCGCCGCGCGGACGCGGCACATCACCTGCTCGACCGGCCGCGTCGTCAGCCGCGCGGCGGGACGGACCTTGTGCGGGTCCTTCGTCACGAAGTCGAAGCGGCGGAACAGCCGGGCGATGAGCAGCGTCGCCTCCACCGTGGCGAAGGCCGCGCCGGCGCAGATGCGGGGGCCGATGCCGAAGGGGATGTAGGCGCCGGGGGTGAACTCCTCCTCGCGCAGGAAGCGGTCCGGGTCGAAGCGGTGCGGGTCCTTCCAGTAGCGCTGGTGCCGGTGCAGCACCCAGGGCGCCACCATGATCAGCGCCCCCTTGCGGATGGGATAGTCGCCGAGCTTCGTCGCCTCGTTTGCGACGCGGGGCAGGAAGGTGATGGGCGGGTAGAGGCGCAGCGTCTCGCGGAAGATGTTGCGCGTCAGCACCATGCGCTTCAGGTGCTCGAAGCCGATCTCGCCGCCGCCGGTCACCTCCTCGATCTCGCGCCGCATCCGCGCGACGAGAAGCGGCTGCTGCGCGAGCAGGAAGAACACCCAGGTCAGCGCGCTGGCCGAGGTCTCGTGCCCGGCCAGGAACAGGACCCCGAGCTGGTCGATCAGCTCCTCCCGCGTGAAGGCGGATCTGCCGTCTTCCTCCCGCGCGGCGATGACGGCGCTCGCGATGTCGTCGAAGCCGCGCCCGGCGTCGAGATGGGTGTCGAGCAGCTCCGCGAGGTGACCGCGGATGAGGCGGCAGGCCTCCAGCACCTCGGGCTTTTGGGGGATCTTGGTCCAGGCGCGGTCCATGATGAGGCGCCGGATCTCGACCTGGGCGACGCTGCGCTCGAACACGGTGAAGGCGTCGAACACGTCGTGCGCGGCCCGCGTCTCCAGGCCGGTCGAGAACACGGTGCGGCAGATGATGTCGGCCGTCAGGTGGCTCATCAGCAGGTCGAGCGAGAATTCGGTGCCGTCGGCGGCGTGGCGGGCCAGGTCCTCCTCGCAGGCGGCGGCCCCCGCTTCCATCGCCGGGAAGGCGCGGTTCACCCGCATCATGGAAAGGGCCGGGTCGATCAGCCGCCGCTGCCGCCGCCAGATGGCGCCGGAGGAGACGAAGATGCTGTCGCCGATCAGCGGCTCCAGCGCGTTCACCATCAGGTCCGACTTGGGGAGGATGTCGTCGGGGTCGCTCAGCACGTGGCGAACCAGGTCCGGGCGGTTCACGATGATGGTCGAGCGGCGGGACCAGCCGAGCGGCCCGATCTCGATGCGGTAGGCATAGGCCGGCACGAGGGAGAGCAGGTCGCCGTCGCCCTGGAGCAGCACCCGCAGCAGCGAGACGAGGGCGGCGAGGGGCTTGGGCCGCGGCGGGGTGTAGCGCGGGGCGATGGGGCTGATGGCGTTCATGGCGAAACCCCCACGGCGAAGCCCGCAGGCGGTCGTGACTGTCGCCGTCTGCTGACGGATTTCGCGCCTTGAAAGCAGAAGTGTCAACTGTCATTGTCACTTCGCCGCTGCGGAGGCCGCGCCCATGTATCTCGCCTTCGAGACCCTCATCGCGCTCCACATCCTGACCGGCACGACGGCCGCGATCGCCTTCTGGGTGCCGGTCGTCGGGCGGAAGGGCGGCGAGCGTCACCGCAAATGGGGCAAGGTCTTCACGCTGTGTATGCTCGCGACCGGCGGCTTCGCCATCGGCATGAGCCTGCTGACGCTGCTCGATCCCTTCGTCACGCATCCCCATCTCGAGGGCCGCTTCGACGCGCCCTTCCTGCGCGGCATCTTCGGCTGGCTGATGCTGCACATGGGCATCCTGACCGTGAACCTGGCCTGGTATGGCTGGCTCGCCGTGCTGAACCGGCGGGACCACGCGGCGAACCGCACGACGCTCAACATGGCGCTGCAGCCGCTCGTCATCGTCGCGGCCCTGAACTGCGCCGTGCAGGGCTGGCTGATCGGGCAGCACCTGATGATCGGCCTCGCCGTCGTCGGCGTCGCCACGGGCGTCACCAACCTCCGCTTCCTGCTGCGCGCCGACCCGCCGGCGCTGGAGTGGCAGCGCGAGCACCTGAAGGCGCTGGTGGGCGCGGGGATCAGCGTCTACACGGCGTTCATGGCCTTCGGCTCGGTGCGGATCATCCCCGAGCTCGCGCTGCATCCGGGCATGTGGGGCATCCCACTCGTCACCGGCGTCGCCATCATCCTCTACCAGTGGCGGAAGATCGCGCGGCAGCGCGGCGCCCGGCCGCGCGCGCCGGCGGCCGGCGCCCCGGCCTGAAGGCGGTGCGCGTC
>JAIEOO010000294.1 GCA_019750475.1 Acetobacteraceae bacterium | reverse complement strand
TCCCGCCGACGGCGCCGGAACGGGGGGCGCGGGCACCGGGGCGGGGGTCGGCCGCGGCGTCGCCGCGCCCGGCGGAATCACCAAGGGCGCGGCTGGCTGCGGCTGCGCCGCGAGCGGCAGGACGAGCGCGGCGGCGCAGGCGCCACCCAGCCAGAGGGAACGGAGCGTCATGCGGGGAGACCTGCGCGGGCGCGGCGGGCGGCCAGGGCTTCCTCCTGGCGGGCGAGGCCCGCGGGGCGGCCCAGGCGGTCGATCAGCGCCGGGAAGATGACGAGGATGAAGACGGGAACGAGGCCGATGCCGCCCACCACGACGAGGGCGAGCGGCTTCGTCACGTCGGCGCCGATGCCGGTGGCGAGCGCCATCGGCAGCAGCCCGAAGAAGCTGGCGAAGCAGGTCATGAAGACCGGCCGCAGCCGGTCATGCCCCGCCTGGTCCAGCGCCTGGCGCCAGGGCAGGCCCTCATGGCGCAGGTGATTGAAGTGGCTGAGCAGGATGATCCCCTCCATCACCGTGATGCCGAACAGCGCCAGGAAGCCGATGGCCGCGGGCACGGAGAAGTTCAGCCCGGCCACGGCCAGCGCCAGGATACCGCCGACGAGCGAGAGGGGAACCATCGCCATCACCAGCAGCGTCTCGCGCAGGTTCCCGAACTGCACGAAGAGCAACAGCATGATGACCGCGAGCGCGACCGGCACGACGATCAGGAGCCGCGCGACCGCTTCCTGGAGGTTGCGGAACTCGCCCACCCAATCGAGGCGGTAGCCGGGCGGCAGGGACACGGTCTGGGCCACCAGCGCCTGGGCCTCCCGCACGGTCGAGGCCGGGTCGCGGCCGCGGACCGAGAAGCGGATCGGCACGTAGCGGCTGCCATCCTCCCGGTAGATGTAGGCCGTGCCGGAGACGAGGCGGATCGTCGCCACGTCGGACAGCACGGCCCCGCGCGGCCCGCCCACCGGCACGCGGCCGATCGCCTCCACATTGTCGCGGTATGGCTCGGCCAGCCGCACGACGATGGGGAAGTTGCGGTCGCCGCCGGTCTCGTAGAGGCGCCCCGCGTCCCGCCCGCCGATGGCCGACTGCACCACGTCGTTGATGTCCTCGATGCGCAGGCCGAAGCGCGCCGCGCGCGCGCGGTCGATCGTGACCGCGACGGTCGGCTGGCCGAGCGTCGGGAAGACCGCGAGGTCCGCCACGCCGCGCACCTGGCTGAGCACGCGCCGGATCTCCTCGGCCTGCGAGGTGAGGATGTCGAGCTCCGGCCCGAAGACCTTGATGGCGTTGGCGCCCTTCACGCCCGAGGCCGCTTCCTGGACGTTGTCGCTGATCATCTGGGCGTAGCTGAACTGGATGCCGACGAAGCGCTCGTTCAGCCGCGCGTCCATCGCCGCCACCAGCGCGTCCCGCGTGCGCGCGGTGCGCCACTCGGCGGGCGGACGCAGGGGGACGAAGAACTCGGCGTTGAAGAAGCCGGCCGGGTCGGTGCCGTCATCGGGCCGCCCCTGCTGGGAGGTGACGGTCATCGCCTCGGGGAAGGACATCAGCACGCGGCGGATGTCCTGCACGGTCGCGTGGCCTTCCTCCAGGCTGATGGTGCCCGGCATGGTGGCGCGGACCCAGAGGTTCCCCTCCTCCAGCGTCGGCAGGAACTCGGCGCCCAGCAGGGAGAGGAGCCAGATCGCCGCGGCGGTCAGCACGCCGGCCAGCAGCAGGGCGGCTTCCCGCGCCCGCATGGCCGCGCGGTACATGAGCTCATGGCCCCAGCGCAGCGCCTTCACCAGCCGCGTGTCGCGCTCCTCGCTGTCCTCGCGCAGCAGCACGGCCGAGAGGGCGGGAACGATGGTGAAGGCCGCGATGAGGGAGCCCGCGATGGCATAGGCGTAGGTCTTGGCCATCGGGCCGAAGATCCGCCCCTCGATCCCGCCCATGGTGAAGAGCGGGATGAAGGCCACGATCACGATCAGCAGGGCGAAGAAGATCGGCCGCGCGACCTCGCTGCCGGCGCGGAAGATGGTGAGCGACAGGCCGGTCAGCCCGGCCGGCCCCCCGGCGTGGAGCTGCGGGTCGCGGCGGGCCATCGCGAGGTGCCGGTAGATGTTCTCGACCATGATGATGGTCGCGTCCACGAGCAGCCCGAAATCGAGCGCGCCGACGGAGAGCAGGTTCGCGCTCTCGCCGCGGGCGAGCATCAGCAGGATGGCGAAGAAGAAGGCGAAGGGGATGGTGGCCGCGACGACGATGGCGCCGCGCAGATCGCCCAGGAAGAGCCACTGCATGACCAGGATCAGCACGACGCCGAGGATGATGTTCTTCACGACCATCTTGGTCGTGATCTTCACCAGGTCCTCGCGGTCGTAGATCGGGACGATCCGCACCCCGGGCGGCAGCACGCCGCCCGCGTTGATCCGATCGACCTCCCGCTGGACGGCCTGGATCGTGGGCATGGTCTGCTCGCCGCGGCGCATCAGCACGGTCGCGAGCAGCACGTCCTCGTCGGCCTCGTGGCCGGCGATGCCGAGGCGCGGCAGGTGCCCGACCTCGACCGTGGCGATGTCCGAGAGCAGGACCGGCGTTCCGTCCGGCGAGGCGCCGAGCACGATGGCCCGCACGTCGTCCATCGAGCGGATCAGGCCGATCCCCTGGACCACGGCCGCCTGCGGCCCGATGCGGATGGTGCCGGCGCCGACCGTGCGGTTGCCGTTGCGCACCGCCTGGATGACGTCGGGCAGGTGGAGCCCGTGCGCGTTCATGCGCGGCAGGTCCACCACGACGTTGTAGGACTTGGACCGGCCGCCGAAATTCGTCACGTCGATGACGCCCGGCACGCGCTTGAAGCGCCGCTCCAGCACCCATTCCTGCAACGTCTTCAGGTCGTCCACCGAGAAGCCGGGCGGCCCGACGAGGCGGTACCGCATGATCTCGCCGATGGGGGACAGCGGGCTGATCGTCGGCTGCGCGCCGTCGGGCAGGTCCCGCAGGACCGCCAGGCGGTTCAGCACCTGTTGCAGCGCCTGGTCGTAGGAGAAGGCGAAGGTGAACTGCACCCGCACGTCGGACAGGCCGAAGAGGCTGGTCGAGCGGACGGAGTTGAGGTTGGGCAGGCCGGCCATGGCGAGCTCGACCGGGATCGTCACGTAGCGCTCGATCTCCTCGGCCGACTGGCCGGGAGCCTGGGTGATGATCACCACCTGCGGCGGGACCGGGTCCGGATAGGCTTCGATGTTGAGCTTGTTGAAGCCGTAGGCGCCCGCCGCGACGAAGGCGACGAACAGCAGGATCACCAGGGCCCGCTGCTGCAGCGAGAAGGCGACGATCTGACGCATGCGGGCTCGTCTCGGTGGGGCGGTTCAGCCCGGCAACGGGGTCAGTCGATGCGGGCGGCGCGGTCGATGAACAGGGCACCCCCGGTCACCAGACGCTCGCCGGCGCGCAGGCCGTCGGTCACCGCGAGCTGGTCGCCGGAGCGCGTGCCGGTCGTGATCCGGCGCAGCTCGAACCGATTGCCCTCCAGCGCGACCCAGGCATGGCTCTCGGCGCCGCGATGGATCACCGCGCTCGTCGGCACGGCCGGCAGCTGCGCCGACTCGCCCACGGCGATGTGGAAGGTCGCGAACATCTCGGGCTTCAGCAGGTTCTGCGGGTCCTGCACCTCGGCCATCACGGTCAGGCGGCGCGTCTGCGCGTCGAGCCCGGGGGCCATGCGCACGATCCGCGCCTCGAAGGGCCGGTCCGGCAGGGCGCCGACGCGCACCTGGACCGTCTGCCCGGGGCGGATGAGCGGCACGTCCATCTCGCGCACGGCGGCGACGAGCCACATGGTCGAGAGGTCGGAGATGGTGACCACCGGATCGCCCTGCCCGGCCGAGACCCACTGGCCCGGTCCGACGCGGCGCTGGGTGACCGTGCCGGCGATGGGGGCGGTGACGTTGATCACGCCGCTCACCTGCCGCGTCCGCTCGATCTCCTCGATCTGCGCCGGCGCGCGGCCGAGGACGCGGAGCTTGTCGCGCGCGGCGGCCAGCTGCGCCTGGGCGGAACGGTCATCGGCCTCGGCGGCGCGGGCGGCGGCGCGGGCCTGCTCCACGTCGCGCTGGGACGCCGCGCGGGCGGAGAAGAGCGAGGCCTGGCGGGTTTCCTCGCGCCGGGCCTGATCGAGCGCGACGCGCGTCTTCTGGACGTTGTCGGCGGCGGAGAGCAGGTCGTTCGCGGCGCCCGTCACGTCCGAGGATTCGATCTCGAACAGGGGCTGGCCGGCCGTCACCGTATCCCCCACCCGCACGAAGGCGCGCAGCACGCGGCCCGTATAGGGCGAGAGCACGGGGGTGGAGCGGTCGTCGTTGTAGGCGATGCGCCCCTCGGCGACGCGCTCCGGACGGAAGTCGCGCAGGGCCACGGGCTCGATGCGGATGGCGCGCATCTCCGCGTCCGACAGGCGGAAATCGCCGGGCGCCGGAGCGCTCGCGCCGGCGGGCGGCGCGGGCTCGGGCGCGGGGGAGAGCTGGAACCAGGCCGCCACGCCGGCGAGGCCG
>JAIEOO010000272.1 GCA_019750475.1 Acetobacteraceae bacterium | reverse complement strand
GCGGGGACGGCGCCGCGCGGAAACCGCGCCCGACGCGCCGCGCCGGGGCCGGGTTCGCCCGGCCGCGACGGACCCGATGCCCCGCAGGCCCGACGAACGGGGCGTCGTCGTCGGATCGGGACCCGCCCGGCCATCGGGGATGCTGACCGGAGGCATCGGGACCGTGCCGTGGGCGTGCGCGCCGGCAGGGTGGCGCGGCACGAGGGGCACCGCGCCATGCGACGCTCCACGCTCGCCGCCGGCGTCCCCTCGCGCGTGGGATCGTGCTGGGCGGCGTCGTCGCCCAGGCCCGCATCACCACGCCCAAGCTGTCGCGCGCGGGCGTGCCGCCGAATGCGGAGGGCAGCCCGTTCTGCGTGACGGCGGCCAACCTGGCGCGCCCGCTGCCGGCGCGCACCGGCAGGGCACGGTGAGCGCGTCCGGCGCCGTGTCCCCCGGCGTCACGCCGCGCCGCCCCGGCTGAGGAGGCGGGCGGCCGCGGCGACCGGACGCCGGTGCTCCGCCCGGACGCGTCAGGACGGGCAGGAGATCGCCAGGGCGTTCTGGCGCGCGCCGCTCGCCAACATCGGCATCGGCGACGTGGTGGGCGAGACGGTGGCGCGCATCTCGGTGAGCGTGCCGTTGGTGCGGGTCACGAAGCCGCTGCCGCCCGGCGGCAGGCCGTCGCCGCCGGCCATCCGCACACAGGCGCCCTGGGCACCGGCCGTGGCCGCGGCAGCCAGGACCGCGCCGAGGATGAAGCCGGCGAGGAAGCGCCCGCGGCTCGGACGTGCCGACATGGGTTGCCCCGGTCGGGAGGGCCGATCATGACCGCGCCGCGCTCCCCGTCCAGCCGCGACGGGCGTGGCGGTCCACGGCGAAGCGGGGCAGCAGGGGAGGGGAGCGCGGCCCTGTCGGGACCGCAGGCGTGGGACGCGGGGCGGGGGGCGGCGCCATCGGAACTGGGTCCCGGCCGTTCGGTGGCCGGCAACACCTCCGACTTAAGCATGGCCGCGGAGGTAACGTTGCCTCCGGGCCGAAGGCACAGCTTGCGGCCGGCACACCCAACGGCCGCCCGACGGCGCGGCCGGTTCGCGAGTGGAGGATCGGCGTCGTGACGCAGGTTCTGGACGACAGCCCCGCGGCGTGGACGCACCGGCGCGGTGATCTCGTCAGGCTGGTCAGGGACGAGACCGGCGAGGACGCGATGGGCCGCATGGGCGACTGGGGCGCGATCGAGGAGGTCGAGCCGGACGGCGCGGTGACGGTGAAGATCGCCGGCTTCAGCCGGCCCGCTCACGCCGATATCGTGCGCCTGTGCGGCGTTCCGCGCGGCCTGGTCGAACCTTGCGACGCGCGCGGCAGGCCGACGCGGAAGCGACGCCCGCCGACCGCGCCGGCGGAAGCGCCGATGCGGCCGCGCGGTCCCCAGGCACCGCCGCCGCCGCCGGCATCCTCCGGCGCGGGCGTGTGGGCCGTCGGGGCGCTCACCGTGATGCTGGTCGCCGGGGCCGTCGCGCTGCTCTACCGCTTCGGCGGTCCGTAGGCGCGCGGAGAGAGCCCCGGGGTCGCCGCCGCGCGGCCGGCCATGGCGCGGCCCGCCGGTTCGGTGGGGGCTGTGGACGGGCGCCGGGAAGGCTGAGCGCCGGCGACAGGCTGGACGCTCTCAACAAGCCGGGCTTTCAGGGCCCGGGCGGCTTTTCTCGCAGCCGCCACGCACGCGAGGGCCCGCGTGTCGCGCGTCGAACATCCGGTAGTGTCTCAGTCTGAAATCTGAGCCCGCTTCTTCTTCGAGATCGACGATGACAGGCCGCACCTCCCGGAGGTTATGATCGGAGCTATGGCCACCGAAACCCGCGAGCAGATGATCGCCGCCATCGCCGAGGATCTTCCCGGCGAGGAGATGCGCGCTATGCTCGAGCGCCAGGAGCTGTCCGAGCTGCGGCGGCTGCGCGCCGAGCAGCTCGCCGCCGCCGAGGCCATCGCGCGCGAAGGGCAGCTCGCCTACGAATGGGCCGACGGCTTCCCGGCCTGACCCGAGCAGGAGGGGAAGAGCGATGGTCCTGGTGATGCAGGAAGAGCCGCGATCCTGACTGCTCGTCCAGATCGGCATCTGCGACGCTCTCTGGGATTGTGGGCAGCCGGGCTCCGTGGTCTGGCTGAGCGAGGGCGATCCGCTTCCTGTCCAGGTCTTTCGTGTGCCGTCCGAGCGGGCGTCGGCGGAACGTTTCCCTGTGGTCCCGCCGGCAGCACCGAACCCGCGGCGCCTGCGCGGACGGGTGCCCGTTCAAGCGCTAGGCACAGAACCTCTCCGGCTGCGCCCTCCTCACCCGAACTGGCGAATGCTCCCAGCGCCGGCGACGGCCAGCATCATCGGGCTGGAACCGACCGTTCGGGCCATGCGCGTCGCCTGATAACCAGCGCCACACTCGACATCCGCTTCGCCCCCTGCCGCCCCCCGTCCGCGCCGCCCGCGGGAACACTGACGAGCATCCCGCCGGCTTGACGCTGGCCGCGACGGCCGTCACAATGGCGATGCTTCGGGCTCTGACTGCGCTTGACGGCGTCCCCGCATCGGACCTTCGCACCGGGGGCGCATCCAAAGAGAGGGCCTGTCCGTCCGGTCCTTCGGGGGTGCGCTCCCCCGCCCGAAGCAAACCCCCTTTCCGCCGGCTTCGCGCATCCCACCGCTGTCGGGGTGCCGTGGCGATCGGCAGCGGCCGAAGCCCCGGGACCGGCGCGGGACCCGTAAGCGCGCCGCAGGGCCAGGGTTGCGGCCGATCGGTTCGCGGAGGACTGCGGTGAGGGCAGGGGGGCGCAGCCGCGGTTGCCCGACCTGCATCGTTGGCGTGAAGGTGGTGACGGTGGCGGCGGCGGTTGTGAAGCGGCTGCGGCGGTGCCGCACGGTGATCGAATGGCCCGAGGTCGAAGGCTTCCGGGCGGTCGTGCTGCCGCACCGGCTGCGGCTTCCCGTTGAGGCCGAGATCGAACGCGCGGCGGGTGTGGATCCCACAGCCCGCGCGGTTCTCGCGCGGCGCCACCGACGGAAAAGCACCACGGCCAGGGGCGCCCAGGCGGCGCCTCATTCAGCACAGCGGCGCCGGCGCGCGCCGTCGGCGCCGGGGCTCAGGCCGGGCAGCGGATTCCAGCGGTTCGCTGGTAAACGCCGTTGTGGGTGATCGGCATCGCAGAAACGACGGGCTCCACACCCGAACCGCCCCGCCCGCAGCGACGAAGCACGGGCGATCCATCGGTGTGGGGGCGAGCTTTGAGCAGGCCGGCGACCCGCCCGCGTTGCTGTCGCAGGGCGGCATCGGGCGCGTGGACATCCCCGAGGCCCGGCGGGTGGCCGCCTTCCTGGACGATTGGTTCGGGGATGGTTGAAGTGAGGGCGGCGCCGCGACGCTGCCGCTACCTGTGTGCTGGCGAGACCCTTGGGCCGCCCATCCAGACCACTGCCAAGTGCGTGATTTGAATGGTGGGCACGACAGGGATTGAACCTGTGACCCCCACCGTGTCAAGGTGGTGCTCTCCCGCTGAGCTACGTGCCCGGGAGGCCGCGCTTTAGCGCCCTTCGATCATCCCTTCAAGACCCGGCGCATCGCGCTCAGGCAGGCCTCGAACGCGGCCAGGTCGCGCCACGGGTCGTCCCGGTGCGGCACCCGCAGCATCACCCCGCCCGAGGCGGCGATCGCCCCTTCGAGCATGAGGTTGTCGGCGAGGCCGAAATCCTCGATCTCGAGCCCGTCCGGGTCGCGCCATCGACCCCCGGCGTCGCGCGTCGCGTCCGGCACGCGCTCGCGCAGGCTGGCCGCGACGGTCGAGTAGCCGAAGGCCGGCAAGCCGAGCGCGCGGGCGAAGCCCAGTTCGAAGACCGTCCCGGGATCGGCCGAGGGGCCGCGAAACGGGGTCAGGTTCGCCGCGATCGCCGCGCAGCCGCGGATCATCCCCTCGCAGGTGGCGGCGATGGCCCGCCAGTCCCCGGGTTCGGGCGCGGCCCCGTCGAGCGGGAAGACCCCTTCGAAGCCGAACCGGGCGGCGAGCGCCGCCTCGCGCGCGCCCACCTCCCGCGCGTCGGGGAGGAACACGTCGGGGCCGGCGAGGTAGATGCGCATCACGGGAGCATAACGCGGGCTTGCCGGCGGCGCCGCCCCCGCCCAGGCTCCGCGCCGCATGGATCTCGAGGCCGAGTACAACAACCGCGCCCGCGTGCCGGACCATCCGGCGCATCTCGCGCGCTGGCAGCGCGAGGCCGCCGCCTTCCGCGCGGCCCACCCGCCGGAGACGCTGCGCTACGGCGCGGGGGAGCGCGAGGCGATGGACCTGTTCCGGCCCGCCGGCGCGACGGACCCGCCGGGCGCTCTCTTCCTCCATGGCGGCTACTGGCAGGCGCTCGGCCGCGAATGGGTGAGCCATTGCGCGGCGGGTCTGCTCGGGCGCGGCGTCGCCGTCGGCGTGGCGTCCTACGACCTCTGCCCGGCCGTGCCGCTCGCGGCGATCTGCGCGCAGGCCGAGGCCGCCGCCGCCGCGCTCGCCGCCCGCCTGGGC
>JAIEOO010000098.1 GCA_019750475.1 Acetobacteraceae bacterium | reverse complement strand
TGGGGAGGGGCACTTCGGCCCCTCCCCAATCCCCAAAGGATTCGCAGGGGTCCGG
This sequence comes from Acetobacteraceae bacterium, assembly GCA_019750475.1. Lineage (GTDB taxonomy): Bacteria > Pseudomonadota > Alphaproteobacteria > Acetobacterales > Acetobacteraceae > Roseococcus. The sequence continues at coordinate 4,465 of JAIEOO010000098.1, read as the reverse complement.
GGAGCCCGTGGCTCCCCGGCGGGAGGGGTCCGGGGAGGGCAGCGCCCTCCCCAGCGCCGTCGCCCTCAGCGTGCCGCCATCGCCCGGCTGAAGGACTGCGCGAACCGCACCGGGTCCCGGTCGGTCTGGTTGCGGCCGGGTTCGTTGTCGATGCGGGCGCCGATGACGTGGGGGCCGGGCGTGGCGAGGGCGGCGTCGAGGAGCTGGTCGAATTCGGCTTCGTCGGCCGCCCACTGGGCGTTCGTGAGGCCGGAGGCGCGGGCGATGGCGATGAGGTCGGTGCCCGCGAGCTGGGCCGGCGTGCCCTGGCCGCCGGTGATCTGGTAGATGCCGTTGTCCCAGATCACGAGGATGAGGTTCGCGGGCTTGCGGGCCGCGATGGTCGAGAGGCAGCCGAGCTGCATGAGCAGCGACCCGTCGCCTTCGAGGGCGATGACCTTGCGTTCGGGCTGGGCGATCGCGACGCCGAGGGCGATCGGCGCCGCCAACCCCATGCTGCCGAGCATGTAGAAGTTCTCGTCGCGGTGGCCGGCGCCCCAGAGGTCCCAGTTGGAGTTGCCGATGCCGCCGATCACGGCCTCGCGGTTCGTGAGCTTGCCGACGACGCGCTTCGTGAGCGCGGCCCGGTTCATGACCTGGGTGTTGGGGATCGCCGTGGTCATTGCGGCCTCGCGGTGAGCAGCGGGGAGAGGATGAGGCAGGCCGGCCATTTCGTGGCGAAGGCCTGCTTCATCGCGCGTTCGGCGATGAAGGCGCATTCGTCGAGGCGCGAGATGGTGTGGTGCTCGATGCCCATGCTGTCGAGGATGGGGCGCATGGTGCGGCAGACGATCGCCTGGCCGGGGTTGAATTCGCCGAGGGTGCCCCGCTCGCTCACGATCATCATCACGGGCAGCTGGAAGGCGCAGACGAGGGAGGCCAGCACGTTGGGCAGCGTGGCGAAGCCCGAGGTCTGCATCAGCGCCATGCCGCGCATCCCGGCCATGACGGCGCCCGAGACGATGCCGATCGCCTCTTCCTCGCGCGTGACGGGGAAGGCGGTGAAGAACGGGTCGGCCTCGATGCCCGCGATCAGCGGCTTGAGGACGTTGTCGGGGACGTAGGGAACGAGGCGCACGTCCTGCGCCTTCATCGCCTCGATGATGAGGCCGTGCCAGCTGGGCATCGCGGTCAACCCCTTGCCTTGCGTTGTTCGGCGCGCGCCCGCAGCAGGGCGAGGCCGCGATACATCCCGTGCACCATCTTGCTGTAGGGCATGGTCAGGAAGAACGCGATGACGAGCCCGATATGGAGGGCGAGCATCAGGCCCATCGCGCCGGTGTGCCGCACCGCCAGCAGGAGCAGGCCGGTCGCCGCGACGAGGAAGAGGAGCGCGACGAAGGCGACTTCCCCGCCGAGGAGCTGGCGCGCGACCGGCGCGGGGTCGGTCACCGCCTTTACCCACAGCATGCCCGCCGTGCCGATGCAGAGCAGCACGCCGCCCCAGGTGCCGAACTGCACGGGCAGCGACAGGAAGGCGTGCGGCGACTTCCAGCCGAAGAGGTGGTGGTAGAAGAAGCCCGTCGTGGTGGCGGCGAAGCAGAGCAGGAAGCCGTAGAAGACGGCGTGGTGGAACCAGCGGCGGTGCTGGGCGAAGCCGTCATCGAGGTCGTTGCAGCCATGCCCGCCGCCGCCGAGGTTCCGCATGGTCAGGATGTCGAGGGCGGCGTCCTTCGCGGGCGCGGGCCCCACGCTCAGGCCGGGCGCCGTCGCCCGCCAGTAGCGCCGCCCGGCCATGACCATGGCGAAGAGCGCGAAGAGGAAGGCCCCGCCCGCGAGCAGCGTCATGAGCCAGAGCGGGATGACGCGGAAGAAGGCGCCCGTGCCGCGCTGCGCGCTGTAGAGGATGGCGGGGTCCTGGATGGCCGCGGTCAGCACCAGGGCGAGGGTCGCGACGAGGGCCGCGACCAGCGTCACGAATCCGCCGTTGCGCTCGAACACCGGCCCCATGAAGGCCGGCCAGGCATAGGCGGAATAGCTCTCCTGCCGGAGCTGGGCGAAGGTCGCGGGGATGTTGATGCCGAAGGGGTGCGGCGGCGCGTACTGGCAGGCGTGGTAGCAGCCCTTGCAGTTGTGGCAGAGGTTGGCGAGATGCGTGAGGTCGCCCGTCGTGAACTCCCGCCGCAGGGTCATCGCGGGGAAGACGGCGCAGTAGCTCTCGCAGTAGCGGCAGGCGTTGCACACCTCCATCTGGCGGCGCGCGTGCTGGATCGCCTCGCTGTCCTCGCTGCGGGGCAGCATCCCGTCGGCCATGGTCTCAGTTCCTCGCGAGTTTCGCGGCCTCTTCGCCGGCGATGCGGCCGAAGACGGTGCCGATGGTCATGCCGAAGCCGGCGAGATAGCCCTGGCCCAGGATGTTGCCGGCCATGATCTCGCCCGAGGCGAGGATGTTCGCGCTGGGCTTGCCGTCGGCCATCAGCACCCGCGCGCGGTCGTTCACCCGCAGGCCGAGGAAGGTGAAGGTGATGCCGGGCCGCAGCGGATGGGCGTGGAAGGGCGGCCGGTCGATGCGCCGCGCCCAGTTGCTCTTGGGCGGGGTCAGGCCGTCGGTGCGGCAGCCATCGAGCTTCTGCCCGTTGAAGCGCCCGCCCGGGACGACGCTCGCGTTGTAGTCGGCCACCACCTTCGCCAGCTTGCCGGCATCGAGGCCGAGCTTGCCGGCCAGTTCCTCGATCGTGTCGGCGAAGATCGGCGGGAAGACCGAGGGCAGGTAGTCGTGCAGCGCCTGGCTGTCGGTGATGGCGAAGGCGCGCTGGTTGGGCTGCTGGGCGATCAGCCGCCCCCAGATGGCGTAGCGCTTGGGCCAGGTGTCCTCGCCCTCGTCGTAGAAGCGCTCGACGCGCTCGTTCACGACGACGGAGAAGGGCACGCAGTCGAGGCGCATGGCCAGCCCGCCGTCTTCCATCGGCGCGCGGGCGTCGTTGGCGACGGCGTGGAACTGGGTGGGGTCGCCCACCTCCTGCGCGCCCTGGTCGAGCAGGTCGCGCAGCAGCCGGCCCTGGGCGTAGGGCGTGCCGCGGATCTGGAAGTTGTCGGCGGCGTCGCCCCAGTACTGGCGCATCCAGTGGCGGTTGGCCTGGAACCCGCCGGAGGAGGCGACGACCGCCTTGGCCCGGATCCGCTCGGGGAAGCCGCGGTGGCTGACCAGCGCCTCGGTGAAGAAGCCGTCACGGGCGTCGAGGTGCTGCACCTCGGTGTCGTAGAGGATGACGACGCCGAGCTTCTCCGCCGTGCGGTAGAGCGCGTTCACCAGCGCCTTGCCGCCGCCCAGGAAGAAGGCGTTGGTCCGGGAGAGGCTGAGCGTGCCGGAGAGCGAGGGCTGGAACACCACCCCGCACTCCTTGAGAAAGCCCGGGGCGTGCTGACTCGCGCGGATGGTCATCCGGGCCAGGGCCTCGTCCGTCTTGCCGCCGGTCACGCGCAGCAGGTCGTCCCAGTATTCCTCCTCGAGGTAGCTCTCGGTGAGGACTTCGGTGGGCGCCGGGTGCAGGGCGCGAAGGTTGCGGGTGTGGCGCGAATTGCCGCCGCGCATGGATTTCGGCGCGTGCTCGGCCAGGATGACGCTCGCCCCGTGCTGGCGGGCGGTGATGGCGGCGCAGAGCGCGGCGTTGCCGCCGCCGCAGACCAGGACGTCATAGGGGCGCGAAAGGTCGGGCACCCGGTCTTCTCCCGTTGGTGCGCTTTGGTATCCCGTTGGATACCGGCTGTCCATCCGGTAGCATGGCCGGCATGGAGACCGCCCCTCCCCGCCCCGACGCCTATGGCGCGCTGCGCGCCGCGCTGCGCGACGGCACGCTGGCGCCGGGCGCGCGCCTGACCGAGCAGGAGCTGGCGGCGCGGCTCGGCGTGTCCCGCACGCCGGTGCGGCAGGCGATCGCCCGGCTGGAGGCCGAGGGGTTGCTGACCCGGGCCGGCCGCGGCCTCGCCGTCTCGCGCCCCGATCACACCCAGGTGGTGGAGCTCTACGTGATGCGGGGCGTGTTGGAGGGCGCGGCCGCCCGCCTCGCCGCCCAGCATGCGAGCGAGGCCGAGCTGGCGGCGATGGCCGGGCTGATCGAGCGCGAGGCCGGGCTGCTCGGCGATGCGGGCGCGCTCGTCGCGGTGAACCAGCGGCTGCACGCCCTGCTCTATCTCGCGGCGCACAACCGCTATCTGCTGCGGAGCCTCGAATTGCTGTCGGACGCCATGGCGCTGCTGCCGAGCCTGCTCGACCGCGGGGGGCGGGCGGCGGCGGCGCATGAGGAGCATCGCGCGTTGCTGCGGGCGCTTCTGGCGCGCGACGCCGACGGGGCCGAGGCCGCGGCCCGGCAGCACGCGGAGGCGGCGCAGCGTCAGCGCCTGGCCTGGCTCATGGAGGCCGGGGACGTGCCCCGCGCCGTGCCTGGGTGACAGGGCGCGTCGCCCTCCGCGGACGTGGCGCGCGGGG
>JAIEOO010000156.1 GCA_019750475.1 Acetobacteraceae bacterium | reverse complement strand
CGCGCCGGGGCCGCGCTCGACGCCCTGTTCGTTGCCCGCCCGGCCTGGGAAACCGCGGTCGCCCCCGCGCTCGCGCGGCCGGCGTCCATCCTGCGGGCCTTCCGCGCCGGCCTGTCCGGCGCGGCCTCGCCCGGGCCCGGCGCCTGGTTGGGACCGGTGACCGGTCGCGCTCCGCGGTAGGAGGCGCGGGGCGCCATGCGCCCCGCGCGGGGGCGTGGACCCCGTGGCGCTTGCAAATCCCGGCCGGAAGGGGCATTTCCCCCGCACTTACCCCTGACCAGATCTGGATGGGCGGGCGTGCCGGGGTTTCCCCGGGGCGACCCGCCTTGCCGCATGGAGGCCCACCGTGGCGCGCACCCCGCTCGAGAAGATCCGCAACATCGGCATCACGGCGCATATCGACGCCGGCAAGACGACGACGACCGAGCGGATCCTCTACTACACCGGCAAGAGCCATAAGATCGGTGAGGTCCACGACGGCAACACCACCACCGACTACATGGAGCAGGAGCGCGAGCGCGGCATCACCATCACCTCCGCCGCCGTGACGGCGGAGTGGGCGGATCACCGCATCAACATCATCGACACCCCGGGCCACATCGACTTCAACATCGAGGTGAACCGCTCGCTGCGCGTGCTCGACGGGGCGATCTTTATCATCGAGGGCGTCGCCGGCGTGCAGCCGCAGTCCGAGACCAACTGGCGCCTCGCGGACCGCTACAACGTCCCCCGCATCATCTTCATCAACAAGCTCGACCGCACGGGCGCCGATTTCTACAAGGCCGCGGCGACGCTGACCGAGAAGCTCGGCATCAACTGGGTCGCTCTGCAGCTGCCCATCGGCATCGAGGACACGCTGAAGGGCGTGGTGGACCTCGTCGAGATGCGCGCCATCACCTGGCAGGGCGATGAGCTCGGCGCCAAGTTCGAGTACGGCCCGATCCCGGCCGACATGGCCGACAAGGTGGCCGAATACCGCCAGAAGCTGCTCGACACCGCCGTCGGCATCGACGAGACGGCGATGGAGGAGTACTTCGACAAGGGTGACGTCTCGGTCGAGACGCTGAAGCGCTGCATCAAGAAGGGCACCGTCTCCGGCGAGTTCCGCCCGGTGCTCTGCGGCTCCGCCTTCAAGAACAAGGGCGTGCAGCCGCTGCTCGACGCGGTGATCGACTATCTGCCGAGCCCGGTGGACGTCGAGGGCATCAAGGTCGCCCCCGAGGAAGGCCAGGACGAGAACTCCGAGCGCCGGATCATCCCGGTCAAGGAAGACGGCCCGTTCGCCGGCCTCGCCTTCAAGATCATCAACGACAAGTACGGCAACCTCACCTTCGTGCGCGTCTATTCGGGCGTGCTCCGCCAGGGCGACATGGTCATGAACACGACCAAGGGCCACAAGGAGCGCATCGGCCGCATGTTCCAGATGCACGCCGACAAGCGTGAGGAAATCAAGGAAGTGACGGCCGGCGACATCGCCGCCTTCGTGGGCCTGAAGGACACGGGCACCGGCGACACGCTCGCCAGCCAGGAGGACCAGGTCGTCCTCGAGCGCATGGCCTTCCCGGTCCCCGTCATCGACATCTCGGTCGAGCCCAAGACCAAGGAAGCCGTCGAGAAGATGACGATCGGCCTGCAGAAGCTGGCCGGCGAGGATCCGTCGCTCCGCCTCAAGACCGATCAGGAAACCGGCCAGACGATCCTGTCCGGCATGGGCGAGCTGCACCTCGAGATCATCGTCGACCGCCTGCGCCGCGAATACGGCGTGGACTGCAACATCGGCGCGCCGCAGGTCGCCTACCGCGAGACGATCACGAAGCCGCACACCGAGATCTACACCCACAAGAAGCAGTCGGGTGGCTCGGGCCAGTACGCCGAGGTGAAGATCGTCTTCGAGCCGAAGGAACGCAACGAGGGCATCGAGTTCGTCAACGCCGTGGTCGGCGGCGCGGTGCCGAAGGAATACATCCCGGCGGTGGACAAGGGCATCAAGGTCCAGGCCGAGACGGGCGTGCTCGCCGGCTTCCCGACGGTGGACTTCAAGTACACCCTGACGGACGGCAAGTACCACGACGTCGACTCGAGCGCGCTGGCGTTCGAAATCGCCGCCAAGGCCTGCTTCCGCGAGGGCATGAAGAAGGCGGGCCCCGTCATCCTCGAGCCGATCATGGACGTCGAGGTGACCACCCCGCAGGACCACGTCGGCGACGTGGTGGGCGACCTGAACCGCCGCCGCGGCGTCATCCAGTCCCAGGACATGGCCGGCACTTCGGTCATCGTCCGGGCGCATGTCCCGCTGAAGGAGATGTTCGGCTACATCTCCAACCTGCGCGGCATGACGAAGGGCCGCGCGTCCTTCTCCATGCAGTTCCACCACTACGATCCGGTGCCGCGCAACGTGGCCGACGAGATCATGGCGAAGGCCGGCTGACGCCAGCCTTCCAGGCTTGGTCCTTCGAAGGGGCGGCTCCGCGAGGGGCCGCCCTTTTTCGTGTTCGTCGTCCGACCTCGCCGCCCGGGGGAACACCGCCGCCGGGCTGCCCTTCGGGCACCAGATTCGCACGGCTGCGGGAGGCCGGCTCCGGCCGCGGGGCCGACCCGTCGCGCCACAGCGCGCGGGTCCGGGCGACGGCCAGGCCCGACGCCAGGACAACGCTGGCCGGGATCCGGGCCCCGCGCCGCCGAGGATCGTGATCCCGCGGGCGTCCCGATCACCCTCCGCGGCGCTGTCCGTCCCGGTGGGTGGCCGGCGAGGGGCTCGCCTGGTCGCCGCCTCGCCTCCGCTGGATCGCGCCGATGGCGCTCTTCGGTGACGCCGATTGGACCCCGGCAGGAACACTCGCGAAGGTTGTGCCTGGGCGGGCGCACGGGTTGCGGCCGGCCCGCAGCGACGGGAGAGATTCCATGCGGTCCATCGTCATCGCGCTGGCTTTCGCCGCAGCGTCAGGCGCCGGCCTGGCCTGGCCGAGCCCGGCGCAGGCGCAGACGGTCATCCGCGCCTGCGCGGTGAACAATTCCGGCCTCGTCATCCGCTCCCGATTCACCTACTCGGACTGGCGCGGCACGCGGCACCAATCCGGCTGGGTCCGCAGCGCGCTCGGCCAGCGCAACTGCGTCACGCTCCAGGATGTGGGCAACCTCACCATCGAGATGGAGCAGGCCGACATCACGGGCTGGGAGCGGCTTTGCTCGCGCGGCGCGGACTCGGGCCGGAACGCGACGCTCTTCGTGACGGGCACCGCCTTCAACCCGAGTTGCGCGCTGGAGCAGTAGGCTCAGCGCCGCAGGAAGTGGCTGCCCACCATCTCGATCACGACGACGCCGTCCGCCACCCGCGTGCCGGTGTAGCGCATCGTCGCGATGCCCAGCTCCGGTCGCGATTTCGGCAGCTTCAGCGCCTCCACGCGACCCTTCAGCGCGAAGACCTCGTCGGGGCGCAGCGGCGCGGGCCAGCTCGTGTCGATGCGGTTCCCGCCGAGCGAGACCTCGCGGAACAGCGGCCCGCCCATGATGCGGCCGAAGCACGCGCCCATGGTGTGCAGCCCGCTCGCCACCAGCCCGCCGAAGAGCGGCGCGTGCTTCGCCGCCTCCGGGTCGGTGTGGAAGGGCTGCGGGTCGTAGCGCCGGGCGTATTCCATGATCTCGTCGGCGGGCAGGGAGAGCGTGCCGAAATCGAACTCCTGCCCCTCCGACAGCTCGTCGAAGCTCCTCAGCGCCGTGATCAATGCACCGCCCTCCCGAACATGGCGTGCAGCAGCATGAACAGCGCCCCGCCGGCGAGGAAGCCCACCAGCGTGCCGTTGACCCGCACGAATTGCAGGTCCCGCCCGACGCGCAGCTCGATCCTGTCGGTCACCTCCTGGGTGTTCCAGCCGCGCACCACGTCGCCGACGAAGGCCGCGACCCGCTGCTGGGCCGAGGGCAGGAAGGCGGCCAGGGCCCGCTCCGCCGCGCGGTTGAGCTTCTCCCGCGCCTCCGGGTCCTCGGCCAGGAAGCGTCCGGCGTTCTCGAGCGCCGCCTCGATCACCTGGACGCTGCGGCCCGTCGGGTTGGTCGCGTCCTCGGCCACGGTGCGGCGCAGCCGCTGCCAGACATCGTCGAACCATTGCCGCACGGCGGGATGGGTCACGGCGCCGCGGATGGCGGCACCGATCTGCGCGGCGCGCTCGGGCTCGGTCTCGATGCGCGTGATCTCCTGCTCGATCCAGGCCTCGAAGGCCTGGCGCAGGTCGGAATCGCCCGGCTCCACCTTCGCCAGCTCGGCGTTGATCGCCGCCAGCACGCGGTTCGCGACGTAGCCGCCCGCCGCCCAGCCGGCGACGGGCCCGGCCTGTTCCCGCACGCGGGAGCGCAGCGCCTCCCGCAGCTCGTCCTCGCGGGCGGCGAGCGCCTCCTTCAGCTTGGCGAGCGCCAGGTCGAACACCGCCTGGTGACGCCCGCCGGCGACCAGCGCGCGCAAGGCCCGCGCCACCACGCGCCCGGCGGCGGGGCCGCCCGCGACGCGCG
>JAIEOO010000254.1 GCA_019750475.1 Acetobacteraceae bacterium | reverse complement strand
CGCGCGGCCGCGGCAGGGCGACGGCGCGGCCGCCCAGCGCGGGGTGGCCGGCCAGCGCCTCCTCGGCCAGCACCTCGGCCGGATCGAGCCGGGCGAGCAGCGCGGCGGGTTCCTCCCCGGCGGAGGTCTCGAAGGCCCCGGTCGAGATGTCGCACCAGGCGGCGTCCACGGCGCCGGCTTCCCCTTGCACCACAGCGAGCAGCCAGGCGGGCTTCGCGGCCTCCAGCAGGGCCTCCTCGGTCACGGTGCCGGGGGTGACGAGGCGCACCACCTCCCGCCGGATGGTGGGGGCGCGGCGGGCCTTCGCCTCCTCGGGCGTCTCGGTCTGCTCGCAGACGGCGACGCGGAAGCCGCGGCGGATCAGCCGCGCGAGATAGGATTCGTGGCTGTGCGCGGGGACGCCGCACATCGGGATGGGCTGGCCCTGGTGTTCGCCGCGGTGGGTGAGCGCGATGTCGAGGGCCGCGCTCGCGGCCTCGGCGTCGGCGAAGAACAGCTCGTAGAAATCGCCCATGCGGAAGAACAGCAGCGCGTCCGGATGCTGCGCCTTGGCCGCGAACCATTGCTGCATGGCCGGCGAGGCGCCGGCGGCCGACGGGAGAGGGGCTTGATCCACGCTGCTGCATCTACCGCCGGTTCTCGCGGGCGCGAAGCGGTGCGCTTCGCAACCCATGACAGGGCGTTTAGGGTGGGCCCGCAGGGACAAGAGGAAGGACAAGGCCCCCGATGGACGACGCGCGCAAGGACCCGCTGCCCCCCGTTTCGCTGGCGGATGTCCGCACCGCTCGGGTCACCGGGGAAGAGGCGCTGGCGATGCATGCCGAGGGGCGCCCGGGCAAGCTCGAGACGCGGCTGACCAAGCCCCTCGTCACCGCGCGGGACCTGAGCCTCGCCTACTCCCCCGGCGTGGCCGAGCCCTGCCTGCACATCCACCGCGACAAGGCGCTGGCCTACGACTACACCTCGAAGGGCAACTTCGTCGCCGTGATCTCGAACGGGACGGCGGTGCTGGGCCTCGGCAACCTGGGGGCGCTCGCCTCGAAGCCGGTGATGGAGGGCAAGGTCGCCCTCTTCAAGCGCTTCGCCGACGTGGACGGCATGGATCTCTGCCTCGACACCGAGGACGTGGACGAGTTCGTCAACTGCGTCCGCTTCCTCGGCCCGAGCTTCGGGGGCATCAACCTCGAGGACATCAAGGCGCCCGAATGCTTCGTGATCGAGCAGCGGCTGCGCGAGATCATGGACATCCCGGTCTTCCACGACGACCAGCACGGCACCGCGATCGTCGCCGCGGCGGGGCTGATCAACGCGGCCCATCTGACGGGGCGGGATCTCTCGACCACGCGCCTCGTCATCAACGGGGCGGGGGCGGCCTCCATCGCCTGCGCCGAGCTGCTGCGGGCGATGGGGATGCGGCCCGAGAACATCCTCATGTGCGACACCAAGGGCGTGCTCTACCGCGGCCGGACCGAGGGCATGAACCAGTGGAAGTCGGCCCACGCGGTCGAGACCAAGGCGCGGACGCTCGCCCAGGCGCTGGAGGGCGCCGACGTGTTCTTCGGCCTCAGCGTGAAGGGCGCGCTGACGCAGGACATGCTGCGCGCGATGGCGGACAAGCCGATCGTCTTCGCCATGGCCAACCCGGACCCGGAGATCACGCCCGAGGAAGCCAAGGCCGGGCGGCCCGACTGCATCATCGCGACCGGGCGGTCCGACTATCCGAACCAGGTCAACAACGTCCTGGGCTTCCCCTTCATCTTCCGCGGCGCGCTCGATGTCCGGGCCTCGACCATCAACGACGCCATGAAGATCGCGGCGGCCGAGGCGCTGGCGCAGCTCGCGCGGGAGGCGGTGCCGGAGGAGGTGGCGCGCTCCGGTGCGGGCAAGAAGCTCGCCTTCGGGCCGGAATACATCATTCCCAACGCCTTCGACCCCCGCCTGATCTCCCGCGTGCCGGCCGCCGTGGCGGAGGCCGCGATGCGCTCGGGCGTCGCGCGCAAGCCGCTGATGGACATGGGCCGCTACCGGCGGGAGCTGGCGCAGCGCCTCGACGTCGCGGCCAACGCGCTCGAGATGATCCATGAGCGCGTGCGGGAGCATCCGAAGCGCGTCGTCTTCGCCGAGGGCGAGGAGGAGAGCGTCATCCGCGCCGCCATCGCCTTCCGCAACGCGGGCTACGGCACGCCCATCCTGATCGGGCGGGAGGACCGCATCACCGCGACCGTCGCGGCCCTCGGCATCCGGCTGCCGGACGGGATCGAGATGCACAACGCGCGGCTGTCCCAGGACAACCGCCGCTACGCCGAGTGGCTCTATGCCCGACAGCAGCGCAGCGGCTTCCTGTTCCGCGACTGCCTGCGCCTCGTGAACCAGGACCGCAACGTCTTCGCCGGCTGCATGGTGGCGCTCGGCGACGCGGACGCGCTGGTGACCGGCGAGACGCGCTCCTACGGCGCGACTCTCGAGGGCGTGACGCTGGCGATCGAGCCGGACGGCGTGCTGTTCGGCCTGACGATGATGGTGGCGCGGCGCTCGGGCACCGTGCTCGTCGCCGACACCGCGATCCATGAGCGGCCGGACGCGCGGACGCTCGCCGTGATCGCGCGGCGGGCGGCGGGCAATGCGCGGCGCCTCGGGCTGACGCCGCGCGTCGCCTTCCTCTCCTTCTCGACCTTCGGGGACCCGAAGGGCGTCATCCCGGGCTCCATCCGGGAGGCGGTGAAGCTGCTCGACGCCGAAGGGGCGGATTTCGAGTTCGACGGGGAAATGAGCGCCGACGTGGCGCTCGACCCCGGGCTGCGGGCGAGCCTCTACCCCTTCTGCCGCCTGACCGGGCCCGCGAACGTGCTGGTGATGCCGGGGCTGCACGCGGCGCACATCCTGACCAAGGCGGTGCCGCGCCTGACGAGCGCCACGACGATCGGGCCGGTGCTGATCGGCCTGTCGAAGCCGGCGCAGATCGTGCCGACGGGGGCCGGGGTGAACCAGCTGCTCGACATGGCGGCGCTGGCGGCCTTCCAGGCGGTGCACAAGGCGGAGGGCTGAGCCCCGCCTACCGGGCGGGCAGCGCGTCCGGGAGGAAGCCGAGCAGGATCGGGTCGGCGGTGACGAGGCGGAACCGCTCGGCCCGGGCCTGGGCGACCAGCAGCCGGTCGAACGGGTCGCGATGCGGCCAGTCGAGGCCGGCGGCCGCGACGGCGTGGGCGGCGGTGATGGGAAGCGCGCCGATTTGATTGGCGTCCAGCAGCGCCTCCCAGCCTTCGATCACAGGGCCGGCCTCGGGCCATTTGCCGAGGTGGAACTTCACCGCCATTTCCCAGGCGGAGACGGCGCTCACACAGACCTCGTTCTTGCCATCCTGGATGGTCGCCAGGGCCGATGGCGCCAAGCGAGGCCGGTCCATGAGGAACCAAGCCAGCGCATGGGTATCGAGGAGAAGCCTCACTCCCGGTACCAGTCCTTCAGCTCCTCGTCGGTCAGCGGCGCCCAGGCCTCGTCGGGCCCGGCCGAGCCGAGATGCTCGAGCTGCCCGCCCAGCCGCGGCGGCGGGGCGGGGGTGTCGCACGGCACCAGCCGCACCAGCGGCTTGCCGGCGCGGGCGATCACCACCTCCTCCCCACGGGTGGCGGCATCCACCAGGGCGGAGAGTCGGGTCTTGGCTTCGTAGATGTTGACCTGCATGGCCGCCTGACTAGACCAACCAACCAAGCCAACTCAACCCGAATCGGCTTTCAGCGCCGCCAGCAGGGCCCGCACCCGCCCCTCCGGCAGGTCGCGGATGCGGCGGGCGAGCAGGTTCGCGAGTTCCGTCGCCTCGGGGCTCAGCCCCGCCGTGTCCACCACGACGCGGGGGTGCGAGATGCGGCCGAGGCGCGTCATCTCTTCCGCCTCGTCCCAGATCAGGCCGAAATACTCGTTCACCTGGTGGATCAGCCCGGCCGAGGGGCGGCCGCGCTTGCCGTGTTCCAGCGCCGAAAGGTAGGCCGCCGAGACGTGCAGCGCCTCCGCGAGCTCCGTCAGGGAGACGCCCCGCGCGTCGCGCAACGCCCGCAGCCTGGCGCCGAAGGGGGTCATGCCCGGCGGCGACGCAGAAGAAGGTGGACCGCGCCGGTGTTCGCCTTGTGCGGATGCGCCGCGCCCAGCACCAGGCCACGGAGGGCGGGCGCGTTCAGCCAGTGCGGCAATTCCCGGCGGAGCGTGCCGCCCTCCTCGGAGCTGCCCTTGCCGGTGACGATGCAGACGCAGCGCAGGCCCTGGGCCTGGGCGGCGGTGAGGAAGCCCTGAACGGCCGCATGGGCCTCCGCCGCGCGCATCCCGTGCAGGTCGAGTTTGCGCTCGGGGCGCAGCTTGCCGCGGCGCAGCCCGTCCCAGCGCTTCGCGTCCAACCCGGCCGGGCGCTGTCCGATGCCGAGTTCCGGCGGCGGTCCCGCCAGCCGGGCCGGCGGCGCGGCCGGGCGCGGCGGGGGCGAGACGGTGACGGCGGGCGGC
>JAIEOO010000285.1 GCA_019750475.1 Acetobacteraceae bacterium | reverse complement strand
CGGCTGGATGAAGGGGACGGTCCCGTCGGCGACGCCGGCCGGGGCCTGGGCGGGCGGCGGGAAGGCCTGGCCGCTCAGCACCACGCCCCCGCCCGGCGCCCGGCTGACCGGCATCGGCGGCGGGCTGACGGGCACGGGGCCGAGGCTGGAGGGACGGGTCGAGAAGCCGCCCATCGGCGCGCCGCCCATCGTCGCGCTCATCACCGGACCCGGGCGCCCGCCGGCGATCGCCGTCGCGGGCGGGGTGAAGCCGCGCACGCCGCCCGGCGCGGCGCCGGCGCACCGGAACACCACCTGGTAGCTGTCGGGATTGATCCGCGTGCCCTGCAGCTCGGTCTGGCGGCCCTGCACGGTGCAGAAGGCCGAGGCCTCGGTCAGCCCGCGCTCCACCGCCGTGCCCAGCGCCCGGCCGCGCGTCTCGACCGCGTAGGTGTCCGGCCCGATCGCCACGACGCCGCTGGTCTGCGTCGCGCCGCACCCCGCGAGCAGCAGGCCCGTGGCGGCCAGCGGAACGACTTTCCCCAGCCCAGAGGTCTTCGCGCGCATGATCCCGTCTCTTCGAGTCCCGTCCCGCCCCTTTAGCCAACCTTGCCGCAGCGCGCCATGCGGCCTTCCCGCAGCCGGCCGGCTTCGCCTAAAGAGCCCGGCTCGGAGGAAACGCCCATGCGCATCGCTCGCCGCACCCTGTTGGCCGCCCCTGCCCTGCTCGCCGTCCCGGCCCGCGCGCAGGAGGCCTGGCCCGCCCGCCCCGTCACCCTCATGGTGCCCTGGGCGCCGGGCGGATCGAACGACGTCGTCGCTCGGCTTCTCTCGCCGGCCTTCGAGGCCGCGGCGCGCCAGCCCTTCGTCGTCGAGAACCGCCCCGGCGGCGGCGGCTCCGTCGGCATGGGGCTCGCCATGCGGGCGCGGCCGGACGGGCAGATGCTCTTCGTCTCCTCGGCGTCGAACCACGTCTTCCACCCGATCATCTCGGGCGAGCTCGGCTACGACGTGCGCGAGGCCTTCCACGGCATTGCGATGTGGGTGGACGTGCCGAACGTCATCGCCGTGCACCCCTCCGTCCCGGCCCGCACCCTGCCCGAGCTGCTCGCCTGGATCCGGCAGCAGCGCGGCGGCGTCTCCTTCGGCTCCTCGGGCGTCGGCTCCTCCAACCACCTGGCGGGGGAGCTGCTGCGGCTGCGCACCGGCCTCGACCTGACCCACGTGCCCTACCGCGGCGGCGGCCCGGTGCTGACGGACCTGGTCGCCGGCACCATTCCCATGGCCTTCATGAACCTGCCGACGGTGATCCCGCCGATGGAGGCCGGGCGCGTCCGCGTCGTCGCCGTCTGCACGGCGGAGCGCGTCTCGCTCCGCCCCGACCTCCCCACCGTCACCGAGGGCGGCGTGCCGGACTACGCCGTGCGCTCCTGGACCGGCCTCTTCGCGCCGCGCGGCACGCCGGCCGCCATCATCCAGCGGGCCGAGCAGCTGTCCCGCGACGCGCTCGCCGCGCCGCCGATCCGCCAGCGCCTCGCCGATATCGGCAGCGAGCCGATCTTCATGGACGCCGCCACCACCGACCGCTTCGTCCGCGAGGAATATGAGCGGTGGGCGCCCATCGTCCGCGCGGCCAACGTCAAGATCGAGTGAGTTCCCCACCGAAGTTTTCCGCGCCACTCCGCTGCGCTGCGTGCTGCGGAAAACCTCGGCGGGGGCCCCGGTTGGCACGATCGCCCGGCGGGGCGGTTGATCCAAGCCTTCCGCTGTTGCTGTTCTCGTCTTTGCAGGTGGCTCCGCCCTCGTGGCGGAGCCACTTCGGGGCACCGGGGCGGGCCCTGGATGCAGGGCGCGTGGGGGGCCCGCGCGAGCGAATGCGGGCGGCGGCCGCGCCCGGCTCTTTTGAGTTTCTGGCTTTTTGAGTTTCTGGCCCGCCGCGCGCCGCCGGCACCGGCCACGACGCGGGCATGCCTCGCCCCAGTGCCGTCGTGAACGTAGCAAGAACGCCACCGAAAAGTCCAGGGGAAAGCTGGGGCGCTGCCCCAGGCCCCGCCGGGGAGCCACGGGCTCCCCGGACCCCTGCGGGGATTTGTCGCGGTCGCATGGGAGGACCGCGCCGAGCTGGCCGGAGGGGCACCGGCTGCGCCGTCGCGGGATCGGCGCCGAGACGCATCGTCGCCGCCGGGCGGATGGCGCCACCGGCGATACCCCCAGGGTCCGATACCCCAGGGTCCGGGAACCAGAACTCCGGCGCGCCGGCCCGGCGTGGGGGCCAAGGGGGCAGCGCCCCCTGCACCCGCCCGCCCCCGGCGTGTAGGCTCCGCCCCACACGCCAAGGAACCGCGCCCATGAACGCCGAGACCACCGAAGGAAAGATCACCGCCTGGCTCGCCACCCAGCAGGGGGCGATGCTCGACGTGCTCGGGCGCATGGTGAACACCGATGGCGGCTCCTACGACAAGGCGGGCGTGGACGCCGTGGGCGCCATCGTGCGGGAGTTCTGCGAGGCCCACGGCCTCGCGGTCGAGGCCGTGCCGGGCGAGCGCTTCGGGGACTGCATCCGCGCCACCCTCGCCAGCCCCGACGCTCCCGCCACCGGGAACCGCCAGGCCAACATCGTGCTGATGGGCCACCGCGACACGGTCTTCCCCAAGGGCGAGCCCACCCGCCGCCCCTTCACCGTCAGGGACGGCAAGGCCTACGGCCCGGGTGTCTCCGACATGAAGGCCGGCCTCGTGATGAACATGTTCGTCCTCGCCGCCTTCGCGAAGTTCGGCGGCGCGCCCGGCCCCCTCGTCGGGCTGTTCACCGGCGACGAGGAGATCGGCTCTCCCGAAGGCCGTCCGGTGATCGAGGCCGAGGCGCGCAACGCCCGCGTCGTCTTCAACTCCGAACCCGGCCGCCCCTCGGGCAACGTGGTCACGGGCCGCAAGGGCGGCGTCTTCATGGCCTTCGAGATCGAGGGCAAGGCCGCGCATTCGGGCGGCAATTTCGAGGCCGGCATCTCGGCGATCGGGGAGCTCGCGCACAAGATCGTCGCCATCCACGCGCTGACCGACATCCCGCGCGGCATCACCCTCAATGTCGGCCTGGTCTCGGGCGGGCAGAGCGTGAACACGGTCGCGCCCCACGCCGCCGGCCAGATCGACTTCCGCTACAGGGATCCCGCCGACCGCGACGAGATCCTGGCCAGGATCGAGGCGATCATCGCCAGCTCCACCGTGCCCGGCACCAAGGCGAAGCTGACCATCCGCGGCGAGTTCCTGCCCCTGACGCAGGACGAGGCGGCGAAGCGCGTCTTCTCCGTCTATCGGGAATCCGCCGCCGCCTCCGGCCTGACGGTCAGCGGGGAATTCACCGGCGGCTGCGCCGATTCCGGCTTCACCGCGGCCCAGGGCGCGCCCACCCTCTGCGGCGTCGGCCCCGTCGGCGGCAAGGCCCACAGCCCCGAGGAATACCTGGAGGTGGACAGCATGGTGCCCCGCGCCCAGTCCCTCGCCCGCGCCATTCTCCGGCTGGAGGCGGCCGGGCTGTAGCGTCGCCGGCGCCCCCATGCGCTTCCTCGTCATCGAGGACGACGCGGCGACGGCCGACTACATCGCCAAGGGCCTGCGCGAGGAAGGCCACGTCGTCGAGCTCGCCGGCGACGGGCGGGAGGGGCTGTTCCACGCCCTCGAGGGCGGCTTCGACGCCATCGTGACGGACCGGATGCTTCCCGGCCCCGACGGCATCTCGGTGGTGCGGGCGCTGCGCGCGGCGGGCGTCGCCACGCCCATCCTCATGCTCACCGCCTTGTCCGAGGTCGAGAAGCGCGTCGAGGGGCTCGAAGCCGGGGCGGACGACTATCTCGGCAAGCCCTTCGCCTTCGCCGAGCTCCGCGCGCGCCTCCGCGCGCTCGCCCGCCGTCCGGCCGCGCCCCCCGCCGCGGCGGCGGAGCTCCGCGTGGGCGAGCTGCGGATGGACCTGCTCGCCCGCACGGCGACGCGCGGCGCCCGCAAGCTCGATCTGCTGCCCACCGAATGGCGGCTGCTCGAACACCTGATGCGCCACGCGGGCGAGGTGCAGACGCGCACCATGCTGCTCGAGAAGGTGTGGGACTTCTCCTTCGACCCCACCACCAACGTGGTGGACGTCCACGTCTCGCGCCTGCGCCGCAAGCTCGACGCCCCGGGCGAGGCGCCGATGATCCGCACCGTGCGCGGCGCGGGCTACGTGCTCGACCCGGCATGAGCTTCGCGCTCCGCGCGGCCATGGGCGCCGCCCTCGTCGTGCTGGCGCTGACCGTCGCCGGCGCGGTCTGGGGCCTGCTGCGGGCGGAGCAGGCGCTGCGCCAGCAGCTCGATCTCGTGCTGGCCGGCGAGGCCGAGGCCTTCCTCCGCGAGTATCAGGAACTCGGCCTGCCGGCGCTGGCCGCCGCCGTGGAGACGACGGCGCGGCGCCGCGGCCCGCTCCGCGCCGCGC
>JAIEOO010000166.1 GCA_019750475.1 Acetobacteraceae bacterium | reverse complement strand
CGCCACTCGCCCGGGCCGGGCCCAGGCCGGCGATCCGTCGGCGGCGCGGCTCCTCGTCGGCCTGCCGGGCGGCAGCCAGGTGGATCAGGTCGCCCGCATCCTCGCCCACGCGCTCACGGCGCAGCTCGGCCGCCCCGTCGCCGTCGAGAACCGCACCGGCGCGCGCGGCAACGTCGCCGCGGAGGAGGTCTCCCGCGCGGCGCCCGACGGTTCGGTGCTCGGCGCCGTCTCCGCCGGCACCCTGGTGCTCAACCGGCACCTCTCGCGTCAGATGGGCTATGATCCACAGGCAGACCTGACCCCCATCAGCCGCTTCGCCGCCCTCCCGCTGCTCATCCTCACCGCGCCGCAGATCGGGCCGCGCAGCATCGGGGAGCTCTCGGACCTGCTGAAGGGAAGGCCCGGCAGCTGCGGTGTTCCGGGCAGCGGGACGCTCCAGCACCTCACGCTCGAGCTGCTGCTGCGCACGCTCGGCGCGCGCTGCGACATCGTGCATTATCGCGGAGCAGCCGCCGCGATTCCGGATTTGCTCAACGGCAGTCTCCAGGTCTATGTGGAAAGCGCTGTCACCGGATTGCCATTGGTCCGCGATGGTCGTGCGCGGCTCCTCGCCGTCACGTCCCGCGCCCGCCCGGCCCTGCTGCCCGAGACCCCGACAGTGGCCGAGACGGTCCCCGGCTTCGAAGCCGAGACCTGGGTCGCGCTCATGGGGCCCCGCGGCATGGCCGAGTCGCTCGTGGCCAGGCTGGAGGCAGCGACCATGGCGGCGGCGCGCGACCCCGCCGTGGTGCAGCGGCTGCGGGCGATGTCGGCGGAACCCATCGGCGGTACGCGGGCGGAACTTGCGGCCACGATCCGCGCGCAGGATTCCATTTGGGGGCCGGTGGCCCGCGCCGCCGGAGTGACCACTGATTGACGCTGCCATCGAGGCCACCATCCCGAGGAAGCTGGGCTTCAAGCCGGGCATGGTGTGCTCCGTCATCGAACCGCCGCCCGGCTTCCGCCACGGCCTGCCCGCGACCAACGCCGCCGAGCCGGAGCTGATCCTGGCCTTCGCGCCGGATCGCGCGACGCTGGCGCGCGTGGCCGCGCGGGCCCTCGACCTGTACGGCGTCGGCGGCCGGCTCTGGTTCGCCTATCCGAAGAAGAACGGCCCGGTCCGGTCCGACCTCGATCGCGACCATGGCTGGGAGCCCCTGACCCAGGCGGGCCTCCTCCCCGTCACCCAGGTCGCGCTCGACAACACCTGGTCGGCGCTGCGCTTCCGCCTCCGCGAAGAGATCCCGACCCTCGCCCGCAAGATGTGAGGCCTCGGGGCCGCGCGGCCTCCGGGTGGATCCGTCGCTTTGATCCCCCACAAGGCGGCGCCGCCTTGCGGCGTGCGAAGTCGTGGATATCTCACGCCCAGGCCCGGGGCCGAGCTCCCCGGGCGGAACCATGCCATGAACCCGACCCGCGCCGCCTTCCTGGCCCATTGCCGCACCAGCCTCGACGGTCTCCGCGCCGAGGGGCGCTACCGCGAATTCGCCCGCCTCGAACGCCTGGCCGACCGCTTCCCCGTCTATCGCTGGCACGCCCCGGGCGGGCCGCGGGACGTCGTGGTGTGGTCCACCAACGACTATCTCGGCATGGGCCGTCACCCCGCCGTGCTGGCCGCCGCGCGGCAGGCCCTGGCCGAGCACGGGGCGGGGGCGGGCGGGACGCGCAACATCTCCGGCACCTCGCCGCTCCACACCGCGCTCGAGTCGGAGCTCGCCGCGCTGCACGGCATGCCGGCGGCGCTGCTCTTCGGCAGCGGCTACGTCGCGAACCAGGCGGCCCTCTCGACCATCCTCGCCTCGCTGCCGGGCTTCCACGTCTTCAGCGACGCCAAGAACCACGCGAGCATGATCGCGGGGATGCGCGGCCTGCCCGGTGTCACGCGCCGCATCTGGAACCACAACGACCTCGCCGACCTCGAGGCGCTGCTGCGCGCCGCGCCGGCCGACGCGCCGAAGCTGATCGCCTTCGAGAGCGTCTATTCGATGGATGGCGACATCGCCCCCATCGGCGCGATCTGCGACCTCGCCGAGAGATACGGCGCGCTGACCTATTGCGACGAGGTGCACGCCGTCGGCCTGTACGGTTCGACGGGCGGCGGCATCTCCGAGCGTGACGGCGTGGCGCGACGGCTCGACGTGATCGAGGGGACGCTCGCCAAGGGCTTCGGCGTGGTGGGCGGCTACATCGCCGCGCGCGACGAGGTGGTGGACTACGTCCGCTCCAACGCCTCGGGCCTGATCTTCACCACCGCGATCCCGCCGGCGACCGCCGCCGCGGCGCTCGCGAGCGTGCGCCACCTGCGCGGCGACGCGGCGCCGCGCGCGCGCCTCGCCGAGCGGGCGGCGACGCTGAAGGCGAAGCTCGACGCGGCCGGCCTGCCGCGCCTGCCGTCCCAGAGCCACATCGTGCCGCTGCTGATCGGCGAGGCCACCGCGACGCGCGACGTCGCGCGCCGGCTGCTCGACGAGTTCGGCATCTACGCGACGCCGATCAACTACCCGACGGTGCCGCGCGGCGGGGAGCGGCTGCGGCTCTGCGCCACGCCCTTCCACACCGACGCGATGATGGACGCGCTGGTCGCGGCGCTCCGGGCCGTGCTGCCGCGCGCGACGCTCCCGGTCCTCGACGCCGCCGCCTGACCCGCCTCACGGGCAGGGCAGCGGGCGGCCCTTGGTCGCGGCGATGAAGCCGCTCCAGGCGCGGACGAGCACGCTGTCCGGCCAGCCGTGCAGGCTGCCGAGCCAGTCGCGGGCCGGCACGGGGCCGGGCGCGGCGGCGCAGACCGCGATGCCGGGCCGCGCCGGCACGGGGTCGGGCTGCACCGCCAGCGCGAGGGCGAGCCCGGCCGCGGCCAGGCTGAAGGGGGCGGCGCCGTGCATCACCGGCCGCCCCACGGACAAGACCGAAGGCACATCCTGGGCCTCCCGGGCGTGAGGACGCCCGGGGCGGCGCAAGGCCCGTGCCTGGCAGGATGCGACGGTCAGACGATGGCGAGCGGGCGCTTGCGGCGCGGCGGCGGGAAGGCCGCGTCGAGCTCGGCGAGGTCCTGCTCCGTCAGGCGCAGCTTGCGCGCGGCCGCGTTCTCCCGCACATGCGCGTCCTGACTCGCCTTGGGGATGGCGATCACGCCCGGCCGGCGCAGCAGCCAGGCCAGCGCCAGCTGCGCCGGGCTCGCGCCGTGGCGGGCGGCGACGGCGCGCAACGCCGCGTGGCGGAGCAGCCCGCCCCCCTGCCCCACCGGGCAATAGGCCATGACGGCCATGCGTTGCGCCTCGCAATGCGCGAGCAGGTCGTACTCGATCCCGCGCTCCTCGAGGCTGTAGAGGACCTGGTTCACCGCGCAGCCGGATTGGGCGCTACCCAGCTCCTCGAGGTCCTCGACATCGAGGTTGGAGACGCCCCAGCGCCGGATCATGCCCTTGGCGATCAGCGCCTCGAAGGCCTTCACCGTCTCGGCGAGCGGCACGGAGCCGCGCCAGTGCAGCAGGTAGAGGTCGAGGCATTCGACGCCGAGCCGCTTGAGGCTCGCCGCGCAGGCGCTCTCCATCCGGCGGCGGGAGGCGTTGTGGGGATAGGCCTTGGAGACGAGGAACACCTCCTCCCGCCGGCCGCGGATGGCTTCCCCCACCACCTCCTCCGCGCCGCCCTCCCCGTACATCTCCGCCGTGTCGATCAGCGCGAGGCCGAGATCGAGGCCGAGGCGCAGCGCCCGCACCTCCTGCGCGCGGGCGGCCGGGCTCTCGCCCATGTGCCAGGTGCCCTGGCCGAGCGCCGGAACCGCCGTGCCATCGGAGAGCCGCACCGTCGCCATCGTCCCATCCTCCCTCGCCGTGATAGGATACGCCCATGCGTCACCTTCCGCCGATCGCGGCCGGCCTTCTCGCCGCCCTCTCTGCCAGTCCCGTCGCCCAAGGACAAAGCGCCGCCGGGGCGAACATCGCCGAGGACATCGGCTCCTGGCGACTCGGCTGCGTCGTCGACCGCATGACCGACCGCCCGACCTGCGAGCTGCGCCACAAGGACTGGGTCGAACGCCCCTCCGGCAGCCCGGGCCTGGCGCTGGAGATCCTCTGGCGCGACGGGCGCGCGCTTCCCGCCGTGACGGCGCGCAACCTGTCGCTCGATGGCGCGATGCGTGGCGTCCTCGCCCTCACCGGCTCGGCCCAGATCCGCTTCGACACCAACCCGATGGCGGAGATGCCCTGCGCGCTCGAAGGGCGCAGCCTGATCTGCGCCCCCCGCGCCGCCGACGCCGCCCGCCTGTCCGAGGAGCTGTCGCGCGCGCGGCGCGTGCTGATCCGCATGGCGGGCATGGGCGCTTCGGGCAGCGAGCCGGCGGAGCTGCCGCTCACCGACAGCCGCGCCGCCGCCGAGCGCAT
>JAIEOO010000182.1 GCA_019750475.1 Acetobacteraceae bacterium | reverse complement strand
GGCCGCCGCGGCCCCGCCGCAGCCGCCGCAGCCCCCGGCTCCGCCACCCGAGCCGCAGCCCTCGATCGGCAGCGTGACCGGCCTGCCGCTGCCGCGCTTCGCCGCGCTGCGGTCGGACAACGTGAATCTCCGCGTCGGCCCCGGCACCAACTTCCCGATCGAGTGGCGCTACCAGCGGCGCGACCTGCCGGTGATGATCCTGCGCGAGCACGACCAATGGCGCCGCATCCGCGACATGGAAGGGGCGGAAGGCTGGATCGCGGCCTCCAACCTCCAGCCCGGGCGGCGCACCTTCATGGTGCGGGCGCCCGCGTCCCAGGCGCCCGGAGCGGCGCCGGTGCAGCCGGCCGCCGCGACGGCCGCGCCACCCACCGAGATCGAGCTGCGCCGCCGCGCCGAGGATCAGGCGCCCGCGGTGGCACGGCTGCGCGTCGGGGTGGTCGGGCGCATCCGCGCTTGCGAGGCGAACTCGCCCTGGTGCGAGGTGCAGGTGCAGGACCACCGTGGCTTCCTCCGCCGCTCCGAGATGTTCGGCATCGGCGCGGAGGAGGAGATCCGGTAGCGCGGCGCTTGCGGCCGGCCCCGCGCGAACGGCTCCCTGGTCTCGGCCTCGCATCCCCGGATGACTTGTGTTTTGTCCGTTGGAACTACATAAAGCGGAAGCTTGAGCTGACGGGGGAAGCATGATCCGGCGATGCCGTGCGGTCGCACTTGTTGGTATGCTCGGATTGGGTGCCTGCCAGTCAGACCAGGATTGGGCGAACCAGATCGCCATGAATGTCGGCGGGCCACGCGCGGATCTGCAACAGATTCGGGAAGCGCAATCCGCCAGGTTCCAGAATGTCCCCGAGCGGCGGATTCTGGAGGAGATCACGCAGGTCCTCCAGGATCTGGGCTTTACCGTGGAGGAGAGCGCGCCGCGCCTCGGCGTCCTGGCCGGCAGCAAGGATCGCGATGCGACCGAGGTCGGGCAGGTCGCTGCGCAGGTCGCCCTGACGATTGGCCTGGCGGTCCTGGGCGTGCGCTACACGCCGATTTGGGACACCGACCAGGTGATTCGCGTGACCCTGACAAGCCGCCCCTCTCAACCGAACGAGGTCGTCGCACGCGTCTCCTTCGAGCGCATCGTCACGACGAACCAAGGAACATCCCGCGTCGAGGTCCTGACGACGGAAGAGTTTTCCTCAGGTTTCTTCGAGCGCGTCCGCCAAGGGCTCGCCCGGGCGGGAGCATAGACCCATGCGCAAGATCTTCGCGCTCGGCCTCGCCGTTCTGCCGGCTGTCGCCTGTGCGCCGGTCCAGACCGAGTTTGTTCCGAGCACGCGGAGCGCGGTGGAACTGCGCGCCATCCAGTCGCGGGTCGTGCAAAGCGACCCGGTGACGGTGCTGCGCGGGGTGGCCGGCACGCTCCACGACCTCGGATACCGCATCACGCGCGCCGACGCGGAAAGCGGCACGATTTCGGGAACGCGGGCCACGACCCTTCGGGTCGTGTTCGTCGTGCAGCCGCGAGGCACCGGAGAGAGCGTCGTGCGAGCGAATGCGACGGTCCTGTCCGCGCACCGCGAGGGCCAAGTGGACTCGGCGGAGTTCTACGCGCGGAATCTCTTCGAGCCGCTCGCGGCCTTCATGCATCGCGAGTTTGCCTCCCTCCCCGACGGCGTCGATGCGCCGGATGCCGGACGTCCGGTCGCCGAGCTCAACACCGCGGCGGAGCGCGAGGCGGCGGCGCGCGCCGCGGTGGCCGCGCGAAGCGGTGCCACGCCGGCTGCCACGCCGGCCGCCACGCCCACAGACAGGAATCCTCGCTGATGACCCGGACCCGCTTCGTCGCCGCCATGGCGATTTTTCCGCTGCTCATCGCGTGCGTTCCGGCAAGCGAGCACGCCGCCAATGTGGGCGGAGGGCCCGCGGGGCAGGACCGGCTGACGGTCGGCACGGTGCAGCGCGAGATCCGCGTCGGCATGACGACGGCCGATGTCGCAGCCGTCCTAGGCGCCCCGAACATCGTGTCGACGGACGAGCGGCGTCGCGAAGTGTGGGTGTATGACCGGATCGCGAGCCAGCAGGTTTACTCGACCTCCGCGGTTGGCGCTTCCGTGCTCGTGGTCGGTGCCGGCGCGGCGTCGGGGGCGCGTCAGACGTCGCAACGGACGCTGACCGTGATCATCCGCTTCGACGAGGCTCAACGGGTCCGCGATTTCTCCTACCGTTCGAGCAGCTTCTAGGAATGGCCATGCGGCGTCGTGACTTCGCGCTGCTGGTGGCGCCTCTCGCGGCCGCCTGCGCGCCGACGGCCGAACAGCAGGCTGCCGCGCTGAGCCCGGTTGCCGCAGCGGTGGATCTCCGCGCCCGGCAGTCTCGCCGCTTCGACACGTCGGACCAGGCGCTCATGATGCAGTCGGTCGTCGCGGCGCTGCAGGATCTGGGCTTTCAGATCGATGAGAGCCGTCCGCAGCACGGGATCGTCGTGGCATCGCGCGTGCAGGGTTGGCGCACCCGGGCCCAGAGCGTCCTGCTGCCGAGCGCGGACCGACGCGCGCTGGTCCTGCGGGTCACGTTCCAGCGAATGATGGCGCGGCCAGGCGCCATGCTGGCGCTCGGGGAAACGCTCGACGATCCGGAGCTTTACCAGGGCTTCTTCGAACGTGTCGCCCAGTCTGCCTTCCTGACCGCCCACGAGATCTGAGATGATGCGACGCCGGCTTGTCCTGTTCCTCCCTGCGGCGCTCCTGGCCGGCTGTCAGGTCGACAGCCGTCAGCAGATCCTCGCGAGCACGAACACGCAGGCGGCACAGCGTGCGATTTCCACCCGGTCCTACGACACGGGTGATCGTGAGCGCGTCTTCCGCGCGGTGCTCGCAACCCTGCAGGACCTCGGTTTCGTGATTGACCGGGCCGATGACCAGTTGGGCACCGTCAGCGCAACGCGCTTCGGCAATGGCATCGTCCGTTTCACCGTATCGGTGCGGTCCGCTGGTGCGGAGCGCATGATCGTCCGCGCTTCCGGTCAGCTGAATCAGCACGAATTGTCCGACCCGGCACCTTTCCAGAGGTTCCACGAGGCGCTTTCGCAGGCTCTGTTCCTCCAGGCCAATAACATCGACTAGATCCCGGTCCGGACTTCGAAGTCGCGCGGGCGACGACCGCGTCTCGTCTGACGTCCACGAGGCGAGGCTCCCGCTTGCGCGCCGCGTCGCGGAGGAGAAGAGTCGCCGCCGCAACAGCCGCCCCGCGAAGGACGCGGCCGACGAGGAGGCTTCCATGCGGCGCCGCGCTGTCCTGCTTGCCACCCCCGCCCTGCTGGCCGCGACCGGCCTGCTGCGGGGCCGCCCCGCCGCGGCGAACCCGCCCGGCTTCCGCGTCACCTGGTTCAACACCGCCCCGCCCGGCTCCGGCCGCGTCGGCGCGCGCGACGTGACGCCGGCCGGCGACGGCACGATGTGGTTCTGCGGCCAGCGCAACGGCACGCTGACCCGGCTCGATCCGCGGGACGGCTCGCTGCGCGTCGTCCCGCTCGGCCAGGGCGCCGCGCCGCATGGCGTGATCCGCGGCCCCGATGGCGCCGCCTGGGTGACGGAAGGCGGGCAGAACGCCATCGCCCGCGTGGACCCGGCGGATCACCGCGTGCAGCTCTGGCGCCTGCCGGAGCGCTTCGCGAACGCCAACCTCAACACCGGCGTCTTCGACGGCCGCGGCACCTATTGGTTCACCGGCCAGAACGGCATCTATGGCCGCTTCACCCCTGCCACCGAACGGATGGAGGTGTGGGAGGCACCGCGCGGCCGCGGCCCCTACGGCATCACGAGGACGCCGCAGGGCACCATCTGGTACGTCTCGCTCGCCGGGAACCACCTCGCGCAGATCGAGGATCCGGAGAGCGCGCGCGTGCGCATCGTCGAGCCGCCGACGCCCAACCAGGGCGCCCGCCGCGTCTGGAGCGACAGCCAGGGCCGGCTCTGGGTCAGCGAGTGGAACAGCGGCAACGTCTCGATGCACGACCCGCGCGATGGCTCCTGGCGGGTCTGGAAGCTGCCGGGCGAGCGGCCGCGCTGCTACTCCGTCTGGGTGGATCCGTCGGACAAGGTGTGGCTGACCGACTTCCCGGCGAACAGCATCCTGCGGTTCGACCCGGCGACGGAGACCTTCCTGAGCTTCCCCTCCGACCGCGCGAACGCCAATGTCCGGCAGATGGACGGGCTCGCCGGCCAGGCCTGGGGCGGCGAGAGCGGGACCGACCGGATCATCCGGATCGAATACGGCTTGTGATCCGCCTCCTGCTCCCGGCGCTGCTGCTGGCGGCGCCGGCGCTGGCCGCGGGCGACGCCACCGGCGCGGCGGCCTTCGAGCGGTCCTGCGCCTCCTGCCACGCGGCGACG
>JAIEOO010000317.1 GCA_019750475.1 Acetobacteraceae bacterium | reverse complement strand
CGGCGGTGCGCAGCGGCGCCGGCGCGCGGCGCGTCACGTGCCGCACCACGCCGATCAGCGCGACGGAGACGGCCAGCGTCAGCAGCGGGTTGGGCTGCGCCACGGGGACCCGCACCACCTGCGGCGGCTGCGGCAGGGCGGGCGCGGGCTTCGCCGGAATGGGCTTGTGCTGGCGGCTGCCCTCGCGGTTGGCGAAGGCGCGGGTGAATTCGGCGCCGAGCAGGAAGATCAGCGCCGAATAGTACAGCCAGACCAGGACCACGACGATGGTGCCGGCCGCGCCGAAGCCGCCGGCCACGTTGCTCTGGCCGATGTAGAAGGCGATCGCGCTCTTGCCGATGGTGAAGAGGGCGGCGGTGAAGAAGGCGCCCGCGAAGACGTCCCGCCAGGCGAGCGTGCGGTCCGGCAGGACCTTGTAGATCGCCGCGAACAGCGCCGTGAGGATGGCGAGCGAGATGAGGATGTTCGCCACCTTCACCACGATCTCGAGCCCGGGCATCGCGCTCTCGATCCAGCCCTCCAGGCCGGAGATGGCGGCGCTCACCGCGAGCGAGACGATCAGCAGGAAGCCCGTGGTGGCGACGAGGCCCATCGCCGCCGCCTTGGCCCGGACGAAGCGGGAGATGGTCTCGGCCGTCGTGTCCGCGGCCGGCGCCTCGGTCTTCCAGACGGCGTTCAGCGCCGATTGCAGCGCGCCGAAGGCGCCGGACGCCGTCAGCAGCAGCGTGCCGATGCCGATGGCCAGCGCCAGGCCGCCCGTCGCGTCGCCGAGCGCCTTGTCGGCGGCGTCGCGGATCACCCCCGCCGACTGCTCCCCGAGGAGCGAGGTGAGCTGCGCGGCGATCGCGTCGTCCACCGCCTCGGCCCCGAAGAACATCTTGGCGATGCCGGTCGCGATGAAGAGCAGCGGCCCGAGCGAGAACAGGGCGAAATAGGCGATGCCCGCGCCGCGCGTCAGCGCGTCATCGGCGACGAAGCCCTCCACGGCATCGCGCAGCAGCGCCCAGATCCGGCCCAGCATCCCGTGCACACCCTTGTATCCAGCGTGGCGGGAAAACGGGATGGACAGGCCCGCGGTTGCGCCGCGTCATGCAGATGTGGGCGTGCCGCGGCGCGGGCGCCGCGTCAGTGCAGGCGCGGCGCCTTCAGATGCGCCCGCCGGTCGCCGCTCGTCACCGCGAGGTCGAGCTGGCGCTGGCCCCGCCCGACGGTCAGCCGAAGCTGGGCGCCCGCCGGCCCCGCCGCGCGCACGGCCTGCCACAGGGAGGTGAGGTCGTTCACCGCGCGGCCATCCACCGCGAGGATGCGGTCGCGCGGCCGCAGCCCGGCGCGCTCCGCCGGGCCGCCCTTGGCGAGCGAGCCGACGCCCACGCTGTCCTCCTCCTCCGTGGCGTAGAGGCCGAGCCAGGGCCGCGCCGGGCGGCCGGAGGCGCCGGTGCTGCGCAGCGCGTCCAGGATGGGCAGCAGCTCGGCGACGGGCACGCACATGTTGAGGTCGAGCCGCTTCCCCCCCTGCGTCCCCTGCTGGAGGATCAGGGAGCCGATCCCGGCCAGCTTGCCGTCGGGACCGAACAGCCCCGCCCCGCCCCAATGCGGATGCGCCGGGGCGGTGAAGAACGCGTTCTCGAGCAGGTATTCCCAGTAGCCGGCGAAGGGCTGGCGGGCCGCGACGCGACAGGCGAGCGCGTGGGAGCGGCCGCCATGCGCCGCCAGCACCATGGCCGAGCCCGGTCCCAGGGCCTCGGAATCGCCCAGCGCCGCGACCGGCATGCCCGGCAGCCGGCCGAGGGTCTGCACCAGGCCGAACCCTGTCTCGAAATCCACCCCGAGCGGCGTGCCCTGGACGGCACGGCCGTCATGGGTGGTGATCCAGATCGTCTCGGCCTCGGTGATGAGGTAGCCGATCGTCAGCACGAGGCCGGAGGCGTCGATCAGGACGCCCGAGCCCTCGCGCTCGGTTCCGAGCGTCGCCGCGGTGAAGGCGTCGGGCGGCACCATGGCGCGCAGGGCGACGACGCTGTCCAGGCAGTCCTCGAGCGGGAAGGAGAGTTCCGCGGGGTCTGGCTGGAACGCGGCCGGGACCTCCCACTCCTCGTCGTCACTCAAGACCCGTCTCCCTCAACTCGGTTCGCAGCGATGGCCAGCATAACGCCCCCGCGCCCGTCTCGTCAGTCCATCGCGCCGCGGACGAGGGCGAAGGCCTGGCGGACCGTCGCCTCGCGCACCGCCGTCCGGTCCCCGGGGAAGTCGTGCCGCCCGGCCTGGGTCGGGCGCCCCGCCCGCGCGACCGCGAGATAGACGCAGCCGACGGGCTTCGCCTCCGAACCGCCGCCCGGGCCGGCGACGCCGGTGCAGGAGACGGCGATGCTGGCCCGGGAGCGCGCCAGCGCCCCCTCGGCCATGGCGCGGGCCACCGGCTCCGAGACGGCGCCGTGGGCGGCGATCAGCCCCGGATCCACGCCCAGCATGTCGGCCTTGGCGTCGTTCGAGTAGGTCACGAAGCCCGCCAGGATGGCGGAGGAAGAGCCCGGCCAGGCGGTCATGGCGGCCGCGATCAGCCCGCCGGTGCAGCTCTCGGCCGTGGCGAGGGTCAGCCCCCGCTCCTGCAGCGCGGCGAGGAGGGCGTTGGCCTCGGCGAGCGTGGCGTCCTTGATCATGCGGTTCCCCATCCGATGCCCAGCAGCAACGCCGCGGCGAGGCCGCCGGCCACGAGGTCATCGCCCATGACGCCCAGCGCCCCCGGCTGGCGATCCATCCAGCCGACCGGGCCGGGCTTGAGGATGTCGAGGAGGCGGAACAGCCCGAAGGCGAGCAACACGCCCCAGACCCCGAGCGCGGCCGGCACGAAGGCGAGCGCCAGGGCCTGGCCGGCGGCCTCGTCCACCACGACCCAGCCGGGATCCTCCTCGGTCGCGTTCAGCCGGGCGAGGGCCCAGAAGCCGGCCGCGGTCAGCAGCGCGGCGGCCAGCAGGATCGCCCAGCCCGGCAGCAGCGCGAGCGGCAGCACCAGCGCCGAGCCCCAGCTGCCGGGAGCCGGCCGGAGGAAGCCGATCCCGAGCCCCGACGCGACGAGGCGCGCCGGCGTCATCGGCCGGCGTTGCCCGACGGGCCGGCCCCGGACGGTCCGATCCAGGCGGCCATCGGATGCGGCAGCGACGCCGCGCGCGGGTCGCGGGCGCGATAGACGGCGACGTTCTCGATCACGCGCTGCACGTAGTTGCGCGTCTCGGCGAACGGGATGAGCTCCATCCAGTCGAGCATGGCGGGGCGGCCTGTGCGCGGGTCGCCATAGGTCTGCAACCACTCGTTCACCCGCCCCGCGCCGGCGTTGTAGGCCGCGAAGGCGAAGGGCATGGCCCCGCCATAATCGGCCAGCCGCTGCTCGATGTAGGCGGAGCCGAGGCGCATGTTGTGCACCGGGTCCGTCGTCAGCCAGTTCACGTTGTGCGGCACGCCGATCCGCCGCGCGACCGAGGCGGCCGTCGCCGGCAGGAGCTGCATCAGCCCGCGCGCATTGGCGGAGGAGACGGCCTCGGGTTCGAAATTGCTCTCCTGCCGGGTGATGGCGAACACCACGGCGGGCTCCGCCCCGCCCTCGGGCGCGGCGAAGGGGGTGGGCCAGCCATCCTCGATCAGCATCGCGCCGGAGACGCCGCCCCGCCGCGCCACCCAGACCGCGTTGTCGAGCCGCCCGGTGGCGGTCGCGAGCCGCGCGACCAGCAGGCGGTCGGACTGGGAGGAGGCCATGTCCTCGAGCCGCAGGAGGAAGGGCCGCGCCCGCCGCGCCTCCCCGATCTCCGAGAGGGCCAGGACGAGGCGCGACAATTCGCGCCCGAGGAAGGCACGGGCCTCGGCCTCGGTCGGCCGGGGCATGGGCGTCGCGCGGATCCGGGCCGAGATCTGGGCGCCGTCCTCGCCGAGGGCGAGCATCGACATCTGGCCGTAGAAGGTGACCGGGAAGGCGGCCGCCGCCAGGTAGCGGGCGCGGGCCGTCGCCGCGTCGCCCAGCGCCTCGGCCGTGCGGCCCTGCCAGTAGAGGGCGCGGGCCTGGGTGATGGCGGACCGGCTGCCCTCCGCCATGCGGTCGAAATGGGGGCGGGCGAGGCGCGCGTCGTTCAGCATGCGCAGCGCAATGAAGCCGGCGAGGAACTCGGCCTCCTGGCGCGGCTCGCCGGCCACGGTCTGCCCGTGCTGCGCCGCGAGCTGGTACGCGGCGCGCGCGTCCCCGAGGCGCAGCAGCTTGCGCGAGAGGATCTGGCGCTCGGTCCAGATGGCGCGCTGCGCCGCGGGGTCGAGCCCCTGCTGGGCGGCGGCGCCGGCCGCCCATGCCTCGGCGGCCTCGCTGTCGCGGTCGCGCCGGCGGA
>JAIEOO010000251.1 GCA_019750475.1 Acetobacteraceae bacterium | reverse complement strand
AGCGCCTCGGCCGTCGGGCCGTGGCGTGGCGCGCCGACGCGCCTGTGCCGGGGCGGCTGGCTGCGTGGCATGGGCGCCGCGCGCTCAGCGGCCTGAAGCGTGCCCCGGTCGTGATCGGCGTCAGCCCGGCCGCCGCGCCGCGATCATGTAGTTCACCGCCATGTCGCGGCCCGCGCGGAAGCCCCCGGTCAGGGTGGGCACGAGGCCCGTTGCGTCCTGCGGCACGAAGCCGGCCCCGCGCAGCAGAGCCCCCAGCTCGCCGGGCGTGACGAACAGGTTCCAGTCATGTGTGCCGCGCGGCAGCCAGCGCAGCACGCGCTCGGCGCCGAGGATCGCGAAGAGATAGGCGCGCCGCGTGCGGTTCAGCGTCGAGAGGACGACGAGGCCGCCGGGCTTCGTCAGCCGGAACAGCGCCGCGAGGAAGGCCGGCCGCTCGGCCGGCGGCACGTGCTCGATGACCTCGAGGGCGGTCACCGCGTCGAAGGGCGGCGCCTCGAAGGCCTCGGGCGTGCCCTCCCGGTAGGTGAGGGCGACGCCCCCGGCCTCGGCATGGGCCCGCGCCGCGTCGAGCGCGGCGCCGGCGGCGTCGAGGCCCGTGACGACGGCGCCCTGGCGCGCCAGCCACTCGGCGGCGAGCCCGGCGCCGCAGCCCACATCGAGGATGCGCTGGCCGGCGAGGGGGCCGGTGCGGGCCGCGATCCACCCCATCCGCGCCGGATTCATGGCGTGGAGCGGCGCCATCGGGCCGCGCGGATTCCACCACTCGGCCGCCAGCCGGTCGAACTTCGCGATTTCCGACGCTTCGGCCGTGCCGGTCATGCAACCCTCCTCAGGCCGCAGAGTGCCAGGGTTGTCCCGGCGGGCCTGCGCGGTTAAGTGACGCGCCCGCGCCGGCCCGGCAAGGTCGCGCCGGTCTCTCGCCCTCTTCGGACGTTCGCGCACCCCGGCATGGCCCGCATCGTGATGAAATTCGGCGGCACCTCCGTCGCCGACCTCGACCGCATCCGCAACGTCGCGGCGCGCGTGAAACGGGAGGTGGATGCGGGGCACCAGGTGGCCGTCGTCGTCTCCGCCATGGCGGGCGCGACGAATCAGCTCGTGAAGTGGTGCCAGGATCTCTCGCCCCTGCACGACGCCCGCGAATACGACACGGTCGTCGCGACCGGCGAGCAGGTGACGATCGGCCTCACGGCCATCGCCTTGCAGGCCATCGGCGTGGAGGCGCGCTCCTGGCAGGGCTGGCAGATTCCGATCCGCACCGACAACGCCCATGGCAAGGCCCGCGTCGAGAGCATCGAGGGCGCCGAGCTGATCAGGCGGATGGAGCAGGGGCAGGTCCCCGTGATCGCCGGCTTCCAGGGCATCGAGCCGGTGCGGAACCGGGTGACGACGCTGGGCCGCGGCGGATCGGACCTCTCGGCGGTCGCGATCGCGGCCGCGATCCAGGCCGACCGCTGCGACATCTACACCGACGTGGACGGGGTCTACACGACCGACCCGCGCATCGTGCCGCGGGCCAAGAAGCTGGACCGCATCTCCTACGAGGAGATGCTGGAACTCGCTTCCGTGGGCGCCAAGGTGTTGCAGACGCGCTCGGTCGAGCTGGCGATGAAGGCCAAGGTGCGGGTCCAGGTGCTCTCCTCCTTCGAGGACAAGCCCGGCTCGCTCGTGGTGGATGAGGACGAGATCGTGGAAAAGCCCATCGTTTCCGGCATTGCCTATTCCCGCGACGAGGCGAAGGTGACGCTGCGCCGCGTCCCCGACCGCCCGGGCATCGCCGCCAAGGTGTTCGGCCCGCTCTCGGCCGCCAATGTGAACGTGGACATGATCGTCCAGAACATCGGCGCCGACGGCTCGACCGACATGACCTTCACCGTCTCCCGCGCCGACCTGCCGCGCGCGCGCGACGTGCTGGAGCGCGCCAAGGCCGAGCTCGGCTTCGAGGCGCTGCTGGCCGATCCCGACGTGGCGAAGATCTCCGTGGTGGGCATCGGCATGCGCACCCATGCCGGTGTCGCGACCACCATGTTCACGGCCCTCGCCGAGAAGGGGATCAACATCCAGGTCATCTCCACCTCGGAGATCAAGGTGAGCGTGCTGGTCGCGGCCGACTACACCGAGCTCGCGGTCCGCGCGCTGCACACCGCCTACGGGCTGGACGCGTAATGCCCTCCGATCGGCGTGGGGCGCAGGCGAAGCCGAGCACCGGAGCCGTGAATCGGCGGGCACAGCCATGATGGACGCGCTTCCCGGCATTCCCGAGGCCGCCTATGCCGGCGTGGACCGGCTGATGGCGCGGGGCGCCGCCTTCCTCGGCAGCCGCTACGCGCTGCTCGGCGGCGCGATGTCCTGGGTGAGCGAGCGCAACCTCGTCGCCGCGCTGTCCAATGCCGGGGCCTTCGGCGTGATCGCCTGCGGCGCGATGGAGCCGCCGCGCCTCGACGAGGAGATCGCGGCGACGCAGGCGCTGACGACGAAGCCCTTCGGCGTGAACCTGATCACCATGCATCCGCGGCTCGAGCCGCTCGTGGATGTGTGCCTGGCGCGCGGCGTGTCGCACATCGTCTTCGCCGGCGGCATCCCGCCCGGGGCGGCGCTGAAGCGCGCGAAGGAGGGGGGGGCGAAGGTCATCTGCTTCGCCCCGGCGCTCGCGCTGGCCAGGAAGCTCATCCGCTCCGGCGCCGATGCCCTCGTCATCGAGGGGTCCGAGGCGGGCGGGCATATCGGCCCCGTCTCGCTCAACGTGCTGGCGCAGGAGATCCTGCCCCACGTGACCGAGGTCCCGGTCTTCGTCGCCGGCGGCATCGGTCGGGGTGAGGCGATCCTCTCCTACCTGGAGATGGGGGCGGCCGGGGCGCAGCTCGGCACGCGCTTCGTCTGCGCCACGGAATGCGTGGCCCATGCTAACTTCAAGCGCGCCTTCATCCGCGGCGCGGCGCGCGATGCCATCCCCTCCGTCCAGCTCGACGAGCGCTTCCCGGTCATCCCGGTCCGCGCCCTGCAGAACGAGGGCACGAAGCGCTTCATGAGCCACCAGGCCGAGGTGCTGCGGCGCTTCCAGGCGGGCGAGCTGACCAAGGAGGAGGCGCAGCTCGACATCGAGCATTTCTGGGCCGGGGCCCTGCGCAAGGCCGTCGTGGACGGCGATGTGGAGAACGGCTCCCTCATGGCGGGGCAGTCCGTCGGCATGGTGACGCGGGAGCAGCCGGCGGCCGGGATCGTGGCCGAGCTGGTTGCCCAGGCGGCGGCGGCGCTCGCCGCCAGAACACGCGTGAACGCCGCATGACGTTCGCGGCGACCGCCCCGAAGCCGCTGGCCGGGCCGGTGGCCCCGCGCTATGTGCTGGCCGCGTGTTCGACGACATGAAGCGCAACGCCCGCCCCGACTTCTCGGCCGCCGAGGCCGCCCGGCTCGGCGAGGAGCTGCGCGAGGCGCGGCAGGCGCTCGGCTGGTCCGTCGAGGACGCCTCGGCGCAGCTGCGCATCCGCCGCGTGTATCTGGCCGCCCTCGAGGAGGGCCGCGTCCGCGACCTGCCCTCCGCCGCCTACGCCATCGGTTTCGTCCGCAACTATTCCGCCTTCCTCGGCCTCGATTCCGACGACATGGTCCGCCGCTTCCGCGAGGCGGTGCAGAGCGCGGGCGGCCGCAAGACCGACCTCGTCTTCCCGGAGCCCGTGCCCGAGCGCGGCTTCCCGGCCGGCGTCGTGGTGGTGGCCGGGCTCGCCGTGGCCGTCGCCGCCTATGTCGGCTGGTACAACTGGACCGGCTCGCGCGAGCGCGTCGTGGATGCCGTCCCGCCGGTGCCGCCCCGGCTCGAGACGGCGGCCCGGGACGGCGAGGCGCTTCGTCCGGCGACGCCCGTGGTCCCGCCGCCCGGCACTCCGCCCGGCGCGGCGCCAGGCGCGGCGCCCGCCGCGCAGCCGCAGGTGACGCTCCCGGTTCCGGTGCCCGTGCCGGTGACCGTGCCGCCGCCCGCCCCGACGCCGACCGCGCCGGCCGCAGCGCCGGCCCAGGCGGAGAACCGGCTGGTCATCCGCGCCCGCGGCGACGCCTGGACGCAGGTGCGCGACGTCCGCAGCGGCCAGCAGCTCCTCAACCGGACGATGCGGACCGGCGAGACCTTCACCGTGCCGGTGCGCGACGGGCTGCTCCTCTCCACGGGGGCCGCGCAGAACATCGAGATCCTGCTCGACGGGCAGCCGGCGCCGGCGCTTCAGGGCGCATCCGGCGTGCGGCGCGACGTGTCGCTCGACCTCGAGCGGCTTCGGCCCCGCCCGGCCGCCCCGGCGGGCGGG
>JAIEOO010000234.1 GCA_019750475.1 Acetobacteraceae bacterium | reverse complement strand
GCGACGTGGCGGCCCCCCTGGACGGCGGCGGGAGGCGCAGCCGTCCCGCGATCGGTCGCGCCCGCACGGCGGCGGTCTCTCGATTCCGTCTGCCCCTCTTGCGCCATCGTCACATAAAGATATGTTGATGTGGCGTTGGTCCCGCGCGAGCGGGTGAAAAGGGAAGTCCGTGCGGGGCAGGCTCGAAAGGCCCGGCCCCAAGTCGGACGCTGCCCCAGCAACTGTCGGCGGGAAGCCGTCGGCCCGGGCTCCGGAAGGGGCGCCACTGCGCGAGCGGGAAGGCAGGGCCGGCGGCGATGGGCGAGAGCCCGGCACCCGCGAGCCAGGAGACCTGCCCGCGCCGTGCACCCCGCATCCCCGAGGAGGGGGCCGGGGGCGCGCCACCCTCACGGCCGGGCTGGGTGCACCGGGCGACGGAGACGACTGCGATGACCATCGCCGCCAATCTCGGCTACCCGCGCATCGGGCCGCGCCGCGAACTCAAATCCGCCCTCGAGGCCTTCTGGTCCGGCCAGTCCGGCGAGGCCGAGCTGCAAGCCACCGCCGCCGCCCTGCGCGCCGGCACGCGGGCCGTGCACCAGGGCAGCGGGATCAGCCACATCCCCTCGGGCGACTTCGCCCTCTACGACCACGTGCTGGAGACGGCCTGCGCCTTCGGCCTGATCCCGGCCGGTTACGGCTGGAACGGGGAAGGTCCGGCCTCGCTCGCCACCATGTTCGCGCTGGCCCGCGGCGCGCGCGGCACGGCGGCCGAACGCTCCGCCGGGATCCCCGGCGACGCGGTCGCGCTCGAGATGACCAAGTGGTTCGACACCAACTACCACTACATGGTGCCGCGCCTGTCGGCGGCGACGCGCCCGCGCCTGCTGGAGAACCGCTGGGCCCGCGCGCTGCGCGAGGGGCTGGAGCAAGGCACGCGCACCCGCCCGGTGCTGCTCGGCCCCGTGTCGCTGCTGCTGCTCGCCAAGAGCGAGGACGGGTCGCGGCCGCTCGACCTGCTGCCCACGCTCCTGCCCGCCTACGCCGATGCGCTGCGCATCCTCGCCGAGGCGGGCGCCGCCTGGGTGCAGATCGACGAGCCCTGCCTGGTGACCGACCTGCCGCCCGGCGTGGCCGAGGCCTACCGCATCGCCTTCCGCGCCCTGGCCGATGCGGCGCCCGGGCTGAACCTGCTGCTGACCACCTATTTCGAGGGGCTGCGCGACAACCTCGGTCTCGCCGCATCCCTGCCGGTCGCCGGCCTGCACGTGGACCTGGTGCGCGCCCCGGGGCAGCTCGACGACGTGCTCGCGGCGCTGCCGAAGGACCGCTGGCTGTCGCTCGGCGTGGTGGACGGGCGGAACGTCTGGCGCACCGACCTGCGCGCGGCGCTGGCGCAGCTCCGGGCGGCGGAGGCGGCGGGCTTCGGCAAGCGGTTGATGGTCGCCCCCTCCTGCTCGGTGCTCCATCTGCCGCACAGCCTGGCGATGGAGACCGCGCTCGACCCCGCGCTGAAGCGGCGCCTGGCCTTCGCCAACGAGAAGCTGAAGGAGGTCGCCACGCTCGCGCGCGCGGTGGACGAGGGCGAGACGGCCGTCGCCGCCGCCTTCGAGGAGAGCGACCGCGCGCTGGCCGAGGCCCGCGCCGATGCGCGGCTGCACGACGAGGGGGTGGCCGCGCGGCTCGCCGCGGTCACGCCGGCGATGGAGCAGCGCGCCAGCCCCTATCCCGCGCGCGCCGTGGCGCAGCGGGAGCGCCTCGCGCTGCCTGAGCTGCCGGTGACGTCGATCGGCTCCTGGCCGCAGACCGCCGAAGTCCGCAAGCTGCGCGCCGGCCTCGCCCGCGGCGAGATCGACCAGGCCGCCTACGACGCGGAGATGGAGCGGCTGACCGCCGAGGCCGTGCGCTGGCAGGACGAGATCGGCGTGGACGTGCCCGTCCATGGCGAGTTCGAGCGCAACGACATGGTGAAGTATTTCGGCGAGCAGCTCGCCGGCTACGCCTTCACCAGGAATGGCTGGGTGCAGTCCTACGGCAGCCGCTGCGTGGCGCCCCCGATCATCTGGGCGGACGTGTCGCGGCCGCGGCCGATGACGGTGCGCTGGTCGGCCTACGCGCAGTCGCTGACGACCAGGCCGATGAAGGGCATGCTGACCGGTCCGGTGACCATGCTGCAATGGTCCTTCGTGCGCACCGACATCCCGCGCGAGACGGTGTGCCGGCAGATCGCGCTCGCGATCCGCGACGAGGTGGCCGACCTGGAGGCCGCCGGCATCCCGATCATCCAGATCGACGAGCCGGCCTTCCGCGAGGGGCTGCCGGTGCGGCAGGGCGACCGCGCCGACTACCTGCGCTGGGCGGTGGCGTGCTTCCGCCTCTCGGCCAGCCCGGTGCGCGACGACACGCAGATCCACACGCACATGTGCTACTCGGAGTTCAACGACATCATCGAGAGCATCGCGGCGATGGACGCCGACGTCATCTCGATCGAGACGGCGCGCTCCGACATGGAGCTGCTGGAGGCCTTCGCGGCCTTCGAATACCCGAACGAGATCGGGCCGGGCGTGTGGGACATCCACTCCCCGCGCGTGCCGTCCGAGGCCGAGATGGCGCGGCTCGCGCAGCGCGCGGCGCAACGCATCCCGCGCCGCCGGCTGTGGCTCAACCCCGACTGCGGCTGCAAGACGCGCGGCTGGGCCGAGGTGAAGCCCGCCATGGCGAACCTCGTCGCCGCGGCGCGGACGCTCCGGGCCGAGCTGGCCTGATCGGGACGGCCCCGGCTGGGCACGCGCCGGGGGGCGCGGATCGTGCCGGGGCCGTTCGGATCCAGCGCGCCGTGGGGGCGGCGCGCCATCCGCGGCGGCGCCCCTGGACGGCGGCGTGAGGCGTCTGCATTTTCGGCGACGCTTCCCCGCGCGCCCGTAGCTCAATGGTCAGAGCGGGCCGCTCATAACGGCTTGGTTGCGGGTTCGAGTCCTGCCGGGCGCAGGGGAGCGTTCAGAGCGCCGGGGGCGGCCCGGCGCCCTGTTCCAGCCGCGCGACCGTCGCGGCCACGCCGGCATCGAGGCCGGGCTGCATGTAATAGACCCCCCGGACCTGGAGGTGATGCGCGACCGCCCGCAGCCACGCCGCCATCAGCGCGGCATCGGGCGGCTCGGGCGCGGCCCAGAAGCGGTCGAGCCCGCCTTCGTGCGTCAGGCCCGGCACCCGGTAGAGCGCCTCGCCCAGCGCGATCACCGGTCGGCCGAGCTGGAGGGCGCGGATGCCGGCCGTCGAGTTCACCGTCACCATCCCCGCCATGCGCGGCAGGATCGGCTCCAGGCTCTCGGTGTCCACGTAATGGACCCGCCCCGTCACGCCGGCCTGATCCGCCATCCGGCCGATCCGCGCGCCCCAGCGCTTGAGGCCGGGGTCGAGCGGATGGACCTTCACGACGAGGTGGGCGTCGCGCGGCGCGTGGCGGGCGAAGCTGCGGATGGCGAGCGCCAGCGGCGTGTCCATGTCCGGGAAGCGCGAATAGGCGCGGATGGAGTAGTCGGTCTCCATCTGCATGGCGAAGACGAAGAGCGGCGCCTCCGCCGGAAGGGCCGCGACGCGCGCGGCGCCCCGCTTCCAGTTCACCGGCCGGCGCAGCAGGCGCCACCCCGTGCCGATGTAGCCCGGGGCCGGGTGGTGCAGCAGGAAGCGCTCGTAATGCGGGAAGGGCCAGGGCAGGGTGTTGGCGAGGTGGAACAGCACGTCCCACCGCGCCTGCCGGCCGAAATCGTCGGGGTAGATCTGCCGCGGATCGAGCGGCGGCGCGGCCTCGGCCAGGCGCCGGATCGCCGCCGGGTCGCGCGGGAAGTGGCTGTCGGCGTTCAGCCCGTCGCGTTCGAGGATGATCCAGTCGGGGCGGATATAGCCGAAATCGGTCGCGGTGACGGCGATGCCGCGGGCGTGCGCCTCGCGGATGGCGAGGCGCTGGTAGGGCCGTTGCTCGCCGAGGAGGACGAGGTCGGTGATCGCTTCGCGCTCCATCAGCGCGGCGACCCAGGCCGGCCAGTCGCGCAGGCGGCCGCGGTAGTTCAGCGCCTCGGGCCCGCGCCAGAACAGCCAGTCGCCGAGGCAGAGATTGACCCGGCGCACATGGTGGCCGCGCGCCGTCAGCGCCTGGCCGACCAGGCGGAAATAGGGGCTGATCGGACCCTGGAGGAAGAGGAAGCGCTTCACCCCCAGCCCCCCGCGGGCGCCCGGCGCGCGGCCGCCCAGTCGCCCGGGCCGAGGAGGGGGACGCCCGCGCGGCGGCGCTCGGCC
>JAIEOO010000419.1 GCA_019750475.1 Acetobacteraceae bacterium | reverse complement strand
CCGCCGTGGTCGGGCAGGTGCGGTCCGGCGCCGGGTCGGCCGCGGCCGGCGCCGAGGCCAGCGCGCGAGACCTCGGCAGCGTCGCCGCGGCGGCGGAGGAGATGGCGGCCAGCGTCACCGAGGTGTCGCGCCAGGTGACGGGCACGGCGGCGCTCGCGCGGGAGGCCGTGCAGCGCGCCGAGGCGACCGATGCGAGCGTGCGCGGCCTGTCCGAGGCGGCCGGGCGCATCGGCGACGTCGTCCGGCTGATCAACGACATCGCCGCCCGCACCAGCCTGCTCGCGCTCAACGCCACCATCGAGGCCGCGCGCGCCGGGGAAGCCGGCAAGGGCTTCGCCGTCGTCGCCGGCGAGGTGAAGACGCTCGCCGCCCAGACCTCCCGCGCGACGGAGGAGATCGCGCAGCAGATCGAGGGCATCCGGGCCGCGACGGTGACCGCGGTCGAGGCGGTGGAGGGCATCGGCGGCGCGATCGCCCGCATGGACGAGGCGGCCTCGGCCATCGCCGCCGCCGTCGAGGAGCAGGGCGCCGCCACGCGCGAGATCGCGGCGACCGTCCAGGCCGTGGCCCGCCAGACCGGCGAGTCCAGCGAGGTCGCGCGCGGCATCGCCGAGGCGGTGGCGGGCGCGGAAGCCAGCGCGCGCGGCGTGCTCGGCGTCGCCGGCCGCGTCACCGAGAGCGCGGCCGCGCTCGACGGCGCGGTGGACGGCTTCCTGCGCGAGGTGAACGCGGCCTGAGCCCGGAGGGGGCGGCCTGCGCCCGTCGCGGGCAACTGCACAGAAAGGGGCCCGCGGCCTGCTTTCTGCGCGCGGCGCCCTGCGCCACGGTGGGTTTGTGCCTCCGGTGATCCAACCTATCTAGGCGCGGATCGCGGGGCAGGTCCCGCAACGGAGCCTCGTCATGGCCCGGCTCGTCGCCGTGTCCCACATTCCCTATCGCGCCCATCAGATCGAGGTGATCGACGGCGGTCGGAAGCAGACCCGCGTCATCATCCACCCGCCGGGCGGCCGCGGCGCGCCCTACGAGGTGACGCCGCTGCAGCCCGACCAGTTGCTGGCGGAGCGCATCAACCACGCCAAGGCGCTGGTGGACGCCATCATGGGCCCGAAGCCCGTGCCGCAGCGCCGCGCGGCGTGGTAGCGGCCCCGGCGCGATCCCGCCGCGCGGGATCGCGCCTCCGCTGCTTCCGGGAGGGCGCTTCACCGCTCCGGCGATCGCGCCTGCGCGGATCGTGTTCTAGGCCGCCGGGCTGAGCGCCGGCTCCGGCCCGGCCTGCCGCAGCGCCGGCAGCACGTCGCGCCCCAGCCGCTCCAGCGCCGCCAGCACCCGGGCGCGCGGCAGGCCCGAGAAGCCCATGTAGAGGCTCATGTGGGAGGGCCGCAGCACGCGCCGGTCCTCCGCCAGGAGGCGCGCGACGTGTTCGGCCGGGCCGATCGGCGCGTGGGCGAGCAGCCAGTCGGCATCGGGCTCGCCCGCGAAGGGGATCGAGCGCAGATGCACGCCGTCCCGCTGCGGCACCGGATCGCGCAGCGAGAGCGTCGTGCGCGCGAGGTGCAGCAGCCCCTGCGCCGCCTGCCGCGCCTCGGCCGCGTCGTCGGTGACGAAGACGTAGCGCTGGACGCCGAGCGGGATGTCGGGCGCGGTGCAGCCGGCGGCGCGGCAGGCGGCCTCCACGCGGGTCTTCAAGGGCAGGGTCGCCGGCGCGGTGCGCAGCCCCTGGCTGATCAGCGGCGTCGCCCCGGCCTGCGCGGCCCGGCGCAGCAGCGCCTCGTTCCCGCCGGCGAGGTAGAGCGGCGGCATCCCGCAGGGGATGCAGACCGGCGTCTGGGGGATGCGGTAATGCCGCCCCTCATGGGCGACGCGGCCCGTCTTCAGCCCTTCCTCGAGGATATCCCAGCCTTCCTCCAGCATGGCGGTGCGGTCCGCGAGCGGGATACCGAAGCTCTCGAATTCGTGCGGCTGGTGGCCCGTCCCCAGGCCGAGCCGCAGCCGCCCGCCCGACAGCGCCTGGACCATCCCCACCTCCTGCACGACGCGCAGCGGGTGATGCAACGGCAGCACGACGACGCCCGTGCCGAGGCCGATGCGGCGCGTCACCGCGGCGCAGTGGGCGGCCATGAGCAGGGGGGACGCGCAGGCGGACGCGCTGGTGAAGTGATGCTCGGCGAACCAGGCCATGTCGAAGCCCAGCTCCTCCGCCAGCCGCACCGAGTCGACCGCGGTGCCGAGCGCCTCCTCCGGCGTCTCGGCCGGGTGGTTGAGCGCCATCAGGTTGAACAGGGCGATCTCGACCAAGCGCGCCTCCGGCACCGACGGCGGGAGCGTAACGGGATGGGCGGAAAGGGGAACCCGGCTTTCCCCTCGCGGCGGCTGCGGCCCGCCTGCTACCGTCGCGCCCCATGACGAAGCGCGAATGGGCCTGGGCCTCCTATGACTGGGCGAACAGCGCCTTCCCGACCGTCATCACCACCTTCGTCATCGCCGCCTATTTCACCAAGGGCATCGCGCCCGACCCGGTGACGGGACAGGCGCAGTGGGGCTGGATGCAGGCCTTCGTCGGCCTCAGCATCGGGCTGCTCTCGCCCGTGCTCGGCGCCATCGCCGATGCGGGCGGGCGGCGGCGGGCGATGCTCGCGACCTGCGTCGGCCTCTGCGCGCTCGCCACCGCCTCCATCTGGTTCGCGCGCCCCGACGCGGCCTACACCTTCCTGGCGCTGGCCTGCGTCGCCCTCGCCTCCATCGCCTTCGAGGTGGGCACGGTCTTCTACAACGCCATGCTGCCCGGCGTGACGACGCGGGAGCGCCTGCCGCGCCTCTCCGGCATCGGCTTCGCCATGGGCTATGCGGGCGGCCTCGCCTGCCTCGCCGCCTGCCTCGTGCTGCTGGTGCAGCCCAACCCCTCGCTGTTCGGGCTCGACCGCGGCCAGGCCGAGCATGTGCGCGCGGCCGCGCTGCTCGTCGCCGCCTGGGTGGTGGTCTTCGCGCTGCCGGTGCTGCTGCTGGTGCCCGATCCGCCGCCGCCCCATGGCTATGCCCGCCCCGGCTGGGGCGTCGCGGCGCAGCGGGGCCTCGCGGAGATCCTCGGCATCCTGCGCGGCCTGCCGAAGCGCCCGGACATGGCGCGCTTCCTGGTGGCGCGGCTGTTCTACACCGACGGCCTCAACACCACCTTCGCCTTCGGCGCGATCTACGCCGCCGGCGTCTTCGGCATGGGCTTCGAGGAGCTGCTGCTGTTCGGCATCGCGCTCAACGTGACGGCGGGCATCGGCGCCTTCCTGGGCGGCTGGGTGGACGAGCGCTTCGGCGCCAAGCGGACCGTGATGGGCTCGCTGCTGCTGCTGATGGTCGTCCTCGTCGCGATCCTGCTGGCGGAGAGCAAGGCGGCCTTCTGGACCCTCGGCCTCGTCATCGGGATGACCTTCGGCCCGGCCCAGGCGGCGAGCCGCACCCTGATGGCGCGCATGGCCCCGCCGGCCGAGGCCGCGGCGCATTTCGGCCTCTTCGCGCTCTCGGGCCGCGTCACGGGCTTCCTCGGCCCGCTGCTGCTCGCCGTCGCGACGGACGCCACGCAGAGCCAGCGGGCCGGCATGGCCGTGGTGCTCGGGCTGCTGATCCTGGGGACGGCGCTGCTGGCGACGGTGCGGGCGCCGCGATAGGCGCGGCCTCTCGGCGTGATCGGGCGGGCGGCATGGACGGCGCCGCCGCCGCCGGCCACCCTCCGAGCGTGACCTGAACCACGAGAGACGCCACGCCATGCGCCAGACGCTTCCGCTCCTCGCCCTGTTCCTCGGCCTCGGTGGACCGGGGATCGCGCAGGCGCAGTCATCGTCGGAGCGAAGCTTCTGCAACGGCGAGATCGGCGTCAGCGCCTCGGCGCGCGGCCGCTCCGACGCGCAGGGCAACTACGTCGAGTACTACGCCTTCGTCAGCCGCAGCAGCGCCGAGGCCATGCCCAGGAGCTTCACCATCGGCTTCGTGCCCCCCGCCGGCGTGCAGGC
Organism: Acetobacteraceae bacterium; assembly: GCA_019750475.1. Lineage (GTDB taxonomy): Bacteria > Pseudomonadota > Alphaproteobacteria > Acetobacterales > Acetobacteraceae > Roseococcus. The sequence goes on along the minus strand of JAIEOO010000419.1, from coordinate 249 downwards.
GCGTCCCCCCAGCCGGATCGAGCTCGGCCCGCATGGCCGGCAGCCGGTGATCCTCGGCACGGAGCGCCGGCCGGGCGGCTCGATCACGCCGGGCATCCCGCGAGGGGAGATCGTGAACCACGTCCAGGTGACCTGCGGCTGATCAGGGCGCCAGTGCCGGCCGCCGCTGGCGCCGATCCGCCGGAGCGTGTCCGCCGCGGCGAGGATGCCGGCGATCGCCGGCCGGTCGGCCGCGCCGGCGCGCGGGCA
>JAIEOO010000231.1 GCA_019750475.1 Acetobacteraceae bacterium | reverse complement strand
TCGCGGGCCGCAGCGGGCGCGACCAGGGCGAGCGCGGCCGGCCGCGCTTCCTCCCGCCGGGCGTCGCGCGGCGCGTCCGCGAGCGCCAGGATCTTGAGGCCCAGCAGGGCGGACATGGCGAGCATGGCCGCGGGGAGCAGGCGCGCGCCCCTCATGGCCGCAGCCCCAGCGCCCGGATCAACCCGCGCTCGGCCTCGGACGGCGGCAGCGCGTCGGGCAGAGCGCGCCCCGCGGCGAGCGGCCGCCCCTCCTCCACCGCGCGTTCCAGCCGCGCCGCGATCGCCTCCGCCCGTTCGAGGAGGTAGCGCAGCTCATCGCGCACCGGCTCCGCGGCCGCGACCTTCTCCGTGACCTGCCGCCCGGCAAGTTCCGCCGTGGCGCGGAGACGGAGCAGCGCCGCCTCCGCCTGCCGCGTCGCCTCGCCGAGGCTCGCCGCTCCGTCGGAGAGGGCTTCGCGGTCGCCGCGCAGGCCGCGCAAGGCGCGCTCCAGCCGCCAGGCCACCGGCAGCATGCCGGCGAGCAGCGCGATCACGGCGGCCTGCGCCGCCCATTCCAGGCCGCTCATGCGCGCGCACCCGCCCCGAGGTCGGAGGCGATGCGGATGGCGGGCCGGTCCTCGCGCCGGCCATACTCGGCATCGAAGAGCGGCACCGCGCCGCATTGCAGGCGCACCGGCGCCCCGGCCGGCCGGCTGAGCAGAAGCTGGTCGCCGGGCTTCAGCGCGATGACGGCCGAGAGCGGCATCACCTGCTCGTCGAGGACGACGTCGAGCGAGACGGCGGTGTGGCGGAGCTGCTCGGCCAGATGCGTCTCCCAGATGGAGTCGCGGCCGAACTTCTCGCCCATGAATTGCTGCAGCAGCATCTCCCGCACCGGCTCCAGCGTGGCGTAGGGCAGCAGCAGCTCGATGCGGCCACCGCGATCCTCCATCTCGATGCCGAGGCGCGTCAGCACGCAGGCGTTGGAGGCGCGCGAGATGGCGGCGAAGCGTGGATTGACCTCGAGCCGCTCGAAGCGGAACTCGACCGGGGCGAGCGGCGCGAAGGCCTCGCCGAGGTCCTTCAGCACCACGGTCACCATGCGCTCGACCAGGTTGCGCTCGATCGTGGTGTAGGGCCTACCCTCCACGCGCATCGCCGCCGTCCCGCGGCGCCCGCCGAGCAGCACGTCCACGACCGAGTAGATCAGCGGGCTGTCCACCACCAGCAGACCGTAATTGTCCCACTCCTCGACCTTGAAGACGGCGAGCATGGCCGGCAGCGGGACGCTGTTGAGGTAGTCGCCGAAGCGCCGGCTCGCGATGCCGTCGAGCGACACCTCCACGTTGTCGGAGGTGAAGTTGCGCAGCGTGGTGGAGAGGATGCGCACCAGCCGGTCGAAGATGATCTCGAGCATCGGCAGGCGCTCGTAGGAGACGAGGCCCGAGCGGATCATCTGCTCGATGCCCGAGCGCGGCGTCCCCTCCTCGCCGGCGCCGCCCGCGACGCCGAGCAGGCTGTCGATCTCGGCCTGGCTCAGCACGCGCGCGGCGTCGGCCGGGGCCGGGCCGGGCGTGCCGGTGCCCTCGTCCTCCAGCGCGGCGCCCCAGGCGGCGGCGAGATCCTCCTCCTCGCTGCCGCTCATTGCACGATGATCTCGGTGAACAGGACGTCGGTGACGCGGGCCGGATGCGCCGCGACATTGGCGCGGGCGATCAGCTCCTCCCGCAGGCGATGCGTCCCGGCGCTGCCGCGCAGCTCCTCGGGGCGGACCTCGCGCAGGTAGACGGTGAACAGGTCGACGATCCGCGGCATGGCGGCCTGCAGCGCCGCCGCGTCCTGCGGACCGGCGACCTCGACCTGGCTGCGGACGCGGATGAAGCTCGTCCGCCGGCCGGGCGCGTTCAGATTGGCCAGGATCTCCGGCATCGTGACGAAGACGGGCGGCGCGGCGACGGCCGCTTCGGGCGCCGCCGCGGCGGTCTCGGCCGTGGCCGCGGCGCGGCCGAAGGGCAGCAGCCCGGCGAAGTAGGCCCCGGCGCCACCGCCGAGCAGGAGCAACGGGAGCGCCAGCAGCAGCAGCTTCTTCCGCCCCCCCGGCTGCTGCGCCGGTGCGCCCGCGTCGCCGCCCGCCGCGCCATCCGCGGCGGCCTTGCCCTGACTGCCGGCCATGCTCGAACCCTCCTGATCCGCGGGCCGGTTGTGGCGCGGACCGGGTTAACGAAGCCCTATGCCGCCTCCCGGCACGCGCTGCCGCCACCAGCCGGCAGGCCGTGCCGGGACGGCGGGGCCAGGCGTGGCACGACGCTTGCGCCCGGGTTCCGCCATCGGGCCACCCCGCTCCCGGGGCGCGCCTGCCAGCAGGACCCAGCGCCATGGACAGCCCCGGCTACATCCTCCTGTCGCGCATGACGGCGCAGCTGCGCGCCCAAGCGGTCACGGCCCACAACCTGGCCAATGCCGAGACGCCGGGCTTCCGGCAGTCGCGGCCGGTCTTCGCCGCCCATGTCGAGGCGCAGGGCAGCGGCGTCGCCCCGCAGCAGCGCCGCGCCGCCTTCGCCTGGGACCGCGCGACCTGGCGGGACGCGCAGCCCGGGCCCGTCACGCGCACCGGCAACCCGCTCGACGTCGCGATCTCGGGCGAGGGCTTCTTCGTCGTCGAGACGCCGCGCGGCGACCGCTACACCCGGGCCGGTCGCTTCGCCCTGGGGCCGGACGGGCGCATCGTGGACGCCCAAGGCCATCCCGTGCTCGGCGACCAGGGCCGGCCGCTCGCCGTCAGCCCGGGCGACACGCGCCTCGAGGTCATGGGCGACGGCACGCTGCGGTCCGAGAACGGCGTGATCGGGCGCTTCCGCGTCGTCCGCTTCGAGGACGGGCAGGCGCTGCGGGCCGAGGGCGACCGCCTGCTGGCGGCGGGCGCCGAGCCGCTGCCCGTGGAGCGCCCGGCCGTCGTCCAGGGCGCGGTCGAGGGCAGCAACGTCCAGCCCATCCTCGAGATGACGCGGATGATGGGCGAACTGCGCGAGTTCCAGATGGCCGCCCAGTTCGCCGAGCGCGAGGCCGAGCGCCAGCAATCCGCCATCGACCGCATCCTGCGCCGGAGGAACTGACCATGCGCGCCCTGCACATCGCCGCCGATGCTCCCGCCTCGTGGCGGCTCACCGGGAAGGACCGCTGAACCATGCGCGCCCTGCACATCGCCGCCGATGCTTCCGCCTTGTGGCGGCTCACCGGGAAGGACCGCTGAACCATGCGCGCCCTGCACATCGCCGCCACGGGCATGCTCGCCCAGCAGACCAATGTCGAGGTGATCTCCAACAACCTCGCGAACATGAACACCACCGGCTACAAGCGCCGGCGGGCCGAGTTCCAGGACCTGATCTACCAGAATCTCCGCCGCGTCGGCTCGCAGTCGAGCGACACGGGCACCGTGCTGCCCTCGGGCGCGCAGGTCGGCCTCGGCGTGCGCACGGCGGCGATCTACCGCATCGGCGAGCAGGGCAACCTGCAACAGACCGAGAACCGCTTCGACCTCGCGATCCGCGGCAACGGCTTCTTCCAGGTCCAGCTTCCCTCGGGCGAGGTCGCCTACACGCGCGACGGCACCTTCGCGCTCAGCCCGGAGGGGGTGATCGTCACGGCGGAAGGCTTCGTCGTGCAGCCCGGCATCACCATCCCGGCCGCCGCGCGCGACGTGACGATCAACGCCTCGGGCGAGGTCCTCGCCGCGATCGACGGCCAGGTGGCGCCGCAGAATGTCGGGCAGATCCAGACCGCGATCTTCGCCAATGAGGGCGGCCTCGAAGCCATCGGGGACAACCTGTTCCGCGCCACCGCGGCCTCGGGCCAGCCCCAGGCCGCGGCGCCCGGCCAGCCGGGCCACGGCACGGTGATGCAGGGCTTCATCGAGACGTCGAACGTGAACACCGTGCAGGAGATCACCTCGCTCATCACGGCGCAGCGCGCCTACGAGATGAACAGCCGCGTCATCACCGCCTCCGACGAGATGCTGAACACGCTGACGAGGCTGCGCTGATGCGCCGCCGCGCCGCCCTGCTCCTGCCGCTGCTCGCCCTGCCCGCGCGGGCGGCCGAACCCGCCCTGCTGCGCCCCCAGGCGCTGGTCGAGGGCGACACGCTGCGCCTCTCCGACCTGTGGGAGGGCGCGCCGCCGCGCGCCATCGCGGCGGC
>JAIEOO010000321.1 GCA_019750475.1 Acetobacteraceae bacterium | reverse complement strand
CTCAGCCCATCAAATAGAGCCTCAGGCAATATCTTACCAAATTACCCACACGATCCGATGCGAATTTGAAACAACGACGACCTCCGGTGCCTTGTGGGCGCCGGTCCCAACACTCCGGTTTCCCGGGGAAGGGCGGGGGCGGCGACATAAGGCGCTCGAAGCGCCGCGTCAACCACCCCTCTCAGCCTCACCGGCGGACCGCGCCGTCGGTGTGGCGGCTATCTATGCCCCCCAGAGCGGTCTGTAAAGCGGGTTCGACGAGCGCCGTCGCATGACCGTCATGCGACAGCGCCCCTTGCGGCCGTCAGGCCTCGGCGGGCTCCCGCAGCACGAGTCCGCCCTCGTTGGCCGTCACGCTGACGCGGTCCTCCGCCTTCACGGCGCCCTCCAGCAGCAGTCCGGCCAGCCGGTCCTGGAGATTGCGCTGGATCACGCGCTTCAGCGGCCGCGCCCCGTAAACCGGGTCGTAGCCCGCCTCCGCCAGCCAGGCCTGCGCCTTGTCGTCCAGCTCGAGCGTGATCTTCCGGTCCTCGAGCAGCGCCCGCAGCCGGGCGAGCTGGATCTCCACGATGGAGCCCATGTCCTCGCGGCCGAGGCGCCGGAACAGCACGACCTCGTCCAGCCGGTTCAGGAACTCCGGCCGGAACCGCTCCCGCACCGCGCGCATCACCGCCGGCCGGGCGGCCTCCACATCGGTGCCGTCGGGCAGCTCCGCGATGGCGTTGGCCCCCAGGTTCGAGGTCAGGACGATGAGCGTGTTGCGGAAATCCACCGTCCGCCCCTGCCCGTCCGTCAGCCGCCCGTCATCCAGCACCTGCAGCAGGATGTTGAAGACATCCTCGTGCGCCTTCTCGACCTCGTCGAAGAGGATGACCTGATAGGGCCGCCGGCGCACCGCCTCGGTCAGGGCGCCCCCCTCGTCGTAGCCGACATAGCCCGGGGGCGCGCCGATCAGGCGGGAGACGGCGTGCTTCTCCATGTACTCGGACATGTCGATCCGGGTCATGGCGCGCTCGTCGTCGAACAGGAAGCTCGCGACCGCCTTCACCAGCTCGGTCTTGCCGACGCCCGTCGGCCCCAGGAACAGGAAGGAGCCGATGGGCCGGTTCGGGTCCTGCAGCCCGGCGCGGGCGCGCCGCACCGCCTTGGACACGGCCTCCAGCGCCTCCTCCTGGCCGACGACCCGCTTGCGCAGCTCGTCCTCCATCCGGAGCAGCTTGGCGCGCTCGCCCTCGAGCATCTTCTCGACCGGGATGCCGGTCCAGCGCGAGACGACGGCGGCGATGCCCTCCTCGGTCACGGCCTCGTTGACGAGGCGCGCCCCGCCATCGGCGGCCTCGGCGAGCTTCTTCTCGAGCTGCGGGATGGTGGCGTAGCGCAGCTCGGCCGCCTTGTTCAGGTCGCCCCGGCGCTCGGCCAGCTCCTGCTCGGTGCGCGCCTGGTCGAGCTGCTCCTTGAGCTTCTGGCTCTCGACGACCTTGCCCTTCTCCGCCTCCCAGGCGGCGGTCATCTCGGCGGACCGCTCCTCCAGCTCGGCCACCTCCTTCTCGAGCCGCGCGAGCCGGTCGCGGGAGGCCGCGTCCTCCTCGCGCCGCAGGGCCTCGCGCTCGATCTTGAGCTGGAGCAGACGCCGGTCGAGCTCGTCCAGCTCCTCGGGCTTGCTGTCCACCTGCATGCGCAGGCGGGACGCCGCCTCGTCCACGAGGTCGATCGCCTTGTCCGGCAGGAACCGGTCGGTGATGTAGCGGTTCGAGAGCGTCGCGGCGGCAACCAGCGCGCCATCCGCGATGCGGACGCCGTGGTGCAGCTCGTACTTCTCGCGGATGCCGCGCAGGATGCTGATGGTGTCGGCCACCGAAGGCTCGCCCACCAGCACGGGCTGGAAGCGCCGGGCCAGCGCGGCGTCCTTCTCGATGTGCTTGCGGTACTCGTCGAGCGTGGTGGCGCCGATGCAGTGCAGCTCGCCGCGGGCGAGCGCCGGCTTCAGCAGGTTGGACGCGTCCATCGCGCCATCCGCCTTGCCCGCGCCGATCAGCGTGTGCAGCTCGTCGATGAAGAGGATGATGCCGCCCGCGGCCTCCTCCACCTCCTTCAGCACGCCCTTCAGGCGCTCCTCGAACTCGCCGCGGTACTTGGCACCCGCCACCATGGCGCCGAGGTCGAGCGACATGACGCGCTTGTCCTTCAGCGCCTCCGGCACGTCGCCCTTGGCGATGCGCAGCGCCAGGCCCTCGACGATCGCGGTCTTGCCCACGCCGGGCTCGCCGATCAGCACGGGGTTGTTCTTGGTCCGCCGGGCGAGCACCTGGATGGCGCGGCGGATCTCCTCGTCGCGGCCGATCACGGGGTCGAGCTTGCCGTTGCGCGCCGCCTCGGTGATGTCGCGGGCGTACTTCTTCAGCGCGTCGAAGCTGTCCTCGGCGCCCTGGCTGTCCACCTTCCGCCCCTTGCGGAGGTTGGCGATCGCCTGCTCCAGCGCCTGGGGCGTGACGCGCCCGGCCTTGAGCGCCCGCGCGGCCGGGCTGTCCGCGAGCGCGAGGCCGAGCAGCAGCCGGTCCTGCGCCACATAGGCGTCGCCGGCCTTCTGGGCGGCCTGCTGCGCGGCGTCGAGCGCCCGCACGAGCTCGGGGGTCAGGCTGGGCTGGCCGGCGCCGCCGCCCTGCACCGCGGGGAGGCGCTTCACCTCGGCCTCGACGGCCGCGCGCACGGCGTTGGCGTCGCCGCCCGCAGCCGCGATCAGGCCGGCGGCCGCGCCCTGCTCGTCGTCGAGCAGCGCCTTCAGCAGGTGTTCCGGGGTGATCCGCTGGTGGTATTCGCGGATGGCGATGGTCTGCGCCGCCTGGATGAATCCGCGGGCGCGTTCCGTGAACTTCTCGATGTCCATTCCTGTCCCTCCGTGAGGCGACTGGGTGTTCTGGCCCCGCCCCCGATCGGGCAGCGGTGCCAATGCCAGGGATTGTGGTTAGGATGACCCCCACGCTTCAAGGGGGGAGTTGAGCTGAGCCATGCGCGTCGAGCGAATCTGCCGGTATCCGGTCAAGGGCCTGTCCCCCGAAGCGATGGAGGAGGTGCGGCTGGAGGTCGGGCAATGCCTGCCCGAGGATCGCCTCATGGCCCTCGCCCAGGCCGACGCCGCCTTCGACGTCGAGAAGCCCAGCTGGGCGCGCAAGACCAACTTCGCCTGCCTCGCCGCCAATGCGCGGCTCGCGCTGCTGCACACCGCCTATGACCCGGCCTCCCGCACGCTGGTGATCCGGCCGCCGGAGGGCGCCCCGGTCGTCGCCGATCTCTCCGCCCCGGCCGGCCGCGCCGCCGTCGAGGATTTCGTCACCGGCTGGCTCGGCGAGCAGGCGCGCGGGCGGCTGCGCCTCGTCCAGGCGGAAGGTCACCGCTTCACCGACATCCCGGACAAGGCCGTCTCCATCATCGGCCTCGCCAGCCTCGCGGCGCTCGAGCAGGCGACGGGGCAGGCGCTCGACCCGCTGCGCTTCCGCGCCAACATCTACGTCTCGGGCGGGCTGCCCTGGCAGGAATTCGACTGGCTCGGGCAGGAGATCATGCTCGGCCGCGCCAAGCTGCGCGTGTTCAAGCGCACCCAGCGCTGCGCCGCGACCGAGGTGAACCCGCGGACCGGCGAGCGCGACGCGACCCCGCCCCGCAGCCTGCGCCAGCATTTCGGCCATCTCGACCTCGGCATCTACGCCACCGTGATCGAGGCGGGGACCGTCGCCGTGGGCGACGCGCTGGAGCCCATCCTGCCCTGAGCCCGGCCCGCACCCCTGGCCAAGCCGCCCGCCTCGGATAGTCTGGCCGCCAGGAACGGGGGAAACGGGTGCAGGGCCTGCTGGTCATCGACAGCGTCACGCGCTTCGGGCCCGAGGCCGCGGGCGCCGTCTGCGTCGGCGGCTCCCATGCCGGGCGCTACGCCACCTATCTCTGCGCCAGGGCGGGGCTGCGCGCCGTCATCCTCAACGATGCCGGACGGGGCCGCGAGGACGCGGGCATCGCCGGCCTCGCCGATCTCGACGCCGTGGGCATGCCGGGAGCGGCCCTCTCGCACCTCACGTGCCGCATCGGCGACGGGGCCGATGCGCTGGCGCGGGGCGTCGTCTCCGTGGCGAACGCCGCCGCCCGCGCCTGCGGCGTGGCCGAAGGCATGCCGGCG
>JAIEOO010000405.1 GCA_019750475.1 Acetobacteraceae bacterium | reverse complement strand
GCGGGCGGCGGCGGCGGGGCGGCAGGATGGGCCAGGACCCACCAGGCGCCCCCGCCGGCGAGGGCGAGAACCAGCAGCCACGCCCAGCCGCGCCGGGGCGTTGGCCGCGAGGCGGGCGCGGCGTCTCGCTGGGCGAGACGGTCGGGGAGGCTGTGGTCGGGCATGGCCTTCCAGGGTGGGCGCGGGGCGCCGGTGCTGCGCCAGCATGTGGCTTTGTTGACGTCTGCGTCAATAGACCGTTGACGGCCGCGTCAACAAGGACGATGCTGCCGCCATGCCGGAGGGAACCCTGCCTGCGCGGCGGCGGTTGCCGCCCGCCGCGCGCCTGCCGCAATTGCTGGACGCCGCCTTCGAGGAATTCGCCGCGCAGGGCTATGCGGGGGCGACGATGACGGGCGTCGCGGCGCGGGCGGGCGTGGCGAAGGGCCTCGTCTACCACTACTTCCCGACGAAGGAGGCGCTGTTCCGCGCCGTCGTCCAGGCCGCGATCGAGCCCGCCTTCGCCGCCGCCGAGCGCGAGGTCGCGGCCTCCGGGCGCAGCGCCACCGAGATGCTGCGCGCCCTGTTCGACATCGCCTACGCGCCCCCCATCGCCGAGGACCGCCAGCGCCTGCTGTTCCGCATGATGCTGGCCGAGGCCGAGCGTTTCCCCGAGATCTCCGCCTGGTACGAGGAGACGGTCCTGCGCCGCGAGAGCGAGATCATCGGCGCGCTGCTCCGGCACGGGGTGCGCTCCGGCGAGTTCCGGCCCGACATCGCGGAGCGCGAGGGCATGGCCGAGGTGCTGTTCGGCCCCGTCATCGCCGGCGAGGTCTGGCACATGCTGATGGGCGAGGGGCGCGCCCCCGCGCGGGACCTGCTGCGCGAGGCCCACTGGGCCATGGTCATGGCCGCGCTGCGGGCCTGATCCCTGGCCGCCTCGCCGCGCCGGTGCGAGGATCGCGCCTCGGGTCGTGGGCCGGGGGCGGAATGGCGGGTTCGGTGCTGGTGCTGGGCGCGGGCATGGTGGGCGTGTCGGTCGCGCTGCACCTGCGCCGCCGCGGCTTCGACGTCGCGCTGCTCGACCGCGACGGGCCGGGGGAGGGGGCGTCCTTCGGCAATGGCGGGCTGATCCAGCGCGAGGCGGTGTATCCCGCCCCGTTCCCGCGCGCCCTGGCCGAGATCCGCCGCATCGCCGGCAACCGCTCGGTGGACGCGGTCTACCACGCCGGGGCGCTGCCGGGCCTCGCCGCGCCGCTCGCGCGCTACTGGTGGCAGTCCGAGCCCGGGCGCTACCGCCGCGCCGTCGCGGGCCACGCCGCGCTCATCGCCACCTGCCTCGACGAGCACCGGGCGCTGGCGCGCGAGGCGGGGGCCGAGCCGCTGCTGCGCCCCATCGGCTGGATGAAGCTCTACGGCGATCCGGCGAAGATGGCCGCGGCGCTCGCCCAGGCGGAGGCGGCGCGGCGCGATCACGGCGTCGCCTTCGAGGTGCTGGACGGGACCGCCCTCGCCGCGGCCGAGCCGCATCTCCTCGTCCCGCGGATCGGCGCCATCCGCTTCCCCGATCCCGTCTCCGTGCCCGATCCGCACGCGCTGACCCTCGCCTATGCGCGCCTGTTCGCGGCCGGGGGCGGGCAGATGCGGCGCGGCGACGCGCGGACGCTCGCCCGCCGCGGTTCGGGCTGGCGCGCCATGGGGCAGGACGGACCCATCGAGGCCGGACAGCTCGTCGTGGCGCTCGGCGCCTTCGCGGCGCAGGTGACGAAGCCCCTCGGCTACGCCCCGCCACTCTTCGGCAAGCGCGGCTATCACCGGCACTACGGCCTGCGCGGCAACGCCGTGCTGAACCGCCCCATCCTCGACACCGACAGCGGCTTCCTGCTGGCGCCGATGCGGGCGGGGGTGCGGCTGACGACGGGCGCGGAGTTCGCCCGCCCCGACGCCGCGCCCACCCCGGTCCAGCTCGCCCGCGCCGAGCCCGTCGCGCGCGGCCTGCTGCCGCTGGCCGAGGCGGTGGAGGACACGCCCTGGATGGGGGTGCGCCCCTGCACGCCGGACATGCTGCCGGTCATCGGGAAGCTGCCGGGCCAGCCCAACGCCTGGTGCGCCTTCGGCCACGCCCATCAGGGCTTCACGCTGGGCCCCAGCACCGGGCGCCTGCTGGCCGAGATGATGGCGGGGGAGGCGCCCTTCCTCGACCCCGTCCCGTACGACCCGGCGCGCTTCGCCTGAACGCGGGGGCCCACCAGCGAAGCCCCGCGCCCATCCGGGGTCCCGCCGCGCGGCGCAGCGGCGTCGTGGGGACCGCTACAGCCGCTTGCGGTACCAGATGCGCGAATGCCCGGGCGGCATGCCGTCGAGCCGCCCGGCCTCGGCCCAGCCATTGCGCTCCCAGAACTGCGGCGCCTGGAAGCTGAAGGTGTCGGTGTAGGCGTCGGTGCAGCCCCGGCCGCGCGCGATGCCTTCCGCCCGCTCCAGCAGCTGCGTGCCGAGGCCGAGGCCCCGCGCGTCGCGCGCCAGCCACAGCCAGTCGATGAACAGCCAGTTCCAGTAGGTCAGGCCGAGCAGCCCGCCCTTCACCGCCTCGTCCCCGTCACGGACCAGGACGGTCACCGGTTCCCGGTCATAGGGGCCGCCCATCTCCTGGTTGAAGGCGTGCAGCCCGCGCTGGATGGCGGCGACGGCTTCGAGCTCGGGGTAATCGTCGTCGCTGATGCGAAGCTCGCTCATGCCCCCAGCCGGCCCCAGGCGGCGACCGCGATCGTCAGCAGGCCGAGCGCCAGGTTGACGCCGACCAGCTTGCGGACGCGCGCGCTGGCGTCCTGCGCCGCCCCGAAATCCCGCGCGGCGAGGGCGGCCTTCATGCCGCGGAAGGGGCCGAGGAAGATGAGGACGAAGATCGCCGCCATCAGCAGCCCGGTCAGGTGCATCAGGTGCACGTGCCAGCCCACGCCCCGGAAGCCGTTGTAGTGCCCGAACAGGATGACGTAGCCGGTGACGAGGACGATCGGCATGGCGTGCCACACCAGGCGGAAGAACCGCCCATGGGCCGCGACGGTGACGCGCAGGCGCTCGGGCCCGTCCAGCTCGACGAGGGCGGGGCGGAGGGCGAGCAGCGCATAGGCCATGCCGCCCACCCAGAGGGCGGCGAAGACCACGTGCAGGGCGTAGGCAAGGCTGGCGATCATGCCGAACCTATCCCCTGCGGAGCCCGCCGAGGGAAGAGGCCGCGAGGGCGGAAGCCAGCGCGGCGATCTCGGCCGCCGCCGGGTTGCGCGGGCTCGCCTCGGTCACGCCCAGGCCCTGGGCGAAGGCGGCCGGGTAGGCGCTGCGGTTGCCGAGATGCGGCTCGAACACCGGGGCGCCGCGCCGCGCGATCTCGGCCAGGATCACGTCGCGCAGCCGGCCGGACGCCGGCATGCGGTTGAGCACGTAGGCCCAGCGCCGCTTCTCCTTCTCCGCCAGCTCCACCGTCGCGTCCGAGGCCCAGAGGTCGGGCAGGGAGGGTTGCAGCGGCACGAGGACGAGGTCGGCCGCGCGGATCACCAGGCGCGCATCCGTCTCGACATGGGGCGGCGTGTCCACCACCACCATCTCCGCCGCGCGCCTCAGCCGGTCGAGCGTGCCGGTGACGCGCCAGCCGGCCGGCGCGTGGAAGTCGAGCGGCACCGCCTTCGGCCGCTGCTGCCGCAGCGCGTTCCAGCGCTCCAGCGATTTCTGCGGATCGGTGTCCAGCAAGGCGGCGCGATGCCCGGCCTGGGCCAGGGCCACGGCCAGGTTGGCGGCGATGGTGGACTTGCCGGCGCCGCCCTTCTGCTGGGCGACGGCGATCACGACGGCCATGCGAATCGCTCCCGCTGCGCGGCGCAGCATGGCGCAGCGTCATCCCCGGCAGCAACCGACCATCCCGCCGCGCCCGGCCGCTCGGCTGGCGCCGGCATCGCGGCTGCGCCAGTGTGACCCGCCATGAACGATGCCTCGACCGCGCCCGACGCCGCCGCCTTCCTGGCCGGGCGCCGCGTCGTCTTCGTGCATGGCGCGCTCGGGGATGTGGCGTCGCGCCTCGGCCTCGCGGTGCTCGATCCGGCCATGGCCTGGTTCGCCGCGCGGGGCGCGCGCTGCGAGGTGCCGCACCTGCCGACCGGCCGGCCCGTGCGCGAGAACGCGGC
>JAIEOO010000120.1 GCA_019750475.1 Acetobacteraceae bacterium | reverse complement strand
CGCTCGCGGCGCGGGCCGCGGTCGCCGCCACGGTCACGGCGCGGGCCGCGATCGCCGCGGTCATCGCCCTCGCGCGGCTCGCGCGGACGGCGCTCGCCCACCTGCTCGGTGATGTCGGCGCCGGTCGCCTGGTCCACCACCCGCATGGAGAGCTTCACCTTGCCGCGGTCGTCGAAGCCGATGACCTTGACCTTCACCGCGTCGCCTTCCTTGACCACGTCCGTCGTCTTCTGGACGCGCTCGTTGGCGAGCTCGGAGATGTGGACGAGGCCGTCCTTGGCGCCGAGGAAGTTCACGAAGGCGCCGAACTCGGCCGTCTTCACCACCTTGCCGGTGTAGATCACGCCGACCTCGGGCTCGGCCACGATGCCCCTGATCTTGGCGATCGCGGCGTCGGTCGCTTCCTGGCTGGTGGACGCGATCTTGATCGTGCCGTCATCCTCGATGTCGATCTTGGTGCCGGTCTGCTCGACGATCTCGCGGATCACCTTGCCGCCGGTGCCGATCACTTCGCGGATCTTGTCCTTCGGCACGTTGATCACGGTGATGCGCGGCGCGGTGGCCGCCATTTCCGTGCGCGCCCCGGTGATGGCCTTCGCCATCTCGCCCAGGATGTGCAGGCGGCCCTGCTTCGCCTGCTCGAGCGCCGTCTGCATGATGTCGAAGGTGATGGACGTGATCTTGATGTCCATCTGGAGCGCGGTCACGCCCGCCTCGGTGCCCGCCACCTTGAAGTCCATGTCGCCGAGGTGGTCCTCGTCGCCCAGGATGTCGGACAGCACGGCGAAGCCGCGATCCTCCTTGATGAGGCCCATGGCGATGCCGGCCACCGGCCGCGCCAGCGGGCAGCCGGCGTCCATCAGCGCGAGCGAGGTGCCGCACACCGTCGCCATGGAGGAGGAGCCGTTCGACTCCGTGATCTCGGAGACGACGCGCAGCGTGTACGGGAACTTCTCCTTCTCCGGCAGGATCGGGTGGATGGCACGCCAGGCGAGCTTGCCATGGCCGATCTCACGGCGGCCGGGGCTGCCCATCCGCCCGGTCTCGTTCACCGAATACGGAGGGAAATTGTAGTGCAGCATGAAGTCCTCGCGGTACTCACCCACGAGGGCGTCGATGATCTGCTCGTCCTGGCCGGTGCCGAGCGTCGCGACGCAGAGCGCCTGCGTCTCGCCGCGGGTGAAGAGCGCGGACCCATGGGCCCGCGGCAGCACGCCGACCTCCGCCAGGATCGGGCGGACCGTCCTGGTGTCGCGGCCGTCGATGCGCAGGCCCGTGTCGAGGATCGCGTTGCGGACGACGTCCGCCTCGAGGTCCTTGAGCATGCCCTTGGCGGCGGAGACGTCCGCGCCCTCGGCCTCGAGCGCCGCCACGACGGCCTTCTTCGCCTCGCCCACGGCCTTCTGACGCGCGAGCTTCTCGGTGATCTTGTAGGCCTCGGCCATCTGGCCGCGGCCGAGCTCCGCGATGCGGGCCTTGAGCGCCGCGAGCGCGGGGTCCTCGACGGCGACGTCCCAGGCGTCCTTCGCGGCGACCTCGGCCAGCGCGATGATGCCCTGGATCACCGCCTGGAACTGCTCATGGCCGAACTTCACGGCGCCGAGCATCACGTCCTCGGGCAGCTCGGAGGCCTCGGACTCGACCATCAGCACGCCCTCGGCCGTGCCGGCGACCACGAGGTCGAGCTTCGACTGCTTGCGCTGGCCGAGCGTCGGGTTCAGCACGTACTGGCCGTCGATGTAGCCGACGCGCGCGGCACCCACCGGGCCGAAGAACGGAATGCCGGAGAGCGTCAGCGCCGCCGAGCAGCCGACCATCGCCACGATGTCCGGATCGTTCTCCAGGTCGTGCGAGAGGACGGTCGCGATGACCTGCACCTCGTTGCGGAAGCCCTCGGGGAAGAGGGGGCGGATGGGGCGGTCGATGAGGCGCGAGATCAGCGTCTCGCTCTCGGAGGGACGGCCTTCGCGCTTGAAGAAGCCGCCGGGGATCTTGCCCGCGGCGAATGCCTTCTCCTGGTAGTTCACCGTCAGCGGGAAGAAGTCCTGGCCCGGCTTCACCGAGCGGCTGCCGACGGCGGTGCAGAGCACGATGGTGTCGCCGAGGCGCGCCATCACGGCGCCGTCGGCCTGGCGGGCGACCTTGCCCGTCTCGAGCGACAGGATCTGGCCGCCCCAGGGAATGTCCTTGCGGAAGTAGTTGTCGAACATGCGTCGTCCTTCAGTGGCCCGCGTGTTCCAACACGGGCGCAGAATGAACCGGCGACGGCAGGCTGACCGGGTCGAGCGCCCGCACCCGTCCGGATGGGAGGCGTGCGGCGTCTCGGGGGACATGGGAGCCGGGGCGAGGAGACACCCGCGGCGAAGCCATGTGGCCGGAAACGCCGCCAAACCCGTGTTCCGTTCGGGGCTTCGGAGGCTCTGGGACAACCCGCCGCGGCGCGGCGAGATGGGCCCGCGGCAGTCATCCCGCCCGGGCAGGTCGGTGTATGGACCGGAACGCCGGGAAAGGCCAGCCAAATCGGCGAGCGCCGACCTGGCCGTGCGACCCTGCCCGCCCGTCAGAACCGCGCCGTCAGCGCGAAGCGCGCGGTGATCGGCGCGCCGGGCGAGATGTTGTTGTTGTTGTCCGCCACCGGATAGTATTTCGTGCCGGTCAGGTTCTCGACATTCGCCTGTAACCCCCAGCGATCGGTGATGCTCCAGAAGGCCGCGGCGTCGAGGCGGGTGTAGCCCGGGATGCGCACGCGGTTGTCGGTCGAGGCGAAGTAGCTCGACTGGTGAACGAGGCCGAGGCCGAGGCCGAGCCGCGGCAGCACCTGGTAGCGGTTCCACAGCGTCACGGCGTTGCGCGGCAGGAAGGGCACGCCGTTCCCGCGGGCGACCGTGGCCGATTGCCGGCTGGTCACCTCCCCCTCCTGGACGGCCCAGCCGCCCAGCACGCTCCACCGGTCGGTCACGTCGCCGCGCACGCCCAGCTCGAACCCACGGTTCCGCGTCCCGTCCACGAGGATGGAGCGCGTGGGGTTCGCCGGATCGGCGACGGCGACGTTCGTGCGATCGAGCTGGTAGAGCGCCGCCGTGACCGCCAGCCCCGGCGCCACGTCGTAGCGCGCGCCGATCTCGTAGTTCGTGAAGCTCTCCGGCCGGAGATTCTGGTTGGCGAGGGTGAGGGAGGCCAGCTGCTCGCCCGCCCGCGGCAGGTAGGAATTGGCGAAGCTCGCATAGAAGGTCAGCGGCTCGAGCGGCCGCCAGATCAGGCCGACCCGGGGCGAAACCGTGTTGTCCTCGACCCGGAACCGGTCACCCGTGCGGTTGTTCGTGAAATCCACGTTGAAATGCTCGAACCGCAGCCCGGCCACGAGCTGGAGCGACGGCAGGAGCTGCACCTGCTCGCCACCGGCGTGACGGTGGATCTTCCCCGTGCAACCGCCCCGCGCCTCGCCGCACCGGAGCCGCCGATCGAGTTGGGCGTCACGCGCGACGGTCGCGTCTTCCTCGGCACCGAGGAACTGCCCAAGGCGGAGCTTCCCGCCCGCCTCACGGCGCTGCACGCGGTCGCACCCGACCGTGCGCTGCATCTCCGCGGCGACCGCGGCGTCGAATACGGCGAGGTGCTGCGGATCATGGGCATCGTGAACCGCGCCGGCATCCAGCGCGTCGCCCTCGTCGCCCAGCCCGAGCGGTAGCGGATGCGCGCCACCCGCCACGCCGCCCTCGCCGGTTCCATCCTGCTGCATGCCGGGGCCGGCGCGGCGCTGCTTCTCGCCGCACCGGCGCCCGCGCCGGAGCCGCTGCCCGTGGCGCTCCTCGAACTGCCGGAGACCGCGCCGGCCGAAGCCGCGCCGCATGGGTCCATCCCGGCGCAGCAACCACCCGCCGAGCCGCCTGTCGCCGAGGCCGCGCCGGACGAACCCGCGTCGCCCGAAGCCGAGCCGGCCGAAGCCGCCCTCCCGCCGCCGCCCGCTCCGCCGGAGCCACGCGCCCCGCAGCCCGCGCTCCAGCGCGATCCCCCAACACCGGATCACGCCTCCGCCGCTTCCGAGAGAACGACTCACCGCGCCGGCGATGCCGCCTTCGCGGAGCGTGCTCCAGCCGCGCCGCCCCGCCGTCCGGTCGCCCGGCCGGCGCCCGCCCGCCCG
>JAIEOO010000245.1 GCA_019750475.1 Acetobacteraceae bacterium | reverse complement strand
GCGCCAGCCGGTCACGCCCTCCTCCACCGTCTCGACCGGGCCGCCCGCGTCGCTCGCGATGACGAGGCGCGCCATCGCCTGCGCCTCGGTCACGACGCGGCCGAAGGCCTCGGGCTCGGTGCTCGCGTGCAGCACGATGTCGGCCGCGGCGAGGGCGGCGGGCATGTCGGTGACGTGACCGGGGAGCCGCAGCCGCGCCGCGACGCCCAGCCGCTCCGCCCGGGCGCGCAGCTCCGCCACGTAGGAATCCCGCCCCTGCGCGTCGCCGGCGAGCACGAGCATCGCGTCCTCCGGCAGCGCCTTCAGCGCTTCGAGCGCGACCATCTGCCCCTTCCACCGCGTCAGCCGGCCGGGCAGCAGCAGGACCCGCGCCGCATCGGGCACGCGCCAGGCGGCGCGCAGGCCGGCGGCGCGGCTGGGCGGCACCTTCGCCGGGTCGAAGCGCCGCGGGTCCACCCCGCGCAGGATGGTGCGGATCCGCGCGGGGTCCGTGCCATGCGTCGCCGCGACGTGGCGGGCGATGAAGCCCGAGATGGCGATGACGCGCTCGCCCCGCGCCATGACGGAGTTGTAGAGGCGCTTGCCCGGGAAGCCTTCCGAGTAGGTGCCGTGATAGGTGGTGACGAAGCGGACGCCGCTCCGCCGCGCCGCGAGGAGGCCCGCCCAGGCCGGCGCGCGGGACCGCGCGTGGATCAGCGCCACCCCTTCCAGCCGCGCCAGCTCGGTCAGGGCCGCCGCGTTGCGGGCGATGCCCCAGGGGGTCTTGGCCCCGAGCGGCAGGGTGACGTGCCGCGCCCCCATCGCCTCCAGCTCCGGCACGAGGCGCCCGCCGGCCGAGGCGACGAGGGCGCGCCGGCCCGACCCGATGATGGCCTCCGCGATCTCGAGCGTGCCGCGCTCCACGCCTCCGGCGTCGAGCGCCGGGAGGACCTGGAGGATGGCGGGCGGCTGCGGCATCTGGGGCGGTCCTAGCGCACCCTCGCGCGCTTGCCAGCCCAGCGCGCTTGCCAGTGCGGGGTCGGGGTGCGAAGCCGCGCCCATGCAGGAAGAGACCGGCACGCTCGGCCCCACCCCCCTCGCCTGGCGGCGGCTGCGCGGCGCGTCGCCGGGCGTCGTGTTCCTGGGCGGCTTCAACAGCGACATGACCGGCAGCAAGGCCGGCCACCTCGCGCAATGGTGCGCGGCGCGCGGCCGCGCCTTCCTGCGCTTCGATTATTCCGGCCACGGCGCCTCCGGCGGGCGCTTCGTGGACGGGACGATCGGGCAATGGCTCGCCGACAGCGTCGCGGTGTTCGACGCGCTCACCGAGGGGCCCCAGATCCTGGTGGGCTCCTCCATGGGCGGCTGGCTCGCGCTGCTGCTGGCGCTCCGCCGGCGCGAGCGGGTGGCGGGCCTGATCGGCATCGCCCCGGCGCCCGACTTCACCGAGGAGCTGATGTGGGCCGGCTTCCCGCCCGAGCTGCGCGAGGCGATCCTGCGCGACGGGCTGTGGCACCGCCCGAGCGAGTACGGCGCCCCCTACCCCATCACCCGCGCCCTGATCGAGGAGGGGCGGAACCACCTGCTGCTCGGCGGCCCCATCGCGCTTGACATCCCGGTGCGGCTGCTGCACGGCCAGCGCGACGCCGACGTGCCCTGGCAGCACAGCCTGCGCGTCGCCGAGGCGCTGACCTCCCGCGATGTGCAGGTCACGCTGGTGAAGGAGGGCGACCACCGCCTCTCCACCCCCGCCGACCTCGCCCTACTCGGGCGAAGCCTCGCCGCGCTCCTCGGCGAGGATGCCGCGTAGCCCCTCACGATAGGTCGGGAAGGCCCACGCGAGGCCCAGCAGCGCCTTGGTGCGGGCCGAGGAGACGCGCCGGCTCTCGGCCCAGAAGCTGCGGGCCATCTCGCTCATGCGCGGGGCGACCTGGTCGTAGGGCACGGGCAGCGGCGGCGCGACGCCGAGCAGGGCCGCGGCTTCGCCCACCACGTCGGCGGGCTCCGCCGGTTCGTCGTCCACGAGGTGCAGGACGCGGCGCCCGGCCGGCGGGTCCTGCGCGGCGGCGGCCAGCACGGCGCGGGCGATGTCCCGCACATGGATGCGGCCGAAGGCGTGGCCGGGCTTGAGGATGCGCCGCGCCGTGCCGGCCCGCAGCTCGTCGAGGGACGAGCGGCCCGGCCCGTAGATGCCGCCCGTGCGGAACAGGTCCAGCGCGACATCGGGCCGCAGCGCCGCCCAGGCGGCCTCGGCCTCGACGCGGCGGCGGCTGCGCTCCTGCCCCGGGCTGGGCTCCGTCGCTTCGTCCACCTCGGCGCCGCCGCGATCGCCATAGACGCCGGTGGTCGAGAGGTAGCCGATCCAGCGCAGATGCGGCGCCGCCCGCAGCGCCGCGGCATGGGCGGCGAGCACGGGATCGCCCCCCTCCCCCGGCGCGGCCGTGGCCAGCGCGTGGGTCGCGAGCGCGATGGCGGGGGCGGCGCGGTCGAAGGGCAGCACGTCCACGCCCGGCGGCGCCTCGACCCGCGCCGGATCGCGGGAGGTCGCGAGCACGCGCCACCCGCGCCGGAGCGCCAGCCGGGCGGTGGCCGAGCCGCTGTAGCCGAGGCCGAAGATCAGAAGGTTGCGGTCCATGCTGCCGACATAGCGCGCCCGCGCCCGGCCGCCATTCCGCCGCGCGACGCCTTGGTCTATGCACCCGCATCCCATGGCGCGCCGTTCCCCCTTCCTCGCCATCCTGGTCGTCGGCGTCGCCGCCGCGGGCGGCGCGGGCGCGTGGTGGTGGCTCCGCCCGGTGCCCGAGCCCATGGTCGCGGCCGAGCCCCTGCCCCTGCCGCCCGAGCCGCCGCGCATCGCGGACGGCCCGGATTACGACCGCTGCCTCGCCCTGCTGCGCGACGATTCCGAGGAGGCGCTGCGCTTCGCCACCGCCTGGGACCAGACCGGCGGCGGCGAGGGCGCGCGGCATTGCCACGCCCTCGCCCTCATCGGCATGGGGGAGCCCGACCGGGCCGCGGAGCGGCTGGAGCGCCTCGCCATGGGCAGCCGGGCGGGCAGCGCCGCCCGCGCCGCCGTCTTCGGCCAGGCCGCCCAGGCCTGGATGATGGCGGGCGACGCCAACCGGGCCTTCGCCGCCTCGACCCTCGCCCTCACCTTCGCGCCGAACGACCCCGACCTGCTGGTGGATCGGTCGGTCGTGCTGGCGCATATGAGCCGCTACGCCGACGCCCTCGACGACCTCGAGCGCGTGCTGGCGGTCGATCCGGAACGGGCCGAGGCGCATGTGTTCCGGGCGGCGGCGCTGCGTCACCTCGACCGCATGGAGCTCGCCTGGCAGGCGATCGAGCGCGCGCTGACGCTGCAGCCCGACAACGCCGAGGGGCTGCTGGAGCGCGGCATCATCCGCCAGCGCCGGGGCGACATGGTGGGCGCGCGGGCCGACTGGCGGCGCGTGATGGAAGTCGCGCCCGACAGCGTGGCGGCCGACCTCGCGGAGCAGAACCTGTCCCTCGCGGAGTTCGGGCCGGCCCGACGCTGACGCCAGCGGGGCCTGGACGGCGCGGGGTGCGGGGTGCCATGCGGCCGCCCATGCTCGTCCGCTCCCTGTCCGCCATCGCGCTGCTCACCGCCGGGGCCGCCTTCCTGGCGGCTCAGGCGACGCCCCGCCTCGCGCTGCTCTGGCTGATCGGCGCGGGGCTCGGCGTCGCGCTGCTGCACGCCTCCTTCGGCTTCGCCGGCGCCTTCCGCCGCTTGCTCGCGGAGGGCCGCGGCGCCGGCTTCCGCGCCGTGCTGCTGCTCGTCGCCGCCCACGCGCTGCTGTTCCTGCCGGCGCTGGAGGCGGGTTCGGTGCTCGGCCAGCCGGTGCGCGGCTACGTGTTCGAGACGGGCTGGGCGCTGCTGCTCGGCGCCTTCCTGTTCGGCATCGGCATGCAGGTGGCGGGCGGGTGCGGATCGGGCACGCTCTACACCGCGGGCGGCGGATCGCCGCGCATGCTGCTCGCGCTGGCGGGCTTCGTCGCGGGCGCGACCCTCGCCGCCTGGCAATCGCCGCTGTGGGAGGAGTGGCCGGCGCTGCCGCCGGTGTCCCTGCCCGCGTCGCTCGGGCTGTGGCCGGCCCTCGGCCTGACGCTGCTGCCGCTCGCCGCGGCCGG
>JAIEOO010000074.1 GCA_019750475.1 Acetobacteraceae bacterium | reverse complement strand
GCTGCGCGCCACCACCGGCGCGCCGACCAGGCCCTCGAGCTGGGTGATCAGGGCGAGCGCCCGCGGGTAGGACATGCCGAGGGCCCGCGCCGCCGCCGCGATGGAGCCCTCGTGCCGAATGCCCTCGAGCAGCGCGACCTTGCCCGGGCCGACGCGGCCGCCGCCCGGGTATTCCAGCCGGACCGTCACCCGCTCCGGCCGCGGCAGGCGCAAGCCCGCGGTCCTAGAGCCGGCGCAGGGCGTCGCAGACCCGGTCCACCTGCTCATCCGTCAGCTCGGGATACATGGGCAGGCTGAACACCTCCTTCGCGGCGCGGGAGGTCTCGGCGCAGCCGGCGGGGCCGAGAGCGGTGCGGCCGGCATAGGCCCCCTGCTCGTGCACCGGCACCGGGTAGTGGATGCCGGTGCCGATGCCTTGGGCCTTCAGCGCCTCCATGATGGCGTCGCGCTTCGGGTGGCGCAGCACGTAGAGGTGGAAGACGTGCCCCGCGCCGTCTCGCCGCACCGGCGGCTCCAGCCCCACCTCGCGGCAGGTGGCGTCGTAGCGCGCCGCGATGGCCTGGCGGCGGGCGTTCTGCGCGTCGAGATGCGCGAGCTTCACCCGCAGGATCGCGGCCTGCAGCTCGTCGAGGCGGGAGTTCACGCCGACGAGGTCGCTGATGTAGCGGCGCTTCCAGCCGTACTGACGGATCGCGGCGATGCGGTCGGCGAGCGCCGCGTCGTCGGTCGCGAGCACGCCGCCATCGCCGAGCGCGCCGAGATTCTTCGTGGGATACAGGCTGAAGGCGGCGGCGGCGCCGAAGGTGCCGAGCTTCTTCCCGCCGAGCGTCGCGCCGTGGCACTGCGCGCAATCCTCGATCAGCGCGACGCCCGCTTCGGCGCAGGCCTCCAGCATCGGCGGCAGGTCGGAGGCCTGGCCGTAGATGTGCACCGGGATCGCCGCCTTGATCGGCGGCAGGCCGGGCGGCGGCTCCTCCAGCACGGCGGCCAGCTCGTCGGCGTCCATGGTGTAGGTGTCGGGATCGATGTCGAGCAGCAGCGGCGTCGCCCCCGCCATCTCGATCGCGGCGACGGTGGCGACGGCGGTGTGGGAGACGGTGGCGACCGTGCAGCCCTCGCCGATGCCCATGCCCCGCAGGATGAGCGCGATGGCGTCCGTGCCGTTGGCGCAGCCGACGGCGCGCGCGGCCCCCTGCCAGGCGGCGAACTCGGCCTCGAAGGCCTCGCCCTCGCGGCCGAGGATGTACCAGCCGGAAGCCAGGGCGCGGGCGACGGCGGCGTCGATCTCGCCCTTGAGGGCGCGGTAGCCAGCGCCGGGGTCGGCCACGGGAATCGTCGTGAGGGGGGCGTTCATCGGGGCCTCGGGGTCAGGGGGCTCAGAGGTTGAGGTAGTCTGCCAAACGAGGACGATACCAGTCGAGCGTCAGCCGCAGGCCCTCGTCGAGGCCGATGCGCGGCGTCCAGCCCGTGGCGGCGCGGAAGGCGCGGTCGTCGGCGTGGTAGCTGCCGATGTCGATCGGCGCGCGGTCGGCGGGGAATTCCTTCGTCACGAAGGACCCCTTCCCGTCATTCGCGGCGATGATCCGCTCGGCCAGTTCCAGCAGGGACACGGGGGTGGAGCCGCCGATGTTGAACACCTGGCCCTTGAGCGCCGCCGCGTGCTCGGCCGCGGCCAGGAAGGCGTCCGTGACGTCGTCGGCATAGGTCAGGTCGCGCAGCTGCGCGCCGCCCCAGACCTCGAAGGGCTCGTTCTCCAGCAGGCGGCGCACCCAGATGCCGAGGAAGGTCTGCCGCGCGTCGGCGATGCGCAGGCGCGGGCCGTAGCAGTTGGTCAGCCGCAGCGAGACGACCGGCCGGCCGAGCACGCGGCTCTCGAGCAGCCAGTACTGCTCCCCCGCCCATTTCGACACGCCGTTGGCGTCGGGCGGGTTCACCGGATGCAACTCGTCCACCGGCAGCTTGATCGGCCGGCCGTAGAACTGGCGCGTCGAGGCGTGCACCACCACGGCCTGCGGCGCCGCCTCGCGCATCACCTGCACGAGGCGCACCTGGGCGACCGCGTTGATCCCGAGGTCGGCGACGGGGTCGCGCTGGCCGCCCATGTGGCTGGTCTGCGCCGCCATGTTGAACAGCACCTCGGTGCCCTGGCAGAGCGAGAGGAGCTCGGTGTCGCGGAGGTCGCCGCGGACGAGCATGACGCCCGCGCCTTCGAGGTTCGCGCGGTTCGCCCCGCCCTCGGGCATCATGGCGTCGAGCGCGGTGACGCGCGCGCCTCGCGCCGCCAGCGCGTGGCAGAGGTTGGAGCCGAGGAAGCCCGCCCCCCCGGTCACCAGCACCCGCCTGCCCTTCCAGCCTGAACCGCTCATCGCCCGCCGTCCCGTTCGTCACGCACCGGCGTAACGCGGCAATGCGGCGCAAACACCGCCAGCCCTGCCGCAATCCCGACGCAACGGGGGCATGCCTGCCATCCGCCCGGCCGTCCAGCCAGGCCCATCGGCGGGCCCGATGTGGGGCATCGAAACCCTGCCATCACACCGATCGGGGCGGCGCTGTTACGCCCGAGCCGGATGCGGCCCTCCCGGCCGCGACGGAAAGGAAGGCGTAACACCATGGCTGGCATGGTCGGAGACGAAACCGGCGGCGCAGGAATGGCTGCCCCATCGCGCCCGGCGGCCGATCGCGGATCGCCCCGGCGCAGCCGCGGTCGAAGCCCATCGGCGACGGAGGACGGACTGAGGATGTGCCGAAGCGCACAGCGCCAGATGGCCGGCATCGGGCAAGCCAAAGTCGGAGCCGGTGGCCCACCCTCCCGGGATCTTCCCCCCCGATCTCCCCCTGAGCCCCGGGGTGGTGGCGCCGCCGGCTTTCCCGGTCAGGAGCGTCCCATGCCTCTCGATACCCCGCCGCCGAACCCCGTGCTCAGCGCCAGCCACCCGGCGGCCGAGGACGGGACGGGGGCCGCGGACGCCATGGCCGCGTGGCAGGGCGACGCCTTCCCGCTCATCCGCGACGCCCGCGGGGCCCATCTGACCGACGGAAGCGGACAGCGCCTGCTGGACCTGGACAACGCGGACGGCGCCGTGCTGCTCGGCCATGGCGACCCCGCCGTGGCGCGCAGCATCGCGCGCGCGGCGGCGCAAGGCATCGCCGGGCTGCCCAGCGTGCTGGCGGCGGAACTGGCGGCGCGCCTGTCCCCGGCGCTTCCCAGCGGGTTCCAGACCCTGTTCCTGCCGCGTGCCGACGCGGCCCTGGCGGCAGCCATCGCGGTCGCGCGGGCGGCCACCGGCCGGCGCGCCGTCATCGCGGCGGGCGTGGGGTTCGACGCCGCCCCGGTGGAGGGGCCGCTCCGCCGCGCCGCGCCGGGCGATGTGGCCGCGCTCGAAGCGGCGCTCCTGGCCGATGGCGGGGGCGTGGCCGCCATCCTGGCCGATCCGGCCGGCGATCCGGGCTCGCCCGGCGACTGGCCGCGCGTGGTCCAGGCCGCGGCCCGGCGGCACGGGGCGCTGGTGATCTTCGACGAGCGGCGCAGCTTCCTGCGCCTGGGGCTCGGGGGGGCCACCCTCGGCTGCGGCATCGCGCCGGACCTCCTCTGTCACGGCCAGGATCTGGCCAATGGCCTGCCCATGGCGGCGCTGTCCGGCGACCCCGGCCTCCTCGGGCGCGTGGCGAACCACGCGCCGGTTCCCGGCCTGGAGGGGCACGCCGCCGCGGCGGCCCACACCGTGCTGGACCGGCTCGCCGTCACCGCCGTGCCGGCCGCCCTCGCCCAGGCCGGTGCGGCGCTGCGGGACGGCTTCGAGATGGCGCTGGCCGCCGCCGGCCTGCACGGCGCCTACCGGCTGGACGGCCCGGCGACCTGCATGACCCTGCACGCCGTGGCCGGGCGGCCGGCCTTGCGGCGCCTCGCGGCGGCGCTGGCGGGGCAGGGCGTGTTCCTGCGCGCCAGGATCAACCTCAGCCTCGCCTTCGGAACGATGGAGGTGCTGGAGGCCACCACGGCCTTCGCCAGGGCCTTGCGGCAGTTGCGGCGAACGGAGGAGCGAGGCCTGCCGGGCTAGGTGTGTAGTCCCGGGGAGTAGTGGTGCATCCTTGTCGCCTCAGGAGGAGGATGCGCTGTGGCAGCAGGTC
>JAIEOO010000165.1 GCA_019750475.1 Acetobacteraceae bacterium | reverse complement strand
AAGCCGGAGCCAACCGAGCCGCCGCGCCGCGCCAAGGCGCAGGCCGAACCCGTGCCGGCCCTGGAGGCACCCCGCCGCCGCGTGACGGAGGCGGCGCCGCGCCCCTCCCGCCGCCAGCCCAAGGCCGAGAAGGGCTTGCCCCGCCGCGCCGAGGCGCCGGCCCTCCCCTCCAAGGCGGAGATCCGCGCCTTCCTCGCCTCGGCCCAGGGCCGCGTCGGCAAGACCGAGATCGCCCGCCATTTCGGCCTGCGCACCGAGCAGCGCCCGGCGCTCCGCCAGCTCCTCTCCGAGATGAAAGTGGAGGGCAGCGCCGCCCCGGTCGGCCGCCGCACCCTGCGCGCCCCCGAGCGCCTGCCCGACATGGCCGTGGTGGAGGTGTTCGGCACCGACGCGGATGGCGACCCGCTGGCGCGGCCGATCGGCTGGAAGGGGGAGGGCAAGCCCCTCATCCACATGCATCCCGAACGGCGGGGTCAGCCGGCCCTCGCCCCCGGGGAGCGGGTGCTGGCACGCCTGCGCCACATCAAGGGCGAGCTCTACGAGGGGCGGACGGTCAAGCGCCTGCCCTCGGAGGAGAAGCGCCGCATCCTCGGCATCTACCAGGAAGGGCGCCTCGTCCCCACGGACCGCAAGCAGCGCGCCGAATGGACCATCGCGCCCGAGGATTCGGCCGGCGCCCATCCGGGCGAGATCGTGCTGGCGGAGCCGATGCCTGGGCGTCCCTATGGGCTACGCCCGGCCCGCATCGTCGAGCGCCTGGGCAAGGTGGGCGAGCCGAAATCCGTCTCCCTCATCTGCATCCACGCCCATGGCATCCCGGAGATCTTCCCGGCCGAGGCGCTCGAGCAGGCGGAGAAGGCCCGGGGCGTCACGCTGCGCGGCCGCGAGGATCTGCGGGAGACGCCGCTCGTCAC
Organism: Acetobacteraceae bacterium; assembly: GCA_019750475.1. Lineage (GTDB taxonomy): Bacteria > Pseudomonadota > Alphaproteobacteria > Acetobacterales > Acetobacteraceae > Roseococcus. The sequence continues at coordinate 3,158 of JAIEOO010000165.1, read as the reverse complement.
CATCGACGGCGAGGATGCGCGGGATTTCGACGACGCGGTCTTCGCCGAACCGGTCGCGGAAGGCTGGCGCGTCGTCGTCGCCATTGCCGACGTGGCGCATTACGTCACGCCCAATTCGCCCCTCGACCGCGAGGCCTGGGCGCGCGGCAACAGCGTCTATTTCCCCGACCGCGTCGTGCCCATGCTGCCCGAGGCGCTGTCCAACGGATGGTGCAGCCTGCGCCCGGAGGAGGATCGCGGCTGCCTCTTCGTGGACATGGTCTTCGACAAATCCGGCACGAAGCTGCGCCACCGCTTCGGCCGCGGCCTGATGCGGAGCTGGGCGCGCCTGACCTATGAGAAGGCGCAGGAGGCGCGCGACGCCGGGACGGACCCGGCCGGGCTGCCGCAAGGCCACATGGACCGGCTCTACGGCGCGTTCGAGGCGCTGCTGGCCGCCCGCCTGCGCCGCGGCACCCTCGACCTCGACCTGCCGGAGCGGCGGGTGCTGCTGGACGCCAAGGGGAACGTGCAGGCCGTCATCCCGCGCGCCCGGCTCGACAGCCACCGGCTGATCGAGGAGTTCATGGTCGCCGCCAATGTCTGCGCCGCCGAGGAGCTGGAGCGGCTGGGCCAGCCCTGCATGTACCGCATCCACGCGCCGCCCTCGGACGAGAAGCTGGAGGGGCTGCGCCAGTTCCTCGCCACCATGGACCTCGCCCTGCCGCCCCAGGGCTCGCTGCATTCGCGGGATTTCGCGCGCCTGCTCGACAAGACGCGGGACCGGCCGGATGTGCGGCTGATCCACGAGACGGTGCTGCGCTCCCAGTCCCAGGCGGCCTATGCGCCGGACAACATCGGGCATTTCGGCCTGGCCCTGCCGCGCTACGCCCACTTCACCAGCCCGATCCGGCGCTACGCCGACCTGCTGGTGCACCGGGCGCTCGTCCGCGGGCTCAAGCTCGGGGGCGACGGGCTGACCGAGGCCGAGGCCGCGCGCTTCCCCGACACGGGGGAGCACATCACCGCGACCGAGCGCCGCGCGGCGGCGGCCGAGCGCGACGCGGTGGACCGCTACCTCGCGGCCTATCTGTCGGAACGGGTGGGCGCGATCTTCGCGGCCCGCATCTCGGGCATCCACCCCTTCGGCGTCTTCGTCACCCTGGACGAGACGGGGGCCTCCGGCCTCGTGCCCATGCGGGCGCTGCCGGATGATTTCTGGATGCCGGACGAGGGCGGCCGGGCGCTCATCGGCAAGCGCAGCCGCCAGCGCATCGCCATCGGCGACGATGTCGAGGCCCGGCTGCGGGAAGCGAACGCCCAGACCGGCAGCCTGGTGTTCGAGCTGCTCCTGGGGGCCGGCGGCCCCGGTGGAAGCGCCTCCGGGCGCCCGCGTCCCGCCGCGCGCATGAAGCCCATGAAGACGGGGCGCCGCCGAAAAGCTTGACGCGCGGGTCGCCCTGGCTACAACACGCGCCTTCTCCCGGCACCGGATCCGAAAGTCACTGCCATGGCCAAGGCCAACACCATCCTGATCAAGCTCGTCTCGACGGCCGACACCGGCTATTTCTACGTGACGAAGAAGAACACCCGCACGGCCACCGGCAAGCTCGAGCTGAAGAAGTACGACCCGGTCGCCCGCAAGCACGTCGTCTTCCGCGAAGGCAAGATCAAGTAATCCTGCCGGGGAGGGCGTGGCCTCGCCCCCCTCCCAACCCATGGCCCCGCGTGGCCGGTGCGCCGCGCGGCCCGTCCCGGGCGTGACCGCCGCGCCGGGACCGCGGCGTTAGCCTCGCCCCATGCTCCGCTCCGTCTTCACCGTGGGTGCCTGGACGCTCGTCTCCCGCGTCCTGGGCTTCGCGCGCGACATGCTGATCGCGGCGAAGCTCGGCGCCGGGCCGATGGCGGATGCCTTCTTCGTCGCCCTCAAGCTGCCCAACCTGTTCCGCCGCTTCTTCGGCGAGGGCGCCTTCAACGCCGCCTTCGTGCCGGCCTTCGCCCAGGCGCTGACCCAGCGCGGGCAGCAGGCGGCGCGGCAGCTCGCCGAGCGCATGGCGACGCTGATGGCGCTCTGGCTCTCCCTGCTGACCGTGGCCGGGCTGCTCGCCATGCCGCAGATCATGCACGTGCTGGCCCCGGGCTTCGCCGAGCGGCCGGAGAAATTCGCCCTCGCGGTCGAGCTGACGCGGATCACCTTCCCCTACCTGCCGCTGATCTGCCTGACGGCGCTCGTCTCCGGCGTGCTGAACGGCCTCGGCAAGTTCGCCGCCGCGGCCGCCGCGCCGATCTTCTTCAACATCCTCTCCATGGCGGCGCTGTTCGCGCTCGCCCCCTTCGTCGCGACGCCGGCCCACGCCCTGGCCTGGGGCGTGACCGTCTCGGGCCTCGTGCAGCTGCTCTTCGTCATGTGGGCGGCGGCGCAGGCCGGCATGGCGGTGAACCCCTTCCGCCTGCCCTCGCTCGCGCCCGAGGTGCGGGAGGTGCTGCGCAAGATGGTCCCGGGCCTCATCGGCGCCGGCGTCACGCAGCTCAACCTCGCGATCGACGTCATCATCGCGAGCTTCCTGCCCTCCGGCAGCGTGTCCTTCCTCTACTACGCCGATCGCGTGGCGCAGCTGCCGCTCGGCGTCATCGGGGCGGCGGTGGCGACGGCGCTGCTGCCGCTGCTGGCGACGCAGCTCTACGGCGGCAAGGCGCTGTCCGCCCATCGCTCGATGAACCGGGCGATCGAGATCTCGCTCGCGCTCACCCTGCCGGCGGCGGTGGCGCTGGCCGTGCTGGCCCTGCCCATCCTGGCTGGGCTGTTCCAGCGCGGCGCCTTCGGGGCGGAGGAGGCGCGGCTGACCTCCCACGCGCTGGTCGCCTACGCCTGCGGCCTGCCCGCCTTCGTGCTGGTGAAGGTCTTCGTGCCGGGCTTCTTCGCCCGCGGCGACACGGCGACGCCGGTGAAGATCGGCATCGCCTGCGTCGCGCTGAACCTGGCCCTGAACCTGCTGCTGATGGGGCCGCTGCAGCATGTGGGCGTGGCGCTCTCCACCACGCTCGCGGCCTGGGCCAATGCGGGGGCGCTGGCCGTGATCCTGGCGCGGCGCGGCCAGCTCATCCCCGACCGGCGGCTGCGCCGCGCGGCGCCGCGCCTGGTCGCGGCCGCCCTCGCCATGGGGGTGGCGCTGGCGCTG
>JAIEOO010000339.1 GCA_019750475.1 Acetobacteraceae bacterium | reverse complement strand
TCCCGGCGATGGCCGGGCCGAGGGTGGAGCAGGTGAGCAGCACGGCATCCGCCTCCGCCGCCAGTTCGCGCAGCGCCGCCGCCGTCCGCGCGGCGATGCCGGGCGTGAGGCCGCCGGCGGCCTCGGCCTCGCGCAGCAGGTCGTCGCGGATGACGTGGCGGAGGGCGATGCCGGCCCCGGCCGCGGCGTCGAACAGGGGCGCGTTGCTCGCGGCCGTGTGCAGGCAGGCGATGACGGTCACGCCACCCGCTTCCAGAAGAACACCACGTCGCGCTCGACGCCGGCCTCGTCGAGTTCGAGTTCGGGGATGCGCCCGGCCTCGTGCCAGCCATCCGTCCGGTAGAGCGAGGCGGCCGCCGTTCCTTCGCGCGTGTCGAGCGTGAGGAGCCGGCGCCCGAGGCGGGCCGCGGCCTGCTCCGCGCGGCGCATCAGCTCGGTGGCGAGGCCGCGCCGGCGGAAGCGCGGATCGACCAGCAGCTTCTGCACCTCGACCCGGCGCGGCTGGTTCGGCTGCGTCTCGAGGTCGAGCTGCACGGTGCCCGCCAGCTCGCCCTCCACCCAACCGACGAGGAGCACGATGCGCCCCGCCGCCACCTGCTGGGACACGCCCTTCCAGTAGGCGCGGGCCGTCGCGGGATCGAGCGGCGGCAGGAAGGAGACCGAGGCCCCGGCGGCGACGCAGGCCGTGAGGATGGCGACGAGCCGCCGCTCGGCGCTCGCGGCCGCGGCGGCGTCGAGCGCCTCGACCACGACGCCGCGCGCCGGCTTGGCGTAGCGGAACTCGAGCGATTTCGAGAGGTCGTCGAGGATGCGGATGGCGCCTTGCCGGACGTAGCCGCGCTTCTCGTAGAAGGCATGCGCGGCTTCGAAGCGCGTGTCGGTCCAGAGGACCATGCGCTGCGCCCCGTTCGCCCGCGCATGCGCCTCGGCGGTGTCGAGCAGCCGGTGGGCGAGGCCCGTGCCGCGCGCCGCCGCCGACACGTAGAGGCGGCAGATCTCCCAGGCCTCGTCCTGGCGCATGGGGCGCGTCGCCACCATGCCGATGACGGCCCCGTCCTGCTCGGCCGCCCAGAGCGTGCCGCCCTGACCGGCGAACCAGGAGGCGAGGTGCCGAAGCTCCGGCAATTCGCCGTCGAGGTCGAAGACGCAGCCGGGATATTCCGCCCAGCAGCCGCTGATCAGCGCGATGAAGCCGGCCGCGTCGGAATCGCGGCCCTCGCGGATCAGCGGCGACGCCATGCTCAGGCGAGGCCCCGGCAGAAATCCTGGATGCGGGCCATCGCCTCGCGCAGCTCCTCCATGCCGGTCGCGTAGGAGATGCGGACATAGGGGCTCATGCCATAGGCCGCGCCCTGGACGACGCCGACATGCGCTTCCTCGAGCAGGGCGAGGGCGAAGTCGGTGTCCGTCTCCAGCTTGCGCCCGCCCTTCGTCGTCTTGCCGAGGCAGCCGGCGATGTTCGGGAAGACGTAGAAGGCGCCTTCGGGCTTGTGGCAGGCGATGCCGGGTGCGGCGTTCAGCGCGTCCACCACGAAGTCGCGGCGGGCGCGGTATTCGGCGGCGCGCTCGGCCACCAGCTCCTGCGGCCCGTCGAGCGCGGCGGCGGCGGCGGCCTGGCCCACCGTGCTGACGCCCGAGGTCGCCTGGCCCTGCATGTTGAACATCGCCTTGATGAGGTTCGCCGGCCCGCCGCAGAAGCCGATGCGCCAGCCCGTCATGGCGTAGGTCTTGGACGCGCCGTTGACGGTGAGGGTGCGGTCCTTCAGCCGCGGCTCGACCTCGGCGATCGTGCAGAACTCGAACCCGTCATAGACGAGGTGCTCGTACATGTCGTCCGTCATCACCCAGACATGCGGGTGGCGGAGGAGCACCTCGGCCAGCGCCTTCATCTCCGCGCGGGAGCATGCGGCCCCCGTCGGGTTGTTGGGGAAGTTCAGCATCACCCACTTGGTCTTCGGCGTGATCGCCGCCTCCAGATCCTCGGGGCGGAGCTTGAAGCCGTTGTTCTGCGGGCAGTTCACCGTGACCGGCCTGCCGCCCGCGACCTTCGCCATGTCGGCGTAGGAGATCCAGTAGGGCGCGGGGATCACGACCTCGTCGCCCTCGTCGAGCGTCGCCATCAGGGCGTTGTAAATCGCCTGCTTGCCCCCGTTCGTGACGAGGATCTCGTCCGGCGTGAAGTCCAGGCCGTTGTCGCGCTTGAACTTGCGGATGACGGCGGCCTTCATCGCGGCGGTGCCGCCCTGGGGCGGGTACTTCGTGTCGCCCGTCAGCGCCGCTTGGTGCGCGGCCTCGATCGCGTGGGCCGGCGTGGCGAAATCGGGCTCCCCGTTGCTGAGGCTGATCACCTTGATGCCCTTGGCCGCGAGTTCGCGCGCCTTCATCCCCATGACGACGGAGGCGGAAACCTGGACTTCGGCGAGGCGGCTGGCGAGGGCGGGCATGTCGGTCGACGCATCCTGTGCTGGCTGGGACGGCGGGCAGCATAGGCCCCGTCCGGCCGCCGTGAACCCCGCCCGACGCAACCCAGGCCGGGGCCGCGCCGTTGCCCGGTCAGCGGGTCCAAGGAGGTGGGTGTGCGGCGGAGGAGCGTGCTCCTGACGGCGCTGGCGGCTGGCGCGCGGCCGGCCGGCGCGGGGAACGGTGGCGGACTCGCGGCCGCGGTCGAGGCGATGGCGGCGGCGCTGGCCGCGGCGCCCTACGCCCCGCCGGACGAGGCGCTGCCCGAGGCGCTCGCCGCGCTCGACTACGATGGCTATCGCCGCCTCGCCTTCGAGGCCGCGCCGCCCGCCCTCGGCGGGTTTCGCGTCATGCCCTTTCACCGCGGCTACCTGTTCCGCCCGCGCGTCGCGCTCAACCTCGTGGAGGACGGAGCCGCCCGGCCCTGGGCCTACGACGCGGCCGCGTTCCGCCACGCCCCCGCCGCCGGCGGCGACCTCGGCTTCGCCGGTTTCCGCCTGCTCTGGCCGCTCAACGCGCCGGATCGCTGGGACGAGGTCGTGTCCTTCCTGGGGGCGTCCTACTTCCGCGCCCTGGGCCAGGGGCAGGCCTACGGCCTCTCGGCCCGCGGCCTGGCGCTCGGGCTCGGGGGGCATGAGGAATTCCCGGGCTTCCGCGCCTTCTGGATCGCCGGCGGCGCGACGCGCGCCACGGTGCACGCGCTGCTCGACGGCCCGTCGCTCGCCGGGGCCTACGCCATCACGGTCAGCCCGGGCACGGCGACGGTGATGGAGGTGCGGGCGGCCCTCTACGCCCGCGTTCCCGGCCTCGATGTCGGGATCGCCCCGGCCAGCTCCATGTTCTGGTACGGCCACGCCCCGCCCGGGGAGCGGCGCCCGGCCGTGCATGACAGCGACGCGTTGCTGCTCGAGACCACTGCCGGCGAGCGGCTGCTGCGGCCGCTCGACAACCCGGCGGCGCCCCGCGTCACCGACCTGCCGGCGCCGTCGCCGCGCGGCTTCGGGCTGCTCCAGCGCCGGCGCGGCTTCGCCGCCTTCGGCGACGAGGAGGCGCGGTACGACGCCCGCCCCTCGCTCTGGACCGAGCCGCTCGGCGATTGGGGGGAGGGGGTGCTGCGGCTGCTCGAGCTCCCGGCCCGCGACGAGTACCACGACAACATCGCCCTCGCCTGGCGCCCGGCGCGGGGGCCGCGTCCGGGCGAGGCCTGGCGGGTCGGCTGGCGGCTGCGCTGGGCGGAGGACGCGCCGCCGGTGCCCGGCCTCGCGCGGCTCGTCGCCGCGCGGCGGGTGGGGGAGGGGGTGTCGCTGCGCTTCGCCGGCCCCGGACTCGCGGGGGTCGCGGCCGAGGTGGAGGGCGGCACGGCCCGCGGCCTCGATCCCGACGAGGCGGGCGCGACGCTCCACCTCGCCGCCGGGCCCGCGGCGCGGGCGCGCCTCGCGCGCGGGGGGCGTCCGGCCTCCGAGACCTGGGTGGCGCCGTCGTGAACGTGATCCTGCCGTGGCGGCCGGCTCCGGCCGAGGCGCCGCTCGCCATGCCGGCGCAGTCGCTCGCCGAGGGAGCCCTGGCGCCGCACCCGCCGCCCCCCGGGGCGGCGCGGGC
>JAIEOO010000313.1 GCA_019750475.1 Acetobacteraceae bacterium | reverse complement strand
GGCGCCGAGGCGCATGGCGGACTGCACGGCGCGCTTCATCGCGCGGCGGAAGGCCACGCGGCGCTCCAGCTGCTGCGCAATGCTCTCGGCGACCAGCGTCGCGTCGAGCTCCGGCTTGCGGATCTCGAGGATGTTGATCGAGACCTCGGCGCCGGCCTTGGCGGTCAGGTCCTTGCGCAGCACCTCGATGTCGGCGCCCTTCTTGCCGATCACGACGCCCGGGCGGGCGGCGTGGATCGTCACGCGGGGCTTCTTCGCCGGACGCTCGATCACGACCTTGGACACGCCCGCGGACTTCAGGCGCTCCTTCAGCGTGTCGCGCAGCTTCACGTCGTCGTGCAGCAGCTTCGCGTAGTCGCGGCCGGCGTACCAGCGGCTGTCCCAGGTCCGGTTGATGCCGAGGCGCAGCCCGATCGGATTGACTTTGTGACCCATCTTACGCGGCCTCCGCCTTCGGCGCCTCTTGCTCGGCGACGACAATCTTCAGGTGGCTGAACCACTTCTCGACGCGCGACGACTTGCCGCGGCCGCGGGCGTGGAAGCGCTTCATCACGATCGCGCGACCCACCTCGGCGCGGGACACCACGAGGCGGTCCACGTCGAGCTGGTGGTTGTTCTCGGCGTTGGCGATCGCGCTCTCGAGCGTCTTCTTCACCGTCTGCGCGATGCGGCGCTTGCTGAAGGACAGCGTCGCGATCGCGCTCTGCGCCGGGGCGCCGCGGATCATCGCGGCGACCAGGTTCAGCTTCCGCGGCGAGACGCGGATGTTGTACGTGATCGCCTGAGCCTCGGTCTCGGCCAGGCCGCGCGGATGCTTCGGCTTGCTCATCTCAGCCCCGCTTCGCCTTCTTGTCGGCGGAGTGGCCGCCGAAGGTGCGCGTCGGCGAGAACTCGCCGAACTTGTGGCCCACCATGTTCTCGTTCACCTGCACGGGCAGGAACTTCCGGCCGTTGTACACGCCGAAGGTCAGCCCGACGAATTGCGGCAGGATGGTCGAACGGCGGGACCAGATGCGGATGACCTCGTTGCGGGTGGAGGCACGCGCGGCCTCCGCCTTCGCCAGGAGGTAGCCGTCCACGAACGGCCCTTTCCAGACACTGCGCGGCATGGCCGTCAGCCCTTCGTCGCGTGGCGGCGGCGCAGAATGTTGCGATCCGTCCGCTTGTTGTTACGGGTCTTGGCACCCTTGGTCGGCTTGCCCCAGGGCGTCACCGGGTGACGGCCACCGGAGGTCCGGCCCTCGCCACCGCCATGCGGGTGGTCGACGGGGTTCATGGTCACGCCGCGGTTGTGCGGGCGGAAGCCCATCCACCGCATGCGGCCGGCCTTGCCGATCTGCTGGTTGCTGTTGTCCGGGTTGGACACCGCGCCGATGGAGGCCATGCACTCGGCCCGCACCGTCCGCAGCTCGCCGGACATCAGCTTGATCTGGGCGAGGCCCGCATCCTTGCCGACGAGCTGGGCGAAGGTCCCGGCGGAACGCGCCACCTTGCCGCCCGCGCCCGGCTTCAGCTCGATGTTGTGGATCACCGTGCCGACCGGGATCGCGCCCAGCGGCATGGCGTTGCCCGGCTTGATGTCCGCGCGCTCGCCCGCCACCACCACGTCGCCCACCTTCAGGCGCTGCGGCGCGAGGATATAGGACAGCTCCCCGTCCTCATACTTGATGAGGGCGATGAAGGCGGTCCGGTTCGGATCGTATTCGAGGCGCTCGACCGTCGCCGGCACGCCGAACTTGGCGCGGCGCTTGAAGTCCACGATGCGGTAGGCCTGCTTGTGGCCGCCGCCGCGGAAGCGCGTCGTGATCCGCCCGTGGTTGTTGCGCCCGCCCGTGGAGTGCTGACCCTCGGTCAGCCCCTTCACCGGCTTGCCCTTCCACAGGCCGCTGCGGTCGATCAGCACCGTGCCGCGGAGGCTCGGCGTGACCGGGTTGAAGTTCTTCAGCGCCATGGGATTACGAGAGCCCCGTCGTGAGATCGATGCTCTGACCCTCGGCCAGGCGCACCATCGCCTTCTTCCAGTCCGAACGCTGGCCGGGACGGCCGCGGAACATCTTGGACTTGCCCTTCACCACCAGCGTGTTCACCGCGACCACGCTGACACCGAACAGGCCTTCGACGGCCTGCTTGATCTCGGGCTTGGACGCGTCCTTCGCCACCTTGAACGCGTACTGGCCGCGCTCGCTCATGCCCGTGGCCTTCTCGGTCACGAGGGGGGCGATGACCACCTGGTACATGCGCTCCTTGCCGATGGGCGGCAGGGCCTTCGGCTTGCTCGGAGCCTTCGCCGTCGAGGCACTCATGCCAGGCGCTCCTTCAGGGCCTCGACGCCGGCGCGCGTCACCGCGAGCACGTCGTGGTTCAGGATGTCGTAGACGTTCGCGCCGATCGTCGGCAGCGCGTCCACGTTCGGGATGTTGCGGACGGCGCGGGCGAAGCCCTCATCCACCGTCGCGTCCACCACGAGCGCGGAGGTCCAGCCGAGCGCCTTCAGCCGCTTCGCCATGGCGCCCGTCTTCACGTCCGCGCCGCCGGCGGCGGCGTCGAGGACGATCAGCTTGCCTTCCTTCGCCTTCATCGAGAGCGCGGAGATCAGCCCGAGGCGGCGGACCTTCTTGTTCAGCGAGTAGCCGTGGTCGCGCACGACCGGGCCATGCACCACGCCGCCCTTGCGGAACTGCGGCGAGCGCAGCGAGCCCTGGCGGGCGGAGCCGGTGCCCTTCTGGCGATAGGGCTTCTTCGTCGTGCCCGACACCTCGCCCATGCCCTTGGCCTTGTGCGTGCCGGCCCGGCGCTTCGCGAGCTGCCAGTGCACGACGCGCGCCATGATGTCGGCCCGCGGCTCGGCGCCGAAGATCGCATCGGGGAGGTCGGCTTCGCCGGCCTCGGCGTTGTCGAGGGAGATGACCTTGACCTGCATCGTCTCGTTCCTCAGGCCACGGCCGCCGGGAAGGGCGCGTCGGACGGGCGCGCGATCTTCACCGCGTCGCGCACGATCACCAGCGCACCCTTGGCGCCCGGCACCGAACCCTTGAGCAGCAGCAGACCGCGCTCCGCGTCGTGGCCGGCGACCTCGACGTTCTGCGTGGTGATGCGCTCCTGGCCCAGATGACCGGCCATCTTCTTGTTCTTGAAGGTCTTGCCCGGATCCTGGCGGTTACCGGTCGAACCATGCGAGCGGTGGCTGATCGAGACGCCGTGCGACGCCTCGAGGCCCGCGAAGTTCCAGCGCTTCATGGCGCCCGCGAAGCCCTTGCCCTTGCTCGTGCCGGTGACGTCCACCTTCTGGCCGGGAACGAAATGCGTGACCGTCAGCGCCGAACCGGCGTCCACGACCGCGTCGGCGGAGACGCGGAACTCGCGCACCACCGCGGGGGCCTCGACGCCCGCCTTCGCGAAATGGCCCTTGTTGGGCTTGCTGACGTTCTTGGGCTTGGCCCGACCGAGGCCGAGCTGAACGGCGGTGTAGCCGTCCTTCTCGTCGGTGCGGGTCGCCACCACGCGCAGATTGTCGACATGCAGCACCGTCACGGGGACGGCGGTGCCGTCCTCCTTGAACAGGCGGGACATGCCCAGCTTGCGCGCGAGAAGCCCTGTGCGTTGGGAAGACATATGGGGCGCCTCAGATCTTGATCTCGACGTCCACGCCCGAGGCCAGGTCGAGCTTCATCAGCGCGTCCACGGTCTGCGGGGTGGGGTCCACGATGTCGAGAAGGCGGCGATGGGTCCGGATCTCGAACTGCTCGCGCGACTTCTTGTCCACGTGGGGGGAGCGGTTCACCGTGAACCGCTCGATATGCGTCGGCAGCGGGATGGGACCCCGCACCCGCGCACCGGTCCGCTTCGCGGTGTTCACGATCTCCCGCGTGCTGCCATCGAGCACGCGGTGATCGAACGCCTTGAGGCGGATGCGGATGTTCTGGCTGTCCATGGCCGGCGGCTTACTTCGTGATGGCGGCGACGACGCCGGCGCCGACGGTGCGGCCGCCCTCGCGGATGGCGAAGCGCAGGCCCTC
>JAIEOO010000060.1 GCA_019750475.1 Acetobacteraceae bacterium | reverse complement strand
CGGCGCGTGCCGCCGCGCCCGTCGGGCGCGTCGCGCCCCGTGGTGCCCACGGCGCCCCCCACGAGGCGGGCGACGGCTCCCGTGTGGAAGTGGAGGCCGCCGGCGAGCGAGGAGGCGACGGCGGGCAGCTGCAAGGCCACGAAGCCGCTCACGGCGAAGAAGATGATCCCGGCGAGCAGCACCTGGATCATCGACATGCTCTCGCCCGCGGGCATGGAGCCGACGGTGCCCACGACGCGCTGGAGCACGGCGAGCACGACGAACAGCAGCACCACCGTCGTGACCTGGAGGATCACGCAGGAGACGAGCGAGCCGATCCAGCGCTCGAAGACCGCGCGCGTGGCGGGGAAGAGCGCGAGGCCCACCAGGAGCGGGCCGATCGCGATGTAGAGCGCGAGGACGACGCGGGACACGAGCCAGATCGCGAAGCAGAAGACCGTGGACAGGATCCCCGCGAGCCAGAACAGGATCACGCAGAACTGCTTGCCGATCTCGGTGTAGCCCGACGCCCGCCACACCTCGAGGCCAGCACGCCACGAGGCAAGCCACACCTGATCGAAGTTACGCGCTGACACCGGCGCAATGCCGCCAGCGGTCAGCGCATCGGCGAGGCTGTTTGGAAGAACTTGGAAGAACAAGTTGTGGATCCACTGCTGGTAGTTACCGGTCCCAGTGAGGAGCCAGACCACAGCGCACATTCGGATCAAACGGCCAAGCACCACCGATCCCGGCTCGACCGACTGGCCCCGCATGACGAGGAGGCCGGTGAGGGCGACGTAGAGCACGAGCGCCGCGCGCAGGGGCGCCGCGACGAACTGCAGGAACGCCCCGAACACGCCCGACACCGCCGCGACCAGCGGCGTCTCCACCTGCGCGACGATGTATGTGAAGATCGCGAACTGGATGTCGCCGCCGCCCACGCGCCGCTACCTCCGCGCGAGGCCGGCCTCGGCCTCCAGGGAGCGCCGCGCCGCGGCGCAGTTCTGGATGCCCGGCGAGTTCCGGCACATCGTGAGTTGGGCTTGCCTCGCCTCAGGCCGAGCGGCCCAAAAGGCTGGGTCGTCTGGATTCAGCGTGCCGTTCCGCCAGCGTGCATCGCGCAGCGCAAGCTCCACGCCGGCCTGGCGCGCGTTGATGCAGTCGGGGTGGCGGTTGAGCCGGCCGGGGTCGTCGAGGCAGGCAAGCTCCACCCGCGCCCTCGCCTGGGGATTGTCCGCGTACCACGTCACCGTGCGCGGCGGCGACGCGGGCGGCGCGGTCGCATCGGATCCGCCGCGCGGCGGCGGCTGCGCGCCCGCGGCACCCGCCGCCAGCGCGAGAAGAACAACGGCAGTCGCGGCGTGCCTCGCGTGTCGCACCATCATCCGCCGCGCCTCTTCGCTTCCTCGATGAGCCGGTCGATCTCGCCCCGGCTCTGCTCCTCGCGGCGCTGCTGCTCGGCGCGCACCTGGGCCTGCTGCCACAGGGAAAGCGCCTGCGCCTGGACCTGCTGGGCCCCGATGAAGCTCTGCTCCTGCGCGATGCGCGCCTGCACGTCCGCCACCGCCTTCGCGTCCGGGGCGCCGGCGAGCATCCCCTCCAGCCCCCGCAGCGCCTCGATCCGCGCCGACGCCGACCGGAACAGGCCGTCGGCCAGGCCCTGCGCGGCCGCGATGGAGCGGGCGTTGCGCAGCATCTCCGCGCCGGGGAAGTCGCCCGCGCCCTCGGCCGGCGCGTAGACGCGCCCCCCTTCGAGGAAGCGCCGCGCCGCGGCGTCCAGGCCGCCGCCCCCGCCGAGCATCCCCGCCAGCGCGCCGGCGTCGGGCAGGGCGTTGCGGAACTGCCCGACGTCGAGCTGCCGGCCGAGCGACACCAAGGCGTCCTGCGGCAGGTGCGAGATCGCGCGGAACGTTTCCTGCATCTGCGCGTACTGCTGCTGCATGGTCTGCAGCTGCGCCTGGAGCTGCCGCACCTGCTCCACCGCCTGCGCGAGGTTGGACGGGTCGATCACCGTCCACTGCGCCCGCGCGGGCGCCGCCGCGGCCAGGGCGGCCGCCAGCAGCGCCGCCCCCCATCGTCCGGTGCTTTCCATCCTCGTTCCCCTTCCTCCTGCCCCAGGTGTCACGCCGCCGCGCGCCAGCGCCGCCGGAACTCCGGCAGCCACCGCTCCGGCTCGGGCCCCAGCTCCGCCACGAGCTCCTCCACGAGCCGCACCGTGCCCGCGCGGCCGCTCAGCACCGCCACCAGGTCGTCCATGCCGCCGAGGTCGAGCTCGCACGCGACGGACGCGTTCCCCTGCTTCAGGAGGAAGCGCCGGCCGCTGCCGGGCGCGGCCACCGCGAGGTCCTCGCGCACGGCGCGGTACTCCGCCTCCGTCAGCTTCAGCCCGTCGCGGTAGTCGGCCCGGTCGGCGCGCCCGTTGGGCAGGAGGAGCAGCGTCGGGCACTGCTCGACGATCGAGTGCGCGATGGGCGAGCGGAGCGCGTCGGCCGGCGACTGCGTCGCCAGCACCACGAGGCCGTTGAGCTTGCGGATCGTCTTCAGCTTGTCGTTCACGAGCGCCCGGAAGGCGGGGTCGAGCAGCGCCTTCCAGAACTCGTCCACCGCGAGCACGACGCGGCGGCGCCCGTCGAGCAGCCGCTCGACGCGGTGGAACAGGTAGGACAGGACGGGCCCGCGCGCCGCGGCGTCGTCCAGCACCGCCGTGACGTCGAAGCCGAGGAAGGGCGCGTCGAGCGACACGCAGTCCTCCTCGTTGTCGAGCACCCAGCCGAGCGCGCCGCCGCGGCACCAGCGCTCGAGGCGGGCGCCCGGCCCGTCGGCGTCGCCCTGCCCGAGGAAGGCGCGGAGCTCGCCGAGCGACCGCGCCTCGGGCGGCAGGGCCATCACCGCCCCCACGGCGAGCGCGAGCCGACGCTCCTCCTCCGGCGCGAGCGCAGCGCCGTCCGGGGCGCCGGCGAGCGCGCGGACGAGCCGCACCACGAAGTCCCGGTCCTCCGGCGTGTCCCCGAGCGCCTTCAGCGGCGCGAGGCCCGTGGGCCGCCCGGAGGGCAGGACCAGGTAGGAGCCGCCCACGGCGCGGGCGAGGATCTCCGCGCCCCGGTCCTTGTCGAAGAACGCCACCGTCGCGTTCTGGCGCTCGGCCATGAGGAGCAGGAAGCCCATCAGCGTCGTCTTGCCCGAGCCCGACGGCCCCGCGACGAAGACGTTGCCGAGGTCGCGAACGGTGTCCGTGGGCGCGTGGAGGTGGAAGCGGTAGGCCGTGCCGCCCGACGTGCGGAACAGTGCGAGCGGCGTGCCCCAGTGCCCCTCCGCCGCGCCCGCGGGAAAGCCGTGGAAGGGCGACAGCGCCGCGAAGTTGCGCGACGACACCGCGCCCGGCCGCACCCGCAGCCGCGCGTTGCCCGGCAGCTGGCCCCAGAACGCCGCCTCTAGGGCGAGATCCTCGCGCGCCACCACCGCGCCGCACTCGGCGAGGTCGCGCCGCGCCTCGGCGGCGACGGCGGCGAGGCGGGCGGGCGCGTCCGCGAACACGGCAAGCGAAAGGTGGTGGTCGCCCATGCAGAAGCTGTTGGAGGCGAGGAGGTCGGCCGCCTCCGACAGCGCGTCGGCCTGGCTCCGGGCCTTGTCGCCGGCCGCGAGCATCTGGTTCTGCTTGCGCGTGAGGACGGCGTGCGCCGCCTCCTTCGGCAGGAAGCCGAAGGACTGCGTGAGGCAGTGCCGGTAGGGCGCGCCCAGCAGCGCGTCGAGCATCCCGGGGAAGGTCGTCGCCGGGTACTCGCGCATGGAGAGCGCCGCGGCGAAGGACGAGCCGCCGGCGCCGCGGATCTCCACGGCCTCGCGCCCCACCACGATCCGGTCCGCGAGCAGGGCGCCGCCGAGGTGGCCGTCCACCAGCGGCACCGGGTGGCGCTCGCCGGTCAGGATCAGCCGCAGCGCCTCGGCCACCTCGGAGAACAGGAGGCCGCGCTCCTCGCGCAGGGCGAGCCGCCGCGCGCCGTGCGCCGGGCCGAGCTCCGCGAGCAGCGC
>JAIEOO010000199.1 GCA_019750475.1 Acetobacteraceae bacterium | reverse complement strand
GCCGCCCGCAAGGCCCAGGCCGCCATCGACGAGGCGGCGCAGCGGCGCCGCTGAGCGGATCCGCGCCCGCGCCCGCCGGCGGCGCGCGGTCGGGGGGCCGCTCCGGCGAACCGCCTATGCCGCGGGACCCCGCAGCCGCATCACGAGCGCGATGATCTCCGCCACGGCCTTGAAGTGCTCCTCGGGGACGGGCGTGCCTTCGTCGAGGCGATGGAGGGCGCGGGCGAGCGGCGGGTTCGGGATGATCGGCACGCCGTGGCGCTCGGCCGTCTCGCGCATGCGGGCGGCCAGCTCGTCCACGCCCTTCGCGACGATCCGCGGCGCCGCGTCCCGCCCGCGGTCGTAGGAGAGCGCGACGGCGTAGTGCGTCGGGTTGGTGACGACGACCGTCGCCTGCGCGGTGGCCGCCAGGGTCCGCCGCCGGGACTGGCGGCGCATCCGCGCGCGGCGGTGCGCCTTGAGATGCGGATCGCCCTCGCTTTCCTTCATCTCGTCGCGCAGCTCCTGGCGGCTCATCCGCAGGCGGCGCGCGCGGCGCTGGTGGATCCACAGGTAATCCGCCGCGGCGAGCGCGGCCATGGCCGCGAGCGCCGCGGCGAGGAGACCGCCGAGCAGCGACGCCGCGGTCCCCGCCAGCGTCTCCGGCCCCTGCGCCAGCGCCGTGAGGAGGGCGGCCGCGTCGCCCGCGCTCCACCACAGCGTCGCCCCCACGATGCCGAGCTTGAGCAGGTTCTTGATGAACTCCGTCCAGCCCTGTTCCCCGAACAGGCGCTTGAAGCCCGCGATCGGGCTGAGCTTCTCCGGCTTCGGCACGAGATTCTTGCCGGACAGCAGGAAGCCCGTCTGCAGCAGGCCGGCGGCGAGCGCCGCTGCGGCGCCGAGCGCCGGCACGCCGAGGGCCAGGGGAAGCGCCGCCCAGAGGAGATCGGCGAGGGCGTCCCCGGCCGTCGTCGTCGCGGCGCCGGCGAAGACGTCCCGCCCGGCGTCGAGCAGCGCGCGCCCCGCCGACGGCGCGGCCATGGCGAGGGCCAGGCCGGCGCCCGCCATCGTGGCGACATGGACGGCATCGATCGAGACCGCGACGTCGCCCTCTTCCCGCGCCTTCTTGAGCCGCTGCGGCGAGGCGGGTTCCGTGCGGTCCTCCGCGTCCTGCTCCTCGGCCATCGCTCAGCCGAGGCCCGGCAGGATGGACCAGGCGGCACGGGCCGCCTCCTCCCAGTGGGAGGCGATGGCGGGCAGCAGCACGGCCAGCAGCAGCAGGCCGGCGATGGTCTGGGCGGGCGCGGCCACGACGAAGACCTGGGCCTGCGGCGCCACGCGGGAGAGCAGGCCGGTCGCGGCCTGGGCCACCAGCGCGAGCAGCAGGAGCGGCGCCGACAGGCGCAGCGCGAGCTCGAAGGACGCGGCCACGCCGCGCGCGACGGCCTCGGCGCCCGCGCCCACGGCGAAGGGCCCGCCCGCGGGCAGCACCGCGTAGCTCTCCGCCAGCGCGCGCAGCGGCAGGGCGTAGAGGCCGCTGGCCAGGGCCAGCGTGACGGCGAGGAGGCCCATGAAGGTGGACAGGGCGGTCCCCTGCGCGCCGAAGTTCGGGTCGGGCGCGATCATGCTCGACAGGCCGATGAAGCCCGCCGCCAGCTGCCCCGCGAGGGCGAGGGCGAGGGCGACGAGCCGCGCCAGGAAGCCGATCCACAGCCCGATGGCCACCTCGAGCGCGATCAGCCGGACCGCCGCGGCCGGATCGTCCGGCGCGGTCGGCAATTGCGGCGCCAGGGCCGGCAGCAGCAGCGGCACGAGCGTCAGGACGAGGCCGAGCCGCACGGTCATCGGGATCGTCGCTTCCCCGAGGCCCGGCAGCAGCATGCCGCAGGCGCCGAGGCGCGCGATGAGGAGCATCGCCGCGAAGGCGAGCTCGGCAGGGGCGAGCTCGTTCACGGCCGCGGGCCCGACCGGCGCGCCGTCACGGGGCGCCGCCCGCGGCCACGACCCGGTCGAACAGGGTGAGGGCGAAGGCGCGCAGCACGCCCATCGCCGCCGGTCCGCCCAGCAGCATGGCCAGGCCGAGCAGCACGATCTTCGGCACGAAGGCGAGCGAGGCTTCCTGCACCTGCGTCAGCGCCTGCACGAGCGCGACCGCCACGCCGATGACCAGCATGCCGGCGAGGAGCGGCCCGCCGACGAGCAGCGCGGCCCACAGCGCCTGCTGCCCGGCGATGGCGATGGTGTCGCTGTGCGTCATGGCCCGGCCGCCTCCCGCGGCGCTCCGCCGCCCTCCTGGCGACGGCGATCCCCCGTTCGACGGGCGGATCAGATGTTCATCCGCATCACGTCCTGATAGGCCGAGATGACGCGGTCCCGCACCGCCACGGCCAGCTGGACCGCGTCCTCCGCGCGCGAGACGGCGAGCACGACGTCGGTCGTGCCGACTTCGCCCCGCAGCGCCCCCTGCGTGGCGGCGTCGGCCTCGCGCGTCGTCTGTTCGAGGCGCTGCGCCGCTTCGCCGAGCGCGTCGGCGAAGCTGACGCCGGAGGCCGAGAGGCCCTGGCCGGGCGTGCCGGCGGCGGTGGCCCCATAGGCCCGGAGGGCTCCGGTGATGCCGCCGGTCATCCGCGCAGCACCTCGATGGTGCGCATCAGCATCGCGCGCGTGGTCTCCAGCACCGAGAGGTTGGCGGAGTAGCTGCGCTGCGCCTCCCGCATGTCCATGACCTCGACGAGGCTGTCCACGTTCGGCCGCCGCACATAGCCGCGCTCGTCGGCGGCCGGGTGGCCCGGCTCGTACATCTCGGGGAAGTTCCCCGGCTGGGTGCCGATGCGCGCCGCCTGCACCGTGGTCGTGCCCGACGCGCGGTCGAGCTGGGAGCGGAAGGTGACGGTCTTGCGGCGATAGGGTTCGGCGCCGGGCGCGTCGCCGGTGGTGTCGCGGTTCGCGAGGTTCTCCGCCACGACGCGCAGCCTGGCGGACTGCGCGGCCATGCCGGAGGCGGAGACGGCGATCGAGCGGTCGAGGTTCATGCGACGGGTCCTCTCAGCTGCCGCGGCCCAGGGCCGTGCGGTACATGGCACCCCAGCGGCGTTGCAGCCCGAGCGTGAGGGCGTGGGCCTGGTCGGTCTCGGCGATGCGCAGCGCCTCGCGGTCGAGCGAGACGGCGTTGCCGTTGGGCGCCACTTCCGCCGCCTGCCGGTCGCGCCGCACCTGCGGGTCGCCCGCCGGGCGGAGGTGGCGGTCGCTGGTCCGGGCCAGCTCCGGCGCGGTCCGTTGCAGGACCTCGCGGAACGGCGTCACGTCGCGCGGCCGGAAGCCGGGCGTGTCGGCGTTGGAGACGTTCTCGGCCAGCACGCGCTGGCGCTGCTCGATCCAGGCGAGCCGTCGCTCCATGAGATCGTGCCGGCTGGGGCGCGGGGCATCCATGGCGCGATGGTGGCCCATGGGTGGAGACGGGTTGTTAACCGGCCGGCGGTACGGGCGGTTGTTGGTACTCAGCCGCCACACCGGCACCCACACCGCCACCCGACGCCGCCCCCCACCGCGCCTCGCCGCGACGGGTGGTGGCCCTCCCTGCGCGCTCGATACGGGGGACCCTGGAGAGGCGCGCTGACGGGTGCCTCTTCAGGGCCGCTCGCGTCACTGCACCGTGCGGAGGCCGTCCGCGATCGCCCTGGCCCGGGCCACTTCGCGCCGCAGCGCCGCGGCGTCGCGCGGCGCGCCGGCCTCGGCCGTGATCGCCTCGAAGGCCGCCCTCACCGCGTCGTCGCCGATGCGGCCGGCGTAGCGCGCGTGAAGCTCGGAGAGACCGGCCGCATCGTTGGCCAGCGCCAGGAAGGCGGCGGCGCGCAGCAACTCCCGGCGGAGCGGCGCCGCCAGCGGACCCGGACCGCCAGGCGCCGCCGCGAGGACCTGGCCCAGCGCCTCCGCCGCGCCACGCCAGTCCTGGGCGCCGGCCAGGAGGTCGGCCTCGCTGCGGCCGGCGATGCCCAGCCGCGAGCAGAAGGGGTCGGTCGGGTT
>JAIEOO010000283.1 GCA_019750475.1 Acetobacteraceae bacterium | reverse complement strand
TCCTCCGCCGGCAGGCCCGCGGCCGTCGTCGCCAGCAGGCGCCGCAGCGTGAGCATGGCGTCGAGCCGCGCGCCCGCCGGGGCGGGGGCGGCATCGGCCGCGTCGAACGCCGCTTCGAGATCGAGCAGCCGCGCGACGAGCCAGGCGGCGCGCACCGCCTGGGCCGGCGACGCCTGGCCCGCGAGATGCGCCAGCGCGGCGAGGCCGAGGCGGTTCGCCGCCATGTTGGTCAGCGCCGTGCCCACCAGCTCCCGCCGCAGGCGGTGGCGCCGCGCGAAGGCCAGGAAGGGCGCGATGCGCAGCGGCGCCGGGAAGTAGCCGATCAGCAGCTCCTCCAGCGCCGGGTCGTCGGGCAGCGGTGAGGTCGCCAGCGCCTCCCCGAGCCAGAGCTTCGCCACCGGCAGCAGCGCCGCGAGCTCCGGCCGGGTCAGCGCGTCGCCGGCGGCGATGCGCGCGTCGAGCTCGGCGGTGGAGGGCAGGCCCGCGACCGCCCGGTCGAGGAAGCCCTCCGCCTCCAGCCGCGCCATCAGCGCCGCCTGGGCGGGCAGCGCGGCCGGCCCCTCCAGCGCGTCGAGCGAGACGGCCAGCGACTGCAGCGCGTTGTCCCGCAGCACGAGGCCCGCGACCTCGTCCGTCATCGCGGCCAGCAGCTCGTCGCGCTGGCGGCGGGTCAGCACGCCCTCGGCCTCGGCGTCGGCGAGCAGGATCTTGATGTTGACCTCGTGGTCGGAGGTCGAGACGCCGGCCGAGTTGTCGAGCGCGTCGGTGTTGATGCGGGCTCCGGCGCGCGCCGCCTCGATGCGGCCCGCCTGCGTCACGCCGAGATTGGCGCCTTCGCCCACCACCTTCGCCCGCAGCTCGCGCCCGTCGACGCGCAGCGCGTCATTGGCGCGGTCGCCGGCCTCGGCCTGGCTCTCGTGGCTCGCCTTCACGTAGGTGCCGATGCCGCCGAAATAGAGCAGGTCCACGCGCGCCCGGAGGATGGCGCGCATCACCTCGGCGGGTTCGGCGCGGTCCCCCGTCAGGTCGAGCATCTCCCGCACCTCGGGCGTCAGCGGGATGGTCTTGAGGTTGCGGGCGAAGACGCCGCCGCCCCTGGAGATGCGCGCCGCGTCGTAATCCGCCCAGGAGGAGCGCGGCAGGCCGAACAGCCGCTCGCGCTCGGCGTGGCTGGCCTCCGGATCCGGGTCGGGGTCGAGGAAGATGTGGCGGTGGTCGAAGGCCGCGCGCAGCCGCGCCTGCCTCGAGATCAGCAGCCCGTTGCCGAACACGTCGCCCGACATGTCGCCCACGCCCACCATGTCGAACGGCGCCTCCTGGATGGATCGCCCGAGCGTTTCCTGGAAGTGGCGCTCGATCATCACCCAGGCGCCGCGGGCGGTGATGCCCATGGCCTTGTGGTCGTAGCCGGCCGACCCGCCCGAGGCGAAGGCGTCGCCCAGCCAGAAGCCGTATTCGGCCGACAGCGCGTTGGCGATGTCGCTGAAGGTGGCGGTGCCCTTGTCGGCCGCCGCGACGATGTAGGGATCGTCGCCGTCGCGGCGCCGCACGCGCGGCGGCGTGACGACCTCCGTGCCGTGCAGGTTGTCGGTCAGGTCCAGCATGCCGCGCACCAGCGTGCGGTAGGCGGCGACCCCCGCGTCCTGGAACGCCGCGCGCTCGGTCGGCACATGGCCTTTCAGCACGAAGCCGCCCTTCGCCCCGGTCGGCACGATGATGACGTTCTTCAGGCGCTGCGCCTTCATCAGCCCCAGGATCTCGGTGCGGAAATCCTCCCGCCGGTCGGACCAGCGGATGCCGCCGCGCGCGACGGGGCCGGCGCGCAGGTGGCAGCCCTCCATCCGGGCGGAGTGGACGAAGATCTCGCGCCAGGGCCGGGGGGGCGGCATCTCGCCCGCCTGCGCGCTGTCCAGCTTGAAGGCGAGGTAGTCCTTCTCCTGGAAGAAGTTCGTCCGCAGCATCGCGTCCAGCAGCGTGCGGAAGCGGCGCAGGATGCGGTCCGCGTCGGGGTCGGCCACGCGCTCCATGAGCGCGTCCCACTCGGCCTCCAGCGCCGCTTCGTCGGCCGCCGCGCCGGGCTCGAAGCGCGCGCGGAACAGGCCGACGAGCAGCCGCGCCGCCTCCGCCTCGGCGGCGAGCGCCGCCGTCACCGTCTCGACCGAGAAGGCGAGGCCCACCTGCTTCAGCCATTTGAACATGGCGCGCAGCAGCCAGCATTCGCGCCAGGTGAGCCCGGCCCGCAGCACCAGGCGGTTGAACCCGTCGGCCTCGGCGCGCGCGGCCATCAGCGCGTCCAGCGCCTCGAGCAGGGCCGGCCCTTCGTCGGCGTCGTACTCCCCCATGCTGTCGAGGCGGAACACGTGCAGCGCCACGTCGCCGTCGGCGGGCGACAGGCGCGCCGGCACTTCCTCGAGCGCGCGCAGCCCGAGGCTCTCGAACAGGGGCATCACGTCGGCCAGCGCCAGCGGCGCGCCCGGCACGGCGAGGCGCAGCTCGATCACGCCGGCGGCCGCGCCGGGGTGCTGGACGATGCGGGCCGCGGGACGCGCCTCCGCCAGCGCGCGCTCGGCGAGCGCGATGTCGCCCACGGCCTCGAGTGCCGTCGCGGTTTCCCGGTAGGCCGCCGGGAAGGCGTCGCGCGGCCAGCGCGCCAGCAGCGCGGCCGCCTCGGCCTCGCCGCGCTCCTCCGCCAGCATGGCGGCCAGCCGCTCGCCGAAGCCGCGCGCGGCGAGGGTGACGGCGGCCTCCAGCGCCTCGCCGTCCACCTCCGTCGGCCGTGCCGGGTCGGTGCCGATGAT
This sequence comes from Acetobacteraceae bacterium, assembly GCA_019750475.1. Lineage (GTDB taxonomy): Bacteria > Pseudomonadota > Alphaproteobacteria > Acetobacterales > Acetobacteraceae > Roseococcus. The sequence goes on along the minus strand of JAIEOO010000283.1, from coordinate 1,170 downwards.
GTAGTGGACGCGCGCGAGCGGCGCGTCGCCGAGGGCGATGTAGAAGGCCGAGAGCCGCCCGTTGTGCGCGCGGGCCAGCATCTCTCCCACGCGGGTGCGCAGCCGCGTGTCGAAGCCGTCGCGCGGCAGCCAGGCGATGGCGGAGACGAAGCGGCCGAACGGGTCGCGGCGGAGATGCAGCGCCGCGCGCGGCCGGATCGCGAGGTCGAGCGCGCGGCGGGCGCCGGCCAGGATCTCGGCCTCCGAGGCCTGGAACAGCTCGTCGCGCGGCCAGGTGTCGAGGATGTTGCGCAGCGCGCGGCCGTCATGGCTCTCGGGCGCCACGCCGGCGGCCGCGATGATGCGGGAGACCTTGGCGCGCAGCAGCGGGATGGAGAGCGGGTTGCGGTTGTAGGCGGCGGCCGCGAAGAGCCCGAGGAAGAGCCGCACGCCGATGACGGCGCCGTCGGGGCCGAGGATGCGCGTCGCCACCACGTCGGCGTGCTGCGGCCGGTGCACCGTGCTGCGCATGTTCGCCTTGGCGACCGTGATGGGCACGGGCTCCGCCAGGCTCTCGAGGACGCGCGGGTTCACCGCCGGCAGGTGTTCCAGCGCGTCGAAGACCGGCAGGGCCGCGTCGCGCAGCAGGCCCAGATTCTCCGCCGCCACGACGGCCAGGCCGTCGCCGTCGCGCAGCAGCTTGCGGTGGCCGAGCAGGACGAAATTGTCCTCGATCAGCCAGCGCAGGAACTCCGCCGCCTCCCCGCCATCGGGGGGCATTTCCGCGGCCGCGCCGCGGAGCCGCGCGGCCATGGCGTCGAAATCCGCGACGGCGGCGCGCACATCGGCCATGGCACGGCGCAGCGCCGCCTCCACCGCCGGCCAGTCGCCGGGCGGGCGGCCGCCCGAGAGCATGGCCCCGCCCGTCGCGCCGATGGTGATGCGCATCAGGCTGGAACCATCGAGGATGGGGTGCAGCAGCTCCCGCACGGCGCGGCCCTGCTGGGCCAGCGCGGCCATGGCGCTGTCCACCAGGAAGGGCATGTCGTCGGTGGCGATCTCGGCCACGGCGTGCGCGCCGCGGCCGGGCCCGGGCGGCTGGAGGCGCAGCCGCGTCTCCCCCCGCGCGCGGCCGGCGGCGAGATCCGCGAGCGAGGCGGCGCCCGCCGCCAGCTCCTCCGGCGCGCGGGC
>JAIEOO010000278.1 GCA_019750475.1 Acetobacteraceae bacterium | reverse complement strand
CCGGGCGGGTGGTGCGCGGCGTGGTCGTCGGGCGAGCCCTGCGCCCGCACCCCGCCCGCGCCGGCCAGCGCCAGGGCGATCGCCAGCGCGGCGGCGCGGCGCACGGGACGTCAGAACGCGCCGATGAAGGGCAGCATGAGCCCCGTCGCCGCGCGCTTCTGGGCGTCGTCGAGCTGCGCGAACAGCGCGTCGAAGGCGAGGCGGCTCGACCGCACCGCCTCGGCGCGCGCCGCAAGGTGGGCCTCGTAGGCCTGCAGCCGCGCCATGGGATCGGCGGCTCCGGTCGCCGTGTGGAGCACCTCCCGCGCCTCGTCGAGATGGTTCCGGCTTGCCCGGAGCGCCGCGGCGAAGGTGTCCCAGGCCCGGGCCTGGGCGTCGGTGATGCGCAGCTCCGCCCGGATGAACGCGATGCGCCCCTCGAGGCGCGCCGCCGAGCTGCCCTGCATCGCGGCCGCGGAGCCCGCGGGCGCGGCGGGCGACGGGGCGGCGCCCATCGGGCCCATGGCGCCCTGGGCACCGCCCGAGCGCATCATCGCCTGCATCATGGCCTGCATCATCGCGCACATCTGGTTGGCGCCCATGGCGCCGGCCTGCCCGCCTCCGGCCATCCCCATGGCCATCGCGTCGTCGCGCATGGGCATGCCGGCGGACGGCGCGGCGGGTGGCTGCGAGGAGCCCATCCGCATCGCGTTGTCGCCCATGGGCATCGATCCCGGCGCCTGCATCGGCGCGGGCGCCGTCCCCCCGCCCATCGGCATCATGTCCATCATGGCGAGGCGGAACGGCGGCTCGGCGGCCGCGGCGGGTCCGGCAAGGGCCGCGAGAAGCGAAAGCGCGGTGGTTGCGGCGATGGTGCGCATGCGGCTGATGTCCCTTCGGCGTGGCGGAGCGCGGTTCGCCCCATTCTTCCGGTATGACGCCGGAGGGGAGCGCCGCTTACGCGGCCCCGCGGGGTGGCCGCCCGTCAAAAGAACAGGCGGACGCCGGCCACGACGGTGGACTGGGAGGGCCGATCGCCGAGGCGCCGCGACAGGCCGGACGCGCCCCCCGTGAACGCCTCGTAGGAAAAGCCGATGTACGGCGCGAACTCGCGCGTGATGTGGTAGCGCAGCCGGGCCCCCGTCTCGACGCGATAGAGGCCCGGCGCAATCAGCGCCTCGCGGTCCCAGCCGGCGGCGAAGTTCAGCTCGAACTCGGGCTGGAGCACGAGGCGGTTGGTGATCAGGATGTCGTAGGACGCGGACGCGCGCCCGAGCAGCACGCCTTTCTCCCCAATGAACGCCTGCAGCTGCACCTCGAAGAAGCCGGGCGCCAGCCCCTGGAGCGAAACGACGCCGTAGGTCCGCGCCGGCGTGCCGCCGCGCGGACTGAGCCGGAAATCGTGTCGGACTCCGCCCTGGATGTCCCAGTAGTAGCCGAGCAGCCGGGAGTAGAGGATCTGGACCTCCGCACGCTCGAGGCCCCCCCGGTCGCGAGCCGTCTCGCCGCGCGTGTTGACCCACACACGGTTGTAGTCGGTGCCGTAGAAGGCGAGGCCTTCCCATGCGTAGATCGGCGCGCCGCGGCCGTTGCTGCGCATCTCGTTCTGGTCGAACAGCGCGGCGCCGAAGTAGAGCGGAGGGCGCCGGGCGTCGATGCCCGGCGTTTCCGGCCGCGGCGCCCCCCCCTGTTGGGCGGCCGCCGCGGCGGGGAGGAGAAGGGCGGCGGCCCCGAGCCACGCGGCCGCCAGGCGGGCGACAGGGGGGCGGCTCATCGTCCTCGCCTCCCCGCCCTCAGTGGGCATGCGCGCGCGGCGGCGCCGCGCCGCCCACGCCCGCCGCCGGCAGGACGCGGAACAGCCGCATCATGCCCGCCTCCATGTGGTAGAGGAGGTGGCAGTGGAACGCCCAGTCGCCCAAGGCGTCCACGATCACGTCCACGTCGAGGGCGGTGCCGGGACGGACGTTGACGACGTGCTTGCGCGGGTTGAAGGCGCCCCAGCCGAGGTCGGGCACCATCCACATGCCGTGCAGGTGCATCGGGTGGTTCATCATGGTCTCGTTGACGAACCTGATCCGCAGGCGCTCCCCGTGGCGCGCCTCGATCGGCTGCGCCGCCCAGAACTCGTTGCCGTTGAGCGACCAGATGTAGCGCTCCATGTTGCCCGTCAGCCGCACCTCGATGATCCGGTCGAACGCACGCCACTCCGGGTCGGGCCGGAGGGGGCGGAGGTCCCGGTACGACAGCACGCGGGCGCCGGGCGGCGCGCCCGTGTCGTGCGCCACCGGGTCGGGTGCCGTCGCCGCCCCCTGCCCGGCCGCCGGTGCGGCGCCGTGCCCAACATGCGGATTCCCCGGGATCCCCTGGTGCGCCGCCTGGCCCGCGCCCTGCAGCGCCTGGTGCTCGGCGTGGCCCGGCGGCGAGGCGGTGGCCCCCCCCGGCATGGCGTGGCCGCCGTGGCCCATCCCGGACGGCGGCCACACGTGGCCCCGCCGGTCGCGCTCGGGCCGCGGCGTTCCCCGGTCGAGCCCCGTCGGACCCGGCGCCATGTTCATGTCCGCCATCGTGAGCAGCTGCCGCGGCCGGTGCGCGGGCGGCGCGAGCGCCGGCGCGTCCGGCCCGGTCGCGAGCTGGGCGAGCGCCCACCCCGTCCGGTCCGTCGCCTCGGCGAGGATCTGGTACGTGCGCCCCTCCCGCGGCACGACCACGACGTCGTAGGTCTCGGCGACGGCGATGCGGAGCTCGTCCACCTCCACGGGCTGGACGTCGTTGCCGTCGGCCTGCACCACCGTCATCCGGAGGCCTGGGATGCGGACGTCGAAGTAGGTCATCGCGCCCGAGTTCACGAGGCGCAGGCGGACGCGCTCGCCGGGCCGGAACACGAGGTTGGCCGGGCGGGCGGGCGGCAGTCCGTTGGCCAGGAACACGTAGCCGGCGCCCGAGATGTCCGACAGGTCGGTGGGGTCCATGCGCATGCGGCCCCACTCGATCCGGTCGGCGATCACGGCCCGCCGCGCCTCGCCGTCCGGCGCGCGGCCGAGGTCGCGCAGGAGGTCCACGAGGGTCCGGCGGTTCCAGTTGTAGTAGCCGGGCTCGCGCTTGAGGTTGCGGAGCACCCGCGCGGGCGGGGCGTCGATCCACTCCGAAAGCTGGACCACGTAGTCGCGGTCGGCCCGCACCGGGTCGCCGCCGCGGGGCTCGATGACGATGGGCGCGTAGAGGCCGCGCTGCTCCTGGTCGAGGTTGTGCGCGTGGTACCAGTATGTCCCGGACTGCACGACGGGGAAGCGGTATTCGAAGGTCTCGCCCGGCGCGATGCCGCGGGCGAAGCCCGGGCTGAAGCCGGGCGCCCCGTCCATGGCGGCCGGCAGGACAAGCCCGTGCCAGTGGATGGAGGTTTCCCTGGGCAGCCGGTTGGTGACCCGGATCACCGCCTCCTCGCCCTCGCGCAGCCGCAGCAGGGGCCCCGGCACCGTGCCGTTCACGGCCACCGCCGGCCGCGGGGTTCCGGTGAAGTTGACCGTCCTTTCCTCCAGGACGAGGTCGTGGCGCTGGGGCGCGGCGGGCGCGGCCCAGAGCGCGGCGGCGAGCGTCGCGGCCAGCATCGTTCGGAGCGTCATGGCGGCTTTCCCCTTGGCGGATCGGCGAGGCGGATGGTGCGGCGCCCGGTCGCCGCGCGGCGTCGCGCGCCCGGAACGTCGCGGCGGGGCTGGCGGGAGCGAAGGGGCCCTGTCGCCAGCGGAGGGGCGCCCCCGATCCCTCACGGCTGAAGCTGCCGGTGGACGAAGCCGGCGGACACGGGCGGGAGGCCCGGCCGGCGAACCTCGACCTCGAAGCGGTAGGCGTCGCGCGGGAGGAGCGTCACCGCCGCGGCCCAGTCGGAGGTGCCGGGGCGCCGCGCGAGCGCCAAGGCCGCGGCGCCCGGATGCGCGCCGCCCCTGACCACCGCCGCGACG
>JAIEOO010000005.1 GCA_019750475.1 Acetobacteraceae bacterium | reverse complement strand
AGAGCGAGCGGGGCGGCGTGGCGCTGAACCTGCGCGGCGCGACCGCGGTGCTGGACGCCGCGCGGGACATGGCCGCGCGCCTCGGCCCGCCGGCCTTCCTCGTGCAGCGCATGGCGGCCCGCGGCGCGCTGGAACTGCGCGTCCGGGCCGGCGACGACGCCATGTTCGGCCCCTGGATCGGCTTCGGCCAGGGCGGCACCGCCGCCGACCTCGCGGAGGACGAAGCCTTCGACCTGCCGCCGCTGAACCTGCCGCTGGCGCACGGGCTCGTGGCCCGCACGCGCCTCTCGCGCCTGCTGCCGGGCTGGCGCGACCGCGCGCCGGTCAACGAGCCCGCGATCGCCGACAGCCTCGTCCGCATCAGCCAGCTCCTGGTCGAGAACCCGGAGGTCGCCTCGCTGGTGGTGAACCCGCTGATGGCGGACGGGCAGGGCGTGCTGGCGGTGGACGCCGCCGTGCGGCTGCGCCCCGCGGGCGAGGCCGCCGATTTCGCCATCCTGCCCTACCCGGCGCATCTGGTGACGAGCTTCACCGCGAAGGATGGCCGCGTCTTCGAGATCCGCCCCATCCGCCCCGAGGACGCCGAGGCGCAGGGCCGGCTGTTCCAGCGCCTGCCGCCCGAGGATGTCCGCTACCGCTTCTTCTCCCAGCTGAAGGAGCTGCCGCCCTCGCTGCTGGCGCGGCTGACGCAGCTCGACTACGGGCGGGAGATGGCCCTGATCGCGAGCCAGGGCGGCGAGACCTGGGGCACCGTGCGCATGATCCGCGAGCCGATCGGCGATGGCTGCGAATTCGCCGTGGTGGTGGCGCCGCAGGCCAAGGGCACCGGCCTCGCGCGTTACCTGATGGAGCGCGGCATCGCCTGGGCGCGCGAGCAGGGCGTGCGGGAGGTGGTCGGCCACGTGCTCGCCGACAACCAGCCCATGCTGGGCTTCATGCGGGCCATGGGCTTCGCGCTGCGCCGGGACCCCGACGACGCCGAGGTGATGCTGGCGACGCTCGCCCTCGGCTGATCAGCGCAGCGCGCCGATCTGCCGCGCCACCTGGCCGAGCGCGTCGTGCTCGGCCCGCATCATCCGGCCCATCTCCTCGCCCACCAGGATCTGGTAGGTCGCGCCCTGCTGGGCCGCCGCCTCCCGCATGCGCGGGCTGCGCGCGGCTTCGGTGAAGGCGGCGGTGAGGCGCTGCATGCGGTCGGCCGGGATGCCCTGCGGCGCGACCATCCCCCACCAGATCGTGACCCTGTGGTCGGACAGGCCGAGCGCGTCGAGCCCGGAGGCGCTGGGCAGGTCGGGATGGCCCTCGCCCGTGGTCAGCAGCAGGCAGCGCGCGCTCCCGGCGCGGGCCGCGGCCATCACGCCGGGAACGGAGCCGCCGAAGAAGGTGATGTGGCCGCCCAGGAAGGCCGGCAGGGTCTGTCCCGCGCCCTGGAAGGGCACCGCCTGCATCCGCAGCCCGAGCGTGTCGAGGATGCGCTGCACGCCGAGATGCATGGTCCCGCCCATGCCTTCGTTGCCCCAGGTGAACTCGTTCGGGCGGGCGCGGATCGCCGCGATCATCTCGCGCGCCGACTGCGCCGGGAAGTCGGGGCGCGCGCAGAGCGTGAAGGCCGAGTAGCCCACGGTGAACACGGGCGCGATCTGGTCGATCGTGTAGCGCGCGCCGAGGGTGTGGGGGGCGGCCGTGACGGGCGAGTTCCAGATGAAGCCCAGGGTGTGGCCGTCGGGCCGGGCCTCGACCACGTGCTGCACGCCGATGGTGCCGGAGGCGCCGGGTCGGTTCTCCACCACGATGGGCTGGCCGAGCGACTGGCCCAGCACCTCCTGCAGGACGCGGGCGAAGACGTCCGTGCCGCCGCCCGGGTTCACCGGCACGACGATGCGGATGGGCCGGTCGGGGAAGCTCTGCGCGGCGGCGGGCAGGGCGAAGGCGACAGCCAGGGCGGCGATCAGGGCACGCATCTCTCGCTCCGTCTCTTGTCCGGACCAACGTGGGTGGTTCGACGCCGCTTGTGAACCCGTCGCACCAACTTGTCGGGACGAATGTTTGGCCGCAGGCTGCCCGTCTCTCCGGGCACCAGAGGAACGAGACCGCATGCGCCTGATCGACCTGTCGCGCACCATCACCCACAAGATGCAGCGCCTGCCGAACCACCCGACGATCGAGCTCTATCCCTTCTCGACGCATGACGAGAAGCGCGTGGTGGACGGCTACGAGTTCTCCTCCGCCACCATGGTGCTGCACATGGGCGACCATGGCGGCACGCATGTGGACGCGCCGGTCCATTTCGACGCGACGCCGGGTGCCAGGACCATCGACGAGATGCCGCTCGAGGATTTCTTCACCGAGGCCGTCTGCCTCGATCTCAGCCATGTGCCCGACGGGACGGACATCACCATCGCGCATCTCGAGGCGGCGGAAGCCGCCGCGGGCGTCACCATCCGGCCGGGCGACACGGTGCTGCTCCACACGGGCTTCTACCTGCGCCACGCCGGCAAGGAGAGCTACATCACCGAGTTCCCCGGCCTGACCAAGGAGAGCGCCACCTGGCTCGGCCAGAAGGGGATCAGGATGTTCGGGGTGGAGAGCGTCAGCCCCGGCCGCCCGGGCCGCAACAATTTCGAGGTCCACCATGTCTGCCGCGACCTCGGCTTCATCCACATGGAAGGCGTGATCAACCTCGACAAGCTCGTGGGCAAGGGGCGGTTCCGCTTCATCGGCTTCCCGCTGAAGATCAAGGGCGGCACCGGCAGCCCGATCCGCGCCGTCGCGCTGCTCGACGAGTGAGCTGGCGGCTCGCGGCGGCGGAGCTCTCCGCCGCCTACGCCGCCGGGCGGCTCGACCCGGCGGCGGTGCTGGAGGAGGTGCTGGCCCGCGTCGCGGCGGTGAACCCCTTCCTCAACGCCATCGTCACGCGCGACGAGGCCGGTGCGCGCGCCGCGGCGCGGGAGAGCGCGGCGCGCTGGCGCGCGGGCCTGGCGCGCGGGCCGCTCGACGGCATTCCCATCACGGTGAAGGACAATCTCTGGGTGGGCGGGCTGCGCGCCACCTGGGGCAGCCGCGTCTTCGCCGATCACGTCGCGCCGCGCGACGACCTCCCGGTCGCGGCCCTGCGCGAGGCGGGCGCCGTGATCCTCGGCAAGACCAACACGCCCGAGCTCGCGCTCTCCGGCATCACCGACAACCCGGTCTTCGGCGTCACCCGCAACCCCTGGGACACGAGCCGCACGCCGGGTGGGTCCTCGGGCGGCGCGGCCGCCGCCGTCGCGTCCGGCATGGGGCCCATCGCCGTCTGCACGGATGCCGGCGGCTCGACCCGGCGGCCCGCGGCGCACACCGGGCTGCTCGGGCTCAAGCCCGCGCCGGCGCGCATTCCGCGCCGCCACGGCTTCCCGGCATTGACCGGCGACTTCCAATCCATCGGCCTGCTGGCGCGCAGCGTCGCCGATCTCCGCGCCGCCTTCGCCGTCACGGCGCTGCCCGGCGCCCCAGGCCCCGGTGCGGCGCCGCTGCGGATCGGCGTGATCCGGGGCGTGGGCGACGCGCCGATCGAGACCTCGACCCTCGCGGCCTTCGACGTGGCGCTGCGCGCGCTGGAGGCGGCCGGGCACCGGCTGACCGACCGCGCGGCGCCCTGGGACGCGGAGGAGGTGGCGGCCCTCTTCGCCCGCCTCGGCGCGGCCGGGGTTCACCGCGCGCTGCGCGCCATCCCCGGCGCGGCGGAGCTGGTCACCCCGCCGATCCGGGCCCAGTACGAGGCCGGCGCCGCGCTCCCGGCCGCGGATCTGCTCGACGCGCAGGACGCGGTGCAGGCGCTGCGCCGCCGCGTCGGCGCGGCGCTCGACGGCGTGGACGCGCTGGCCATGCCC
>JAIEOO010000191.1 GCA_019750475.1 Acetobacteraceae bacterium | reverse complement strand
GCCGGCCGGGTGCGCGGCCGCGTCGGCGACCGCCGCCCGCAGCCGCTCGACGAGGGGCAGCGCCTCGGCGGGCGAGAGGCCGGGCACGAGCAGCGCGAACTCCTCGCCACCGACGCGGCCGAGCGCGTCGCCGGGACGGAGCGCGCCGGAGAGGGCGCGGGCGACGTCGCGCAGCACCGCGTCGCCGGCGGCGTGGCCCCAGCCATCGTTGATCGCCTTGAAGCGGTCGATGTCCATCAGCACCGCCGTCGCCGGCCTGCCCTCGCGCGCGGCCCGCGCCATCGCCGCGTGGCAGGCCTCGCCGAAGCCGCGGCGGTTGGCCAAGCCGGTGAGCGGATCGTGCCGCGCGCCATGGGCGAGCGCCGCCATCAGGGCGTCGCGGCGCCGCGTCTCCCGCAGCAGCGCGAGCGCCATCAGCGGCACCGCCAGATCCACCGGCAGCCAGAGCCACTCATCGAGCGGCACCGGACGCCCGGCCTGCACGATCCCCTCGCGCAGCCCCGCGACGATCGCCAGGCCGCCGATCAGGGCGAGCAGCACCGTCGCGGCCGCGGCGCCCAGGCGCCGGCCGGTGTGGGCCTCCGGCGCCGCGGCGAGGCGGGCCGCGACGCCCGCGGCGACGGCGCAGAGCACCCCGGTCACCATGCGGACGACCATGAAGACGGAATCGTCCCAGCCCATCGCCGCCCAGCTCGCGCCCAGCGCGGCGCTCATGCGGGGCGCGTCATTCGGCGCGGATGTTGCCGGCGCGGATCACCTCGCCCCAGGCCGCGATCTCCTGCCGCAGGAAGTCGCGGAACTGCTCGGGGCTCATGTCCACCGGCAGGCCGCCTTGCGTGAGGATGCGCTCGCGCTCGCGCTGGGACTGCGCGAAGCGACGCCCCTCCTCGTTCAGGCGGCGGATGATGGCCGGCGGCGTCCCGGCCGGCGCGACGATCCCCGACCAGGTCTGCGTCATGTAGGTCGGCGCGCCCTGCTCGCCGATCGTGGGCAGGTCGGGCCAGGCCGGGTGGCGCTCGCGCGTCGAGATCCCGAGCGCCTTCAGCCGCCCGCCCCGCACATGCGGCCCGGAGGAGGAGGAGCTGTCGAACAGCAGGTCGCAGTGGCCGGCGATGGTGTCGGTCAGCGCGGGGCCCGAGCCGCGATGCGGGATGTGCGTCATCTCGATGCCGAAGGCGCGGGCGAACATCTCGGCCGAGAGATGCGAGGGGGAGGCGACGCCGATCGAGCAGTAGTTCAGCCGCCCGCGCTGCGCCCGCGCCCAGTCGAGGAACTCGCGCAGCGTGTTGGGCGGGCGGCTCGTCGGCAGGACGAGCAGCAGCGGCGTGACCGAGGGGAGCAGCACGTGCTCGAAGCTGGTGACCGGGTCGTAGCCGGCCTGCAGCATCTGCGGCAGGATCGAGAGCGGGCCCGAGGCCGTCATGCTGATGGTGTAGCCATCCGGGGCCGCGCGGGCCGCCATCTCCGTGCCCAGCATGCCGGAGGCGCCGGAGCGGCTCTCCACCACGAAGGGCTGGCCGAACACCTCCTGGTAATGCTGCGCGACGAGGCGCCCGACCGCCTCGGTCCCCCCGCCCGGCGGGAAGGGAACGATGACGCGCACGGGCCGTTCGGGCCACGCCCCCTGCGCGAGGGCGGGGGGCGCCGCCAGCAGGGCCATGGCGACGGGCAAGATGCGCGTGAGGCGACGCAGGACCTGCATTCTCGGCTCTCCCGGATTTGTCCGGGCAGCGTGGCACTCCCGCCGGGCCGCGCGCAACGGTCGCCGCGGGCGACGCCCGTCGGCGCGTGACCGGCCGCGCGCGGTGGGTCCGCGCCGCCCGGCCAGGCGGAGCTATAGGCTGCGCCCGCGGGGGAGACGCACCGGGGCGCCGGGCGGGACGAAGCGCGGATCGCGGATCGCGTTGCCCGGGAAAGGACCGGACAGGGCCCCCGGCGGCACATAGGCCGGCGGGCCGGGCCGGAAGCTCGGCGGCGGCAGCCCGGGCGAGGGCGAGGGACGCCAGGGCCGCCCGCCCCATCCGCCGCTCCAGCCGGGCGAACCCCAGCCATAGGAGGGGACGGCCGGTGCCCAGGGGCGGTTCCAGCCATAGCCCCAGCCGCCATAGGCATAGGCCGGCGGCCGCCAGCCCGGCGTGGCCCAGCCATAGGATCGCCAGGCGGGCGCCGGCACGGCGTAGGACCGCCAGCCGGGCGCCCAGCCGGGGCCCCACCATCCGTAGCGCGGCCAGGGCCGGTAGCCCCACCACCAGCCGGAGCCGACGCCGATGGCCACCGTGGGCGCCGCGACCCAGCCGCCGAGGACGGGCGCGCTCCACCCCCAGCTCGTCGCCGGCTGGCTGGCCCAGGCGGGAACGGGGGCCCAGGGCGCCTCAGCCTCGGACCAGGGCGGCCCGTGGTCCCACTCATGGGCGGCGGGCGGCAGGGGCGCGCTCCCGCTGTCGGGCCACGCGGGGTAGCCGCCATAGGTGTCCACGGCGCAGCCGGCGAGCCCGAGCGCCAGCAGCGGGGCAAGGGCGAAGCGTGTCATGGGGCGCAGCATACCGGCTTCAACGCACGAAATTGTGGCGGCGTGTGCGCTTCCCGCGAAGCGGAGCGGGACGCAGGATGGGCGCATGAACATCCTCTCGATCCAGTCCTGGGTCGCCTACGGGCATGTGGGCAATGCCAGCGCCGTCTTCCCGCTCCAGCGCCTCGGTGCCGAGGTGTGGGCGGTCAACACCGTCCAGTTCTCCAACCACACGGGCTACGGCGCCTGGCGCGGCCAGGTGTTCGACGCGCAGCTCATTCGCGACTGCGTCCAGGGCATCGAGGAGCGCGGCGTGCTGCCGCGCTGCGACGCCGTGCTGTCGGGCTATCTCGGCAGCGCCGAAATCGGCGCGGCCGTGCTCGACGCCGCGGCGCGGGCGAAGGCGGCCAATCCACGCGCCGTCTATTGCTGCGACCCGGTGATCGGCGATGTCGGGCGGGGCGTTTTCGTCCGCCCCGGCGTGCCCGAGTGGATGCGCGACCACGCGATCCCCGCGGCCGACATCGCGACGCCCAACCAGTTCGAGCTGGAATGGCTGACCGGCATCTCCGTGCGGAGCCTCGACGACGCGAAGCGCGCCGTCGCCGCGCTGCAGGCCATGGGGCCGCGCTGCGTCCTGCTGACGAGCCTGTCGGTCGCCGAGACGCCGGCGGACTCGCTCTGCCTGCTCGCGGCCGAAGGCGGGGCGTTCTGGCGCGTGACGACACCGCTGCTCCCCGTCAGCGTGAACGGCGCGGGCGACGCCATCGCCGCGCTGTTCCTGCTGCACCGGCTGCGCAGCGGCTCGGCGGCGGAGGCGGTGGCGGCCGCGGCCTCGAGCGTGTGGGGCGTCCTGCGCCGCACGGCCGAGGCCGGCTCGCGCGAGATCCTGAGCGTCGCGGCGCAGGACGAGTTCGTGCAGCCTTCGCGCCGCTTCGCCGCCGAGCCGGCGTGACGCTGACCGGCCATTAACCCGGGGCTGCGTAGGAGCGGGCCTCCGACGAGGAGAGCCCCATGTCCGAGGCACCGCCCCAGGCCGGTACCGCGCCGCGCAGCATCTTCACCCTCGCCCGCCTCCTGACCGGAGCCGTGCTGCTCCTCGGGCTGATGCTCGCGGCGGCGCTGGGGTTCCGTTCGCTCGACAGCTGGCGCCTCGCGCGGGACGTCGGCCGCGAGGCCGAGGAGGTGCTGGCCGCCTCGCGCTTCGGCACCGGCCTCGCCATCTACCTGAACGAGCGGCAGGTCGCGCTCAACGTCCTGGGTCGGGACGCGCCGGCCACCCCGGCCGAGCGCGCGGCCATCGACCGCACGCGGGCCGAGGCGCAGTCGCGCCTCGCGGC
>JAIEOO010000173.1 GCA_019750475.1 Acetobacteraceae bacterium | reverse complement strand
CGGCGGCCCGTCTGGAAGCGCCGCGGCCTGCGCCGCGATCGCCTCGGCGCCCGCGTCGAAGGCGAAGACGGGACCGGGACCGCGGGCCGCGGTGGCCAGGGCCCTGCGCAGCCGGCCGGCGACCGGCGGCGCCACGCTCACGAGGACGCTGAGCTTCGCGGCGCGCGCGACGTCCGGGCCGATCACGGCGGCCAACCCCTCGTCGTTCAGGGCGGCGCGCACCGCCTCGGCGGCGGCGCGGTCCACGGCGCCGCCGATCGGCAGCACGGCCACGTCCGCCACCGGCGGCGGCGGACCGGTCTCCGCTTCCTCGACGACCAGGCGGGCCACCTGCCGGGCCATCCGCAAGGCGAAGCCGCCGCCGACGACGCCCGCGCGCTGATCCTCGTCGAGCCGGGCGAGCGACGGCAGGACGAGGCCGGAGAGGGCGGGGAGCAGCCCTTCTTCGCCGGCATGGCGCGCCAGCAGGGCCTCGGCCCCTTCCACGTCGCCCGCGAGGAAGCGCTGGTAGAAGCGGGCCGGCGCCGGCAGCGGCTCCTCGTCGCCGAGGAGCAGGGCCAGGAATTCCAGCGCGGGGACGTGCCGCCCCAGGATGACGATGCAGGCCGTGATGGCGGGCGCGAGGATCAGCCCGACCGGCCCCCAGATCAGGGTCCAGAAGATGGAGGAGAGCAGCAGGGCGAAGGGGGTGATCCCCGTCGTGTGCCCGTACAGCATCGGCTCCATGACGTAGGTGATAACGATGTCCACCACGGCGAAGAGCGCGACGACGAGGAGGACCGTCGCCCAGCCCTCGGTGGTGGCGAAGGCCAGCAGCAGCGGGAAGACGAGGGACAACGGCGCGCCCAGATAGGGGATGAAGCGCAGCACGAAGCCGAGCATGCCCCAGAGCGGCGCGTTGGGCAGCCCGATCAGCCAGAGGCCCGCTCCCATCGACAGGCCGAAGGTCGCGTTCACGACGAGCTGCATGAGGAGATACCGCCCGACGCGCGCCGTCGCGTCCGCCATGGCGTGGGTGGTGCGGTGCAGGTCCTGCGTTCCCGCGATGCGCAGCACGCGGTCGCGCATGTCCTCCCGCTGCATGAGGAGGAAGGCCATCATCAGCAGCGTGACCGCGACCAGGACGAGCGGCGCGAGCACGAGGTGGACGAGGCCGAGCAGCGTCTCGAACGGGCCTTCGCGCGGGGCGAGCACGGCGACCGCGGGCGCCGCCTCGGACTCGCCCGCGCTCATCGCCGTGCCGAGCCGCCGCGCCATCTTGGTCAGCGCGTCGATCGGGCCGGAGCCCTGCGCCAGGGCCTCGATCTTGCCGCGCAGCACCATCTCGTAGCGCGGAAGCTCCCCGGCCAGGATCAGCGCCTGGTTGGCGACCGTCCACAGGACGCCGGCGATCAGCCCGATGACGAGCACCAGCACGACGAGCACGGCCGCGGCGCGCGGGAGACGGAGGCGCTGCAGCGCCTCGACCACCGGCATCACCGCGATGGTGAGCAGGAGCGCGAGGGCGAGCGGGACCAGCACCTCGCGGCCCGCCGAGAGAACCCAGACCGCCAGCGCGAGCACGAGAAGCGTCGTCGCGCCGGGCAGCCGCGCCGTGTCGTGGCCCGGGCGCAGATCGTCGGTGGGATTCGTCATCTCGCTCACGGGTTCCAGTGCAACGCGGCCCGGACAGAACGCGACCTTGGGTGCGCCGGTTGCCGCCGCGTGACATGGCGGACCCGCCGCAACGCCCATGATTTGCCCGCGTTGGCTGCCGTGATCCCATCAACCCAGGAGACCGAGATGCCGAACAAGGACAAGAAGAACGCGACCTCCGCTGAGCGGGAGGCGCCGGCCGGACGCAACGCGCCCGGCGTGACCGAGGGCATGCGTGCCTTCGTCTCCGACACCTACATGCTGCTGGCCAAGACGCAGTCCTGCCACTGGAACATGCGGGGGCCGGACTTCATCGGCCTGCACAAGCTGACCGAGGAGCAGTACAACGAGCTCTTCGTCGCGGTGGACGAGCTGGCCGAGCGCATCCGCGCCCTCGACGAGCTGGCGCCGAACTCCGTGCGCGAGATGATGGAGCTCTCCCGCCTCGAGGAGCTGTCCGCGGCGCCGTCGACGGCGGAGGTGATCGACATCCTGGCGGCCGACAACCAGGCGATGGCCGGGCGGGCGAAGGAGCTGGCCGAGGAGGCCGACGAGGCCGGCGACCCGGCGACGCACGACATGCTCGCCGCGCGCGTCGAGGCGCATCAGAAGGCCGCGTGGCTGCTGCGCGCGCACCACCCGCACGGGAACGGCCGTTCAACCACGGCCATGGCCGGGCGTTGATGCGGCATTACCCGATCCCGACGGAGGACAAGATGGACACCAATCGCTACGCCGCCGAGGGTGCGCGCCTGGCCGACGACGCGCAGGCCGAGCTTCAGGCCCTGCGCGCCAAGGTGGAGCAGCTGATGAGCGAGCGCGTGACGCCCGCCATCGCGCGCGTCGCCGGCCAGGCCGAGGACGCGGCGCAGTACGCCAACGATGCCGTGCGCGACCAGGCCGAGCGCCTGTCCTCCACGGTGCGGGAGCAGCCGCTGACCGCGCTCGGCGCCGCCGCCCTCGCCGGCTTCGTGCTGGCGCTGATCTTCAAGCGCTGAGCCGCCGATGCGGAGCCTTCAGCTTCTCGCCGCGGCGGCCGAGGCGGAAGGCATCCGCCTCCGCCGCACGGCGGCCGCGACCGCGCGCTCCGTCGTGATGTTCGCGGTCGCCGGCGTCTTCGCGGTGGCGCTGCTGATCATGCTGCACCTCGCCGGCTACAGCTGGCTCGAGCCGCGCTACGGCGCGGCCCTGGCCGCGCTGATGGTGGCGGGCGCCGACCTGCTCCTCGCGCTGATCTTCGTGCTGGTGGGCCGGCCGGGGCACGATCCCGTGGCGGCCGAGGCGCTCGAGATCCGGCGCCGCTCGCTGGCCGAGGCCGCCGAACACCCGCTGGCCGGGGCGTTCGACGTGCTGCCCTGGCGGCGGCACGCGACGCATGCCGGCGGCGCGATCGCCGAGCGCGCGATCCGCGCGGTCGCGCGGCGCTGACCATCGGGACCGGCGCCTGGCGAGGCCCGTCGCGGCAACGCGGCGGGCCTTCCCGTTGCCGGGCCCGGGGCGCCTGCCATCGTTCCGCCAGAAACTCGCGCGTCCCGCTTCGCGTTGCTTGGCCGGCGGGCTTCGACGCGGCGCTTGCGCCCCGAACGGCACCGTTTCTCGACGCAACCAAGGAAGGAAGCCAGACATGCGACGTCACTCGAAGGGGGCCCTGTTCGCCTCCACGATCCTCGCCGGCCTCGTCGCCTTGCCGCTCGTGGCCGACGCGCAGCTCCGCGAGGGGCGCCCGGCGAACGAGCACCCGAACATGGGCAACGCCGCCTCCACGCCCGGCACGACGCCGAACCAGTATCCCGGCATGGGCGGCCCGGCGACGACGCAGGTGCAGGGCGGCGCCACCGGCTCCGTGACCGGCACCAACCCCTCGCCCGGCTCGCAGCCGACCGGCGCGATGATGCAGGGCCAGGGCCAGGCGCAGGGCAGCAACCTCGGCGGCGCGCCGGGGGCCTCGACCACCAACCTGCAGCCCGGGCCGAACAGCGGCATCACGAACAACCCGCCGGGCACGGCTGCGACCCGCGCGCTCGACCGCGCGGCGGGCACCAACACCACGGGCACGGCCCAGCCCGACGGCACGCCGGGCAACCCGCCCGGCACCGCGGCTTCGCGCGCGCTCGACCGCGCCGCCGGCACCAACACCTCGGGCGCCTTCCCGGCGCAGTCCGACGGCACGCCGGGCAACCCGCCGGGCACCGCCGCCGGCCGCGCGCTC
>JAIEOO010000052.1 GCA_019750475.1 Acetobacteraceae bacterium | reverse complement strand
TGGGGGAGGCAGCGCCTCCCCCAAGAGCGACCGTCGGGGTCACTAGCTCCGCGCCGCGCGGTAGGTCTGGATCACCCGGGCGCCGTCTTCGCCGGCGCGGCCCAGCCATTCGCGGACCATTTCCTCGCTGATGCGGGACATGGCTTCGAGGAGTTGCGGCGTCGGCTGGGCGACGGTCATGCCGCGTTGGGCCAGGGCTTGCTCGGCGGCGGTCTTGGCTTGTTCGCTCATTTCCCAGCCGCGGCGTTCGGCGTTGGCGGCCGCGGTGCGGATGGCCTGCTGGTCGGCGGCGGAGAGGGCTTCGAAGGCGCGGCGGTTCACGAACACCACGTTGCGCGTGAAGGTGAAGCCGACCGGCGTGAAGATCCGGGAGAAGTCCCAGGCGGAGCTGTCCACGCCCGTCGCGGCCGAGGTGACCATGGCGTTCACCACGCCCGTGGCGAAGGCCTGCGGCACTTCGGCGGCCTGCACCAGGACCGGGTTCGCGCCGATCAGCGTCGCGAAGCGGTTGGTCATGACGTTGAAGGTGCGGAAGCGGCTGCCGCGCAGCGCCTCCAGGCTCTCGACCGGCGTGTTGGTGTAGAAGCCGGAGGGCGGCCAGGGCACGATGTAGAGCGAGGACAGGCCTTGCCGCTGCAGCCGCGCCTCGATGAAGGGCCGGGACGCTTCGTTGAGGCGCCGCGCCTCGGCGTAGGTGGTGACGAGCTGCGGGATGCCGTCCACCTCGAAGAACGGGTCTTCGTTGCCATAGGCGGAGATCAGGATTTCGCCGAGCTGCACCTGGCCGCGCTGAACGCCGCCCTTGATCTGCGCCATCGGCAGGAGCGAGCCGTTGGAGTGCACTTGCACCTGCACGCGGCCTTGCGTCGCCGTCTGCACCTCCTCGAGGAAGGCGCGGATGTTGCGGGTGTGGAAGTTCCCGTCCGGGTAGGGCGTGGCCATCTGCCAGCGGGCCTGGGCCGACGCTCCGACAGGCAGGAGCGGCGCGGCCGCCGAGGCGGCGAGGAGCGCGCGTCGAGACGTCATCATGGATCGTGTCCCTCCGGTGGACGGGTTCGTGGTCGTGATCAAACGGCGCCGGTGCCGTGGCGGGCAAGGGTCGAACGACTTCCGCTTTTCCGGCAAGTGGGACGGTTGCCCAAGGCCTTGGCAGCCGGTGCATCACCGGGCGTCAGGGGGAGGGCGCGGGTCGTCATTGACGAAACGCTGACAAATCATCAGCAAACTGTCAACGACTTTTCGCAACCCTCCCATACGCCTGGATCAGCCCTGGGCCCGGTAGGCCGAGAGGAGGCGCTGCCCCTCCTCCCCGGCGCGGGACGCCCATTCCTCCGTCAGCACGCGCGCGGGTTCGCGCAGCCCGGCCAGCAACTCGGCCGTCGGCTCCTGCACCTGCATCCCCCGCTCCCGCATGCGGGAGACGGCGTGCTCATGCGCCTCGGCCGCGAGTTGCCAGCCGCGCTCCGCGGCGCGGGCGGCGGCCTGGCGCAGCGCCTGCTGCTGCGCGGCCGGCAGCGCCTCGAGCGCGCGCCGGTTGACGAAGACGGCGTTGTTCGAGGTCGCGATGTTCAGCAGCGTGAAGACGCGCGACGTGTCCCACACCGCGGTGTCGGCCGCGACCGGCGCCGTGGTCAGCTGCGCGTTGATCAGTCCGCTCGCGAAGGCCTGCGGCACCTCGGGCGCCGGCAGCAGCACGGTCTGCGCCCCCATCAGCACGCCGAAGCGGTTCGAAATGGCGGAGTACGCGCGCAGCCGCAGCGCGCGGAAGGCGGCGGCATCGGGCAGCGGGATATTGGTCGCGATGCCCACGAAGGGCCAGGGGGAGAGGTAGAGCAGCGCCATGCCCTGCCGCGCCAGGCGGGACTCGATGGCCGGGCCGCGGACCACCATCAGGCGCCGCGCATCCGCCATGGAGGCGACGACGCCCGGCACCTGGTCCATGTCGAAGATCGGGTCCTCGTTCGCGTAGGCCGTCAGCAGGATCTCGCCGATCTGCACCTGCGCCTGCTGCACGCCGCGCTTGATCTGCGGCTGCGGCAGCAGGCTGCCGTTCGCGTGCAGCTGGATGTCGAGCGCGCCGGAGGTCGCCTCCCGCACCTCGGCGATGAACTGGCGCAGGTTGCGCGTGTGGTAGTTGCCTTCGGCGAAGCCGCTCGCCGCCTGCCAGCGCGTCTGCGCCGGCGCCGCCGGTGCGAGCAGGAGGGCAGGTGCGGCGAGCAGCGCCGCGCGGCGGGTGGGCATGGGGCTTCCTCCTCGGATCGTTGTCCGTGGGAAGCCTAGAACCGGATCGGCCCGGGCGGAAACGGTCGCGGCGGGGCCGCCCCCGCCGGCGCCCTCACGCGACGGACAGCTTCACGTCCACGTTGCCCCGCGTCGCGTTGGAATAGGGGCACACCTGATGCGCCTTCTCCGCGAGCGCCATCGCGTCCTGCGCGGAGAAGCCCGGCAGCTTCACCTGCAGCGCCGCGGTGATGCCGAAGCCGCCTTCGCTGCGCGGGCCGATGCCGACCGTCGCCGTCACGGTGGCGTCGTGCGGGACCTTCACCTTCTCCTGCCCGGCGACGAACTTCATCGCGCCCAGGAAGCACGCGGCGTAGCCCGCGGCGAAGAGCTGCTCGGGGTTCGTGCCCGGACCACCCGAGCCGCCCATCTCCCGCGGCACCGCGAGCTTCACGTCGAGGGCGTTGTCGTTCGTGGTGGAGCGGCCGTCGCGCCCGCCGTTCGCCGTCGCGCTGGTGGTGTATTTCACGTCCACGGTCATGTCAGCGCTTCCTTGTGCTGTTGGGCCGGCAATCAAGCATGCGCGGGCTCGCGGTTCTACCGCCCCGCGCCCGGCACCCAGACGACGTCATCCTTGCCGTTGCCGTTGAGCCGGCGCGCGAGCACGAAGAGGAAATCCGACAGGCGGTTCAGGTAGCGTATGGCGTCGGGGTTCACCGCCTCCTCCGCGGCCAGCGCGACGGCCAGACGCTCGGCCCGCCGCGCGACATGCGCGTGGGCCGCGCCGGCGCTGCCGCCCGGCAGCACGAAGCTGCTGAGCGGCGGGATGCGGGCGTTCATCGCGGCCACCTCCTGCTCGAGGCGCGCGCACTGGCTCTCCGTCATGCGCAGGCGGTCGTTGCCGATGCCGGGGACGCACAGATCCGCGCCCAGGTCGAACAGGTCGTTCTGGATGCGGGCGAGCATCGCCGCCGCCTCGGCGTCCTCCCCGCAATGGAGGCGCAGCACGCCGACGCAGGCATTCGTCTCGTCCACGGTGCCGTAGGCCTCGACGCGCAGCGCGTCCTTCCGCACGCGGGTCCCGTCCCCGAGCGACGTCTCGCCGCGGTCGCCGCCGCGCGTGGTGATGACATCCAGGCGAACCATCGCAACTCCTCGCTCGGCCTCCGCGGGCCTCAGTCCAATCGGAAGGTGATGGCGGTGCGGACCTGTCCCGGCACCGGCTGACCGTCCCGCATCGCCGGCCGGTAGCACCAGTTCACCACGGCCCGCCGCGCCGTCGCGTCCAAGATGGGGTGGCCTGAGGAACGTTCCACCCGCAGCGTCAGCACGCGCCCGTCGGTGCCGATCTCGAGCAGCAGGGTCACGGTGCCCTGCTGCCCACCGAACATCCGCGCCTCCTCCGGATAGGGCGGCGGGCGGTTGGCGCAGCGCGGGTCCGGGCTGGGCGGCGCGCTGGCCCCCGCGGCCCGCCCCATCATCCCCAAGCCGCCCGCGCCGTCGAGGCCGGGACGCGGCCCGGCCTCGGCCGGCGCTGGGGCTGGCGGGGGGGCAAGCTTCGCCGCTTGCGGCGGGGCGAGTTCGGAAGAGCAAACGTCATAACTCC
>JAIEOO010000368.1 GCA_019750475.1 Acetobacteraceae bacterium | reverse complement strand
CTGGGCCTCCTCCGCGGCGTGCTCGTCGGCCGGGAAGGCGCCGGCGCGCATGGCCTCGGCCTCGGTCACGTGGCGCGCCGTGACCGGCCCGGCCCCCTCCAGCCGCGCCTGGAAGGCCGCGGCCCGGCCCAGCGTGGCCGCCAGCCGCGGCAGCCCCTGGGACAGCACCGCGAGCGCCGCGACGGCGTCCTCGCCGAACAGCCCCGGCGGGGCGATCGCGGCGACGAAGCGGCGCGTTTCCGCCGCCGTCATGGGCGTGAGCGGCACGATGACCGCCGGCGTCGCCAGCGCGTCGAGGCGGCGGAGGAAGCCGGGCAGCGCGGCCAGGACGGCCGGGCCGCCCCGGGCGAGCAGGGCCTGCAAGGCCTCGTCCGGCAGCGCCTCCGCTTCATCCACCAGCGGCAGGGCGGCGTCGGTGGGCGCGGTGTCGCCGCGCTCGGCGAAGCCGGGCGCCTGGCCCTCCGCGCGCAGCTGCCGCGCGACCTCCCGCAGGAGCAACGTCTTCCCCACCCCGGGCGGGCCGATCAGCACCGCGATCCGCCCCTGGCGCATCGCGTCCAGCAGGGCCGTGCGGGCCTGCACCCAGCCCGGATGGGCGACGGCCTGCTCGGGTGGCAGGTGCAGGGGGAAGGGAAGGCCGGCCAGCGCCGGCGCGCTCAACTCGTTCACGCCACGCCCTCGCTCGGATCGGGGGGCGACCGCCCCCTCCCCTCAAACTCGCGAGGGCGCGTCAGGCTTCGACGACGACGTAGCTGTCCTCGACCGAGACCGGAAAGGTCTCCGCCTGGAGGTCGGCGCCGCAGGCGACGCTCGCCGGGAAGGCGCGGACCTTGGTGCGGCGCGGGTCGAAGCGGGACCGGCCGGTGCGGATGTCGAATTCCCAGGCATGCCAGGGGCAGCGGATGATCTCGCCGCGGCGGTCGTAGCGGTACTCGCCCGGGCAGGCGCTCTCGACCAGGCCCATGACCGGCCCCTTCGACAGCGGGCCGCCCTGGTGCGGGCAGCGGTCGGCGAGCGCGAAGAACTCGCCGTCCAGGTTGAAGACGACGATGCGCTTCCCGCCCAGCTCCGCCACGTGGCGCCCGCCCGGCGGGATGGCGGCGACCGGGGCGACGACGTGCTTCGTCATGCGAAGCGGTACACCTGCCGGGCGTTGCCGCCATAGATCGCGGCGCGCCTCTCGGCCGGGATCCAGGACGGGATGGCGTAGCGCGGGTCGTCGAAATCCCAGTGCGGGTAGTCGCTCGCGTAGAGGATGCGGTCCCAGCCGATCCAGCCCATGACGTCGAGCAGGTGCTCGGGCCGCTCCGGCTCCTCGATGGGCTGGGTGCTCACCCAGACCTGCTCGCGGATCTGCTCGGAGGGCGCGCGCCGGATGTGCGGCACCTCGTCCTTGAGGGTCGGCCAGTGCTTGTCGAGCCGCCAGGCGACGGAGGGCAGCCAGCCGAAGCCGCACTCGATCAGGATGACGCGCAGCGCGGGGAAACGCTCGAACACCCCCTCGATGACCATGGAGTTGATGAGCGACTGGCAGGAGGTCGCGTGCTCGCTCACCTCCTCGACGTAGAAGGAGGGCCAGCCGCCATTGGTCATCGGCCAGCCGCTGTAGCCGAAGGCGTGGATGCCGACCGGCAGCCCGGCCTCGCAGGCGGCCTCGAAGATCGGCCAGTATTTCCGGTTGCCGAGCGGGTGGGAGGTGCGGCTCATCAGCAGCACCTGGCAGAAGCGCGCGTCGCCCGCGCGCCGGCGGATCTCGGCGGCGGAGGCCTGGGCGTCCTCGTAGGGCACGACGACGCTCGCGCGCAGGCGCTCGTCGCCGGCGAGCCAGTTGTGCAGCTGCCACTCGTTCACGGCGTGCGCCATGGCGGCGGAGAAGCCGTCGTTCACGTCGCCCTGGCCCGAGGGCTGGAGCGGGTTCAGCACGCCCACGTCCACCCCGTGGAAATCGAGGTGCTGGGAGGCGACGAAGGCGGGATCGGAGGCCGGGGTGCCGCCCTCCGGCGTCCAGGCATCCTTGCGCGAGGCGAGCGGCTGCGACTTGAAGTAGGGCGTGCCCTTCACGAAGCCGTGCCGCGGCCGGATGCCGTAGGTGTGCAGCCGGTGCCGCATCTCGGCCGAGAGCCACGGGTCGTAGTCGTGCAGCGATTTCGGCCGCGGGTGGATGTCCACGTCCACGAGGCCGAGGGTCGCCGCCTGCGGCCTGCCCTTGGCCGCTTCATGGGGCGCGGCGACGGGTCGGATGACGTTCATGCCGGAACCTCCGCGTCGAGACGTGTGTAGGTGGCGAGCGCGTTGTCCCGCGCGATCTTCCGCGCGAGGTCAGGCCCGATGCCGGCCAGCAGGCGCGGATCGCCGTCGAACTGCCAGTGCGGCCAGTCGCTCGCCCACATCAGCAGCGCGTCGCTGCCGAGGTGATCCATCACCCGCAGCACCGTCTCCGCGTCGTCGGGCGCGTCGAAGGGCTGGCAGGACAGGCGGATGTTGTCCCGCACGATCTCGGCCGGCGGGCGGTCCACCCAGGGGATCTCGAAGCGCACGCCCTTCCAGGTCTTGGTCAGGCGCCAGAGGAAGGCGGGCAGCCAGGTCACGCCGCTCTCCAGCAGCACGACCTTCAGCTTCGGGAATTTCCGGAACACCCCCTCGGTGATCAGCGACGCGAGGGTGCTCTGGAAGGCCTGCTGATGGGCGGCGTGGTCCTCGAAATGCCAGGACGCCCAGCCGAGCGAGGTCGCCGGGTTGCGCCAGGCGCTCCCCGCGTGGATCGCCAGCGGCAGGCCGAGGCGCTCCAGCTCCGCGAAGACGGGCCAGTTGTGCCGCCGGCCGAGCGGCACCTCGCCCTGGGCCAGCACCATGGCCTGGACGAAGCGGCGATCGGGCGCGAGGCGCGCGATCTCGGCCAGCGCGTGTTCCGTGTTGAACATCGGCAGCACGATCGAGGCCGCGAGGCGCGGGTCGCGGTCGAGGAACTCCACCCGCGTCCAGTCATTGAGCGCGGCGGTGAAGGCGGCCGCCATGTCCTCGTTGAAGATGAGCTGCACGCCGTAGAGCGGCGTGACGATGCCGCGCGCGACCCGCCAGCGGTCCAGCGCCTGGTCGCGCAGGTCATCGAAGGTCGCGGCCGGGCGCCAGTCGGGGCGCACCGTCTTCGGCGCCTTGGGCGGGAAGCTGGCGCTGTCGAAGCCTTCGAGGCCGCGCATCGCGATCTGGTCGCGCCAGAACGCGGGGAGGAAGGGCGCGAGGGCGGAGAGGCCCGGGACCATGGGGTGCAGGTCCACATCCACCGCGCCGGCGGGCAGTTCGGTCATGCCGCGTCCTCCTCGCGCCAGTCTGGCACGGGGCGCGGCCGGGTCCAATCGGCAACGCCGCGGCGGGGCGCGAGCCCCGCCGCGGCGTCCCAGGCGTTCCGCTGTCGGGTCCTGTTCAGACCGTGCTGCGGCCGCGGAACAGCCCGAGCAGGAAGAGCAGCACGATCGCGCCCACCGTCGAGACGATGAGGCTGCCGAGCCAGCCATAGTAGGCGAGGCCGAACACGCCAGCGAGGAAACTGCCGAGCAGCGCGCCGACCAGCCCGACGATCAGGTTCGTCAGCAGGCCGTGCGACCGGTTCATGATCTTCTCGGCGATCCAGCCCGCGAGCAGGCCGATGATGATCGCCCCGATGATGCCCACACCGTTCATGTCCGAACTCCTTTCCGGATGAGGCTGCCGGCGAGCCATGCCAGCAGCGGCAGGGGATCAACGCGCCGCAGCGGATTGAGGCGGGCCGCGATCGGCGGCGGCGCGCCGATCGCGCCCACCGCGGCGGTGCGCAGCGGCGCCG
>JAIEOO010000274.1 GCA_019750475.1 Acetobacteraceae bacterium | reverse complement strand
CTCCGCCGCGCGGGCGGCGAGGTCCGCGGCGGCGCCGCGCAGCGCCTGGAAGCGCGTCGCGTCCCAACCCGTGGCGTCGAGGGTGAAGGGCGGGGCTTCCACCCCCTGTCGGCGCAGCTCCACCAGCCGGCCGACGACGCGGTGCACCGGCGTGCCGGCGGCGCCCACCCCGGCCCGCATCTGTGCCGCGTGGCGGTTCAGCCGCCCCCGCAGCTCGCCCAGGCGCCGGGTCACGGGCTGCGGGTCCGGCGCGGCCACGGCGGGAAGCGCCAGCGTCGCCCGCAGCTCGTCCAGCACGGCGCGCTTCGACTGCTTCTCGGAGTGCAGCTCCAGCACGGCCGCCCCCAGGCCGACGCCCTCCAGCCGCCGCTTCACCACCTCGAGCGCCGCGGCCTTCTCGGCGACGAACAGCACCGAGCGCCCGTCCAGCACGGCCTGGGCGAGGATGTTGACGATGGTCTGGCTCTTGCCGGTGCCCGGCGGCCCCTGGATGACGAGGTGCCCGCCGCGCCGCACCGCCTCGACCGCCAGCGCCTGGGACCCGTCCACCTCGAGCACGTGGTCCAGCCGCTCCACGGGGATCTCGGCGTCCACGTCGGCGTCGTCGGGGAAGGCCGCAGGCTGGGGCGGCAGCGCCTCCCCGCCCGCCAGGGCGCGCAGCAGCGGGCTCTCCAGCAGCCCGGGATTGGCCGCGGGATCGAGGTCCCGCCACATGATGAACTTGGCGAAGGAGAAGAGCCCGACGGCCAGCGCATCGGCCTCGGCGCCCCAGCCCTCGCGCCCCGCCACGGCCGCGCCCACCGCCTCGGCCCATCGCGTGGGGTCGTAGGCGTCGCCGTCGAAGGCCGGCAGGGCGATCCGGAACTCGGCGCCGAGCTTCTCGCGCAGCGACAGGTTCTCCTGCACCTCGGCGGGCGCGGCGCGGAGGCGGAAGCGGTTGGACACGCCCTCCCGCTCCAGCGTCGCGGGGATGAGCGCGAGCGGCGCCAGCCGCTCCGTGCCGGGTGTCCCGGGGTCGAACCAGCGCAGCGTGCCGACCGCCAGGAACAGGCTCGGCACGCCCGATTCCTCGCGCGCCGCGCGCGCGTCGGCGACGAGGTCCCGCAGGCGCCGCGTCAGCTCGGCGGGCGGCAGCCTGACCCGAAGGCTCAGGTCGGCCTGCCATTCCTCCCGCGTCTTCGCGGCATCGGCGACGGCGATCCCCTCGGCCGCGCGCCTGCCGCCGCGCCGGGGCTTCGCCGCATCCTCGGCGCCGGCCGCCTCGAAGCCGAAGGCCTTCCCCTCCGCGAGGCGGGCGACGACCTGGTCCGCGTCCTCCTCCTCGACGATCACCACCCCGCGCGAGCGCCCCGGCTTGGGCAGCGCCAGCAGCCGGTTGCGGGTCGAGAGGTCGAGCAGCGCGCGCCGCGCCTCCTCCAGCGCGCGGGCGAGGGCGTCCGCGCTCACCCGAGTGCGCTCCGCACGCGGTGCTCGTCGTGGTCGAGCTCGGTCATCACGGTCACCATGGCTTCGTCCGGGATGTGCCCCTCGGCGTGGCGCGCGACCAGGGCGGCGCGGCCGGCCCGCAGGGCGCCGAGCCGGACGGCGAGCCGCGCCGCACGCTCGGCGGCCGCGGCCCCGCCGCCGGCATGGACCTTGGCGATGTGGTTCGCGCGGTCCCGGAACTCGGGCACCAGATCCGCCGCCACGGGCCCTTCCAGCACGTCCTCGGCATGGCGTTCGACGGCGCGCAGCATGGCCTGGGCAGCGACATGCCGCGCGGCCGCCAGGTGCGGGTCCACCCCGCCGGCCGGTGGCGCCTCCTGCAGGCCGAGGCGGCGGATGATCCATTCGAGGGTCGTCCCCTGCACCACGAGGGTCGCGAGGATCGCGCAGAAGGCGAGGAAGACGATGAGGTCGCGCTGCGGGAAATCCGTCGGCAGCGCGATCGCGGCCGCGAGGGAGACGACGCCCCGCATGCCCGACCAGGAGATGACGAAGACGTGCTGCCAGGGCGGCGCCGGGTCCGCCCGCCGCACCGCCGGGACGAGGCGGGCCAGGTAGGTCGCCGGGAAGACCCAGATGAAGCGCGACGCCACGAGCGCGAGGGACACCGCGATGGCGAGCCCCGCGAGCTCCAGCGGCCCCCGCCCGTCGAGGCGCGACAGGATGTCGTTGAGCTGGAGGCCGATGAGGATGAAGACGAGCGAGGTGAGCAGGAAGTCCACGAACTGCCAGACCGTCCGCGCCTCGGTGCGCGTCCGCGCCGACAGCGCGCTGTGCTGCGCCTGGCCGAGCATGATGCCGCAGGTCACCACCGCGATGACGCCGGAGACGTGCAGCGCCTCCCCCAGCAGATAGGCCGCGTAGGCCGCCAGGAAGGACAGCGCCGTCTCCAGCAGGGTGTCGTCCAGGCGCCGCAGCAGCCAGATCGTGCCCCAGGCGACGGCGAAGCCGACCGCGAGGCCGCCCGCCCCCAGCATCAGGAAGCCGAGCGCCGCCTCGTGCGGGACGAAGCTGCCCGCCGCGGCCGCGAGGATGGCGAAGCGGTAGATGATGAGGGCCGAGGCGTCGTTGATCAGGCTCTCCCCTTCCAGCACCGTCACGATCCGGCGGGGCAGGCGCAGGCGCTGGAGCACCGCGGCGGCGGCCACCGCGTCAGGCGGCGCCAGGATCGCGCCGAGGGCGAAGGCGGCGGCCCAGGGCATCTCGGGCACCAGCCACTTGGCGAAGGCGCCGATCAGCGCCGCGGTGAAGATCACGCATCCCACGGCGAGCAGCAGGATGGGCCGCAGGTTGCGCCGGAAGGCGCGCCAGTCCGTCCGGTAGGCGCTGGCCTGGAGCAAGGGCGGCAGGAAGAAGGCCAGGGCGAGATCGGGGTCCAGCGCCACGCGCGGCAGGCCGGGCACGAAGGCGAGCATCATGCCGGCGACGATCAGGACCACGGCGTAGGGCAGCCCGGCCCAGCGCGCCAGCACCGCGAGAAGGATGCAGACCGCGACCAGGCCCAGGACGATCTGCACGATTTCCATGGCAGCGAGGCTTACCCGACGCCGCGCCCCGCTGTCACGGCGTCAGCGCCGCCGGATGAGCGCCGCGCCGATCACGCAGGCCGCGATGATGGCGACCGTCATCATGCCCTCGACCACGGTGAAGTTCGGCGAATCCCGCGCCACGAAGAGCGCCGCGAGGGCGCCTCCAGCGACGAGCGCGAGGCGAACCAGCCAAGTGAACATGGAGGCGAGCTTAACGCCTGTCCCGACCGGAAGCGAGTGCGGCGCCGCCGAGCAGGCACGTTCCCCCAATTCCGCGGCCTGCCCGCCAACTGTGCCGCGTCTCGATGTTCGGCGCTGGTGCCGCGAAGTGGTTTTGTCGGGAGGGCATCACTTGAAGGCCGGCGCATCCAGCAAACCTCCGCCGCATGGCGCCGGGCTGCACTGCTTATCGCTCGTGCTCGCAGCGCCTCAATTACAGCCTTCGAAACCAAGTGTCGGAGCGCTTGCAATCGAGCATCCCTGTGCGGACTCGGGTTTGGCGCGGGTCCAGGTACTAGCGGGCTGGAACCCCGCGCCAATGGCCGTTGACTGGGTGTCCGCCGCGCGTATGCGGGTCGACAAAGGTGCTTCTCCCCGGCGCCGTGCTATCCACCCTGCTCGTTCGAGTCGTGACCCTGGCACGATATTGGCGCAGGTGCTCGCTCTCGATCGGTGGCCATTGTGGCGTTTGCGAGGGTCATTGAACGGGGTCTCGGTCTCCAACCCAGGTCGTGTCCCTGATGATGGTGTAGGAGCGTTGGCTCCTGCGGGTTGGCCGCTGGTCAGGCTGGCACGGCGGACAGC
>JAIEOO010000289.1 GCA_019750475.1 Acetobacteraceae bacterium | reverse complement strand
ATAGAGAACGTCGGAAAATTTTTTTGCGCGCAATATCAATTGGTTATGGTACTAGGAAATAATCGAGTGGGAGTGAAGTGCGTTGCCGCCAAACCCGGCGTGGCGATGTCCGTGATCGACATTGACGTGTCCATTTTGGACGTCATACAGTCTCAATCGGACACGATCAGGGGTAACGCAATGTCTACTGTTACGACGTTATTTTGGAATAACAAGGGCGGGACAGGAAAGACAAGTATCGCCTTCCAAGCGATCTGTGCTTTCGCCAAACAAAATCCTAGTCGCAAGATTCTGGCTATTGACGTTTGTCCCCAGGCAAACCTTTCCGAATTGATGTTGGGTGGCCTGGAGGGCAACGGTAGCGGCAACCTTCTGAAAGTTCAAGGTGCACCTGTTCGAGCTTCTGTAGGAGGGTACTTCCAGACTCGGTTGCCGCAGCCCTATCAGCCAATTAATATATCTTATAAAGATTACATCACTTGGCCGGCTCTTTATAATGCAAACGTCCCTGAGAATATTGATTTAGTATGTGGAGATCCCTTATTGGAGCTCCAATCCAATGCGATGTCAACCCTGGCAAATAATCAAATTCCGGGAACTGATACATGGATTAGTATTATTAAGTGGTTGCGCGATTTTATTGACTCTACTTCTGGCAATTATGATTACATATTCTTAGATGCAAATCCAAGTTTCTCTGTATACACCCAAATAGCGATAGCCGCATCGGCGCGCATGGTTATCCCGGTCATGGCTGACGATTCCTCGCGGCGCGCCGTTCAGAATGCGTTCTCGCTCATATATGGGCTGAAGCTTCCTTCGCAAATCTACGCTCAACATATGTTTGAAACTCGAATGGGCCATGGTGGTCTGCCGCTGCCAAAGGCACACCTCATCGTAAAAAATAGAATTACCCAATACATGGGCGGCGCATCTGGTTACCGTGCTGTTTTAAATAGCATTGAACGGGATATCGAAAATCTCGTCGATTCAAATCCTTCTTATTTTACTTTTACTAAAATCAAAGAAGGTGTTTTGGAGATTAGGGATTTCCAGACTACCGGTGTAGTTGCATTTGCTCGTGGAACGCCTTTCTTCAATCTCAAGCCCGGCAAGCGAAGTGTGGGGGGGCGTCGCATCTCCATTGAGCAGAATCAGATACTCGATCGGCAGGTTGAGATAGATGCCTTCGCGCTAAAGCTAGGCTAAGATCTGTCGCCGCACTCTGCGGCGCGGCGCAAAGCATCTCGAACCTTCGGCCGGTTGCGGTGGCAAGCCGGCCGATGCTCGTTCACCTCGATTTTATGGACGTCGCCATCTCCATCCGCCAGTTCAAACCGGATGTCGGCGCCGCCAAGCGCACGGCGGATCGCGGCCCAGTCACCATCACCGACGGTGGCCGCCCCACGCAAGTCCTGCTGCGCGGCCAGGACCACCAGCGCCTCTACGGCGCCGTGCGCAGCCTGCTTGCCGCCCTCGGGCAGAAGGGAGCCGGCGGCTTCGCGTTCGAGCCGCCCAGGATGGGTGACGACATCTCCCGCCCCGCCGGCCTCGACTGATGTTCCTGCTGGACACGAACATCGTGTCTGTCCTTCGCCGGCTGGAACGCGCGGGGGCCGGCCGTCGCGATTGGGCGGCGCGCACCCCGGCCGAGCAGACCTTCCTCTCCGCCGTCACTGTGCTGGAGCTGGAGCGCGGCGTCCTGCTCGTCGAGCGGCGGGACCCGGCGCAGGAAGCGGTGCTGCGCCGCTGGCTGGAAGGGGATGTGCTCGCGCGCTTCGCACGCCGCGTCCTGGCGGTGGATTCCGCCGTCGCGTGGCGTTGCGCCGCCCTGCATGTCCCTGAGCCAAGGCCGGAGCGCGACGCGCTGATCGCGGCGACGGGTTTCGTGCACGGCCTGACTGTCGTGACGCGAAGCCTCGCCGATCTCGCGCCGATGGGCGTGCCGCTGCTCGACCCCGGGGCGGACGTGCAGGCTTGAGCGCGCCACGAAGCCGGCCGAACATCCCAGCCACTCCAGCCCCAAGGACATCGGATGACGAATACGCTCGAAGGCGCGACCGCCGTCATCGTCGGGGCCGGCAGCGGCCTCAGCGCCTCGCTCGCGCGGCGCTTCACGGCCGGCGGGCTGCGCGTGGCCCTCGCCGCCCGGAACGCCGCCAAGCTGGACGCGCTCTGCGCCGAGACCGGCGCCCGGGCCTTCGCCGCCGATGCCGCGGACCCCGCCTCGGTCGCCGCGCTGTTCGACGCGGTCGAGGCCGCCTGCGGCGCGCCCGACGTCGTGGTCTACAACGCGTCCAACCGCGCGCGCGGCCCCATCGCCGAGCTCGACCCGGAGGCGGTGCGGCAGGCCATCGCCATCAGCGCCTTCGGCGGCTTCCTCGTGGCCCAACAGGCGGTGCGCCGCATGCGGCCGCGCGGGCGGGGCACGATCCTCTTCACCGGCGCTTCCGCCAGCGTGAAGGGCTTCGCCCAGTCGGCCGCCTTCGCCATGGGCAAGTTCGCGTTGCGCGGCCTCGCCCAGAGCCTGGCGCGGGAGCTCTCGCCGCTAGGCATCCACGTCGCGCACGTCATCGTGGACGGCGGCATCCGCGGCGAACGCCGCCCGCCCGACCCCGCACGGCCCGACGCGCTGCTCGACCCCGACGCCATCGCCGAGGCCTATTGGCACCTGATCCAGCAGCCCCGCAGCGCCTGGAGCTTCGAGCTGGATCTGCGCCCCTTCGTGGAGACCTTCTGAGTGACCACGCTCTACGGCATCAAGAACTGCGACACGATGAAGAAGGCCCGCGCCTGGCTCGATGGCCGGGGCGTCGCCTACGCCTTCCACGACTACAAGGCGGCCGGCATCGCGCCGGAGACGCTGCGCGCCTGGGTGGCGGAGCATGGCTGGGAGACGCTGCTGAACCGCGCCGGCACCACCTTCCGCAAGCTGCCCGAGGCCGGGCGCGAGGGCCTGGATGAGGCGCGGGCGGTGGCGTTGATGCTCGCCCAGCCCTCGATGATCAAGCGCCCCGTGCTCGACCTCGGTGGCCGGCGCCTCGTCGGCTTCAGCCCGGCCGCCTACGAGGCCGCCTTTCCCGGCTGAACGCGGATTTCATGTGCGCCGGCGGTCCAGGCCGGTAAGCTGCCGCCCGGCAGAGAGAGGACGGGCGGCATGGACGAGACCCGTAGGGAAGTGACGGTGGGCGGGCGGTTTCTCGGCCTCGGCATCGTCGGCGTGACCGTCATCGTCATCATCTTCTTGGAGAAGTTCGGCAGCGCCGACTGGATGCCGCTGGTGAAGTGGATCCTGCTCGGGGCCCTGGTCCTGGGCGTGGGCATCCCCTGGCTGTTCTTCCGCCGGCCCGTCCGCGCGCCGTAGCCGGCCCGCGCCGGACCCAGGGGCGCTCCCCGAAGACGCTTCCCCGCCGGGAACAAGGCGGCGCGACGGGCAGCTTCGGCGCTTGCGGCGCGCCCGCGGCCCCGGAGGTGCCGGCCTCAGCCGAACAGGGCTTCCCCGCCTCCGGGGCGAAGGGGTTGATCGCGCGGTCGGGCTGTAAGGCAGGGAACCGAGCCTCGCCGAAAGGCCCGCGACGCTCGGCGATGGGGACGCTGGCTCACGTCCAGGAGGCGCGGCGCGACGGCCCCGCGCCGCGACCGTGACGGAGCGCGGCGCCCCGTCCGGGCCGCCCGCGAGCCGACGGGGGCGGCACGCATCGCTGGGGCCGCCGCGTTCGGCAGGCACCGGGCACCGGGCGCCGGCACCCGGATGCGGTTCGGCCGCCGGGGCGGCGCCGGCGAAGGTCGCCACCGCGCCGGCCGGA
>JAIEOO010000362.1 GCA_019750475.1 Acetobacteraceae bacterium | reverse complement strand
GGCCGGGGCTGGCGCCTCGACGCCCGCCGCGCCGGCCCGCGGCAGCAGCAGCGCCACCTCGGTGCCCTCGCCGGGCAGGGTGGTGATCTCGGCCGTGCCGCCGGATTGCCGCGCGAAGCCGTAGACCTGCGGCAGCCCCAGACCCGTGCCGCGGCCGATCTCCTTCGTGGTGAAGAACGGCTCGAAGGCGCGGCTCGCCACCTCCCGCGGCATGCCGGTGCCGGTGTCCGCCACGCGCAGGGCCACGAACTCGCCGACCAGCCCCTCGGGCCCCGGCCGGTCCGGCGTGAACCGCTCATGGGCGGCGCTGATCGTGAGGCGGCCGCCGTGCGGCATGGCGTCGCGCGCGTTCACCGCGAGGTTGAGCAGCGCGAACTCGAGCTGCGTCGCGTCGGCCTCGACGGGCCAGAGGGCGGGCGGGAGCTCCAGCCGCAGCTCGATGTCGCCGCGCAGCGACTGTTCGAGCAGCCCGCGCATCGCGGCCACGCGCGCGGCGAGGTCGAGGCGCTCCGGCACCAGCGTCTGGCGGCGCGCGAAGGCGAGCAGCTGCTGCGTGACGCGGGCCCCGCGTTCGACGGCGATGCGCATCGACTCGCGCACCCTTCGCAGCCGGTCGGGTTCGGTCTCCGCGCGCTCGTGCAGCGCGAGGCCCGCGGCCACGACCTGGAGCAGGTTGTTGAAGTCGTGGGCCACGCCGCCCGTCATGCGGCCGATCGCTTCCATCTTCTGCGATTGCAGCAGCGCGGCCTGGCTGCGCTCGAGGTCGCGCCGCGTCGCGTCGACGGCGCGCCGCAGCGAGACGGACCAGGCCGCGCCCGCGCCGAGCGCGGCCACGGCGCCGAGCAGGGACCAGCCGAGCAGCCGCTGCGTCCGCCGCTCCCGCGCGGCGCGCAGGCCGGCGGGATCGAAGATGAAGCCCTGGATGTCGAGCGGCGCATCGGAGGGCAGGACGCCGGCCCGGGCGAGCTGGCTGAACATGAGCTGCCATCGCTGCGGATTGATGTTGCCGAGCGACACGACGGGGTGGAGCGTGAGGTCGCGCACGATGGGGATCTGGAAGAGGTTGTAGCCGAGGGGGTCCTGGCGCGGGAGCGCGCGCGGAAGCTCGGCCACGATGCGGCGCGCCATCCCCTCCGCATCCTCGAGCGCGTGCGCCCAGCCGCGGAGCGACGCGTCCCGGAAGCGCTCGACGCGGCCGGGATCGGCCCGCGCGGCGTCGCTCCGCGCGAACAGGCTGTCGCCATAGAAGGCGATGCCGTAATCCGATGGCCGCAGCTCCCCGAAGCTCACGCCCAGCTCCCGCTGCTCCCACGGGGCGGACAGGGCGTAGCCGAACATCATGTCGAACTCGCCGCGGGCGAGCGCGCCGGTCAGCCCCCGCGCCGGGTAGCGCACGACCTCGATCCGGTTCGGGTCGATCCCCTCGGCCGCCAGCATCGCCCGCAGCTCGACGTCGAGCAGCTCGTTCCCCTGGTTCCGGCCGAGGCGGAGCCCGACGAGGTCCGCCGGCGTCGAGACCGGCCGGAGCCCCTGGCGGAAGTAGAGGCGCGTCCCGCTCTGCTGGAACATCGACGCGACGACGGTGACGGGCGCGCCCGCCGCCCGCGCGAGCAGGATGCCGGCGTTGCTGGTCCCGAACTGGGCGCGGCGCTCGGCCACCTCCGTCACAGGCGAGCGGAGCGGGCCGCCATCGGCGGGGAAGGCGGAGCGGATCTCCACCTCGAAGCCGGCTTCCCGGTAGAAGCCCCGCCACAGCGCGGCGTAATAGCCGGCGAACTGGAACTGGTGGTCCCATTGGAGCTGGAGGACGACCTGCTCCCGCGCGGAGGCGAGCGCCGGTGTCGCGAGGCCAGGAACGGCGAGGACGGGGGCGGCGAGGGCCGCGGCCGCCCCACCGAGCACGGCCCGTCGGCGCAGCGGGACCCCCGCGTCCCCTCGGTGCCAGCCGCGCTTGCCTCGCATGTCGTCTCCCTGGCGGCGCGCCTCGATGCGAGGGGTCGCGGGAGGTTCAACGCGCGAGCTTGGCCACGGTTAAGGTCACCGGCCAAGATTCTGCCGCGCGGCCGGCGAGGCGCCGCGGGCGATGGTCGCGGCCCGGGGCCGCCCCCGCGCCGGTGCGGGAAATGCTTGCATTCGGCGCCCGAAGCGCCCATACCGCAGCGCATCAGCGGCGGAGCGACATCCGCCCCGGGACCGGCCGCGTGAGCGGCGCCTCGCTTCCACGGATGATCCTGGAAGCCCCATCGGCGACGAACTGCCGGGCCCCCGATACGCTTCTTCCGGACAGCCCAGCCACGCGGGGCCTCCACCCCGAACCCACGCACGGGCGGTCATGCCCGGGCGCGTACTGGAATACCCATGTCCTCCTTCTCCGAACTCGGCCTCTCGCCCCAGATCCTGCGGGCGCTCGATGAGGCCGGTCATGTCACCCCCACCCCCATCCAGGCCCAGGCCATCCCCTCCGCCATGGCGGGCCGCGACGTGCTGGGGATCGCCCAGACCGGGACCGGCAAGACGGCCGCCTTCGCCCTGCCGATCCTGAACCAACTGCAGCAGCTGGGCGGCCGGCCGCCGCGCGGTGGCTGCCGCGCGCTCGTGCTCTCGCCCACGCGGGAGCTCGCCTCGCAGATCGCCGACAGCTTCCGGAAGTACGGCAAGCATCTCGGCTTCTCGGTGCAGGTCATCTTCGGCGGCGTCGGCGCCGTGCCGCAGCAGCGCGCCCTCGCTCAGGGTGTGGACGTGCTGGTGGCCACGCCCGGCCGCCTGCTCGATCACCTGAACACGAAGCACGCGCGCCTCGACCACACGAAGATCCTCGTGCTGGACGAGGCCGACCAGATGCTCGACCGCGGCTTCCTGCCCGATGTCCGCAAGCTGGTGCGCGCCGTCGCCCCGCGCGGCGAGCGCCACACCATGTTCTTCTCGGCGACCATGCCGACGGAGATCGCGTCGCTCGCGGCCGAGATGCTGCACGAGCCCGTCCGGGTCGAGGTCGCGCCCGTCGCCTCCACGGCCGAGAAGGTGGCGCAGCGCGCCATCCTGCTCGACCACAGCGGCAAGCGCGCGGTGCTGGCGGAGATCCTGAAGCAGCCGGGCGTCGGCCGCACCCTGATCTTCGCGCGCACCAAGCATGGCGCCGACAAGATCGTGAAGGCGCTGGAGCAGGACGGCCTCTCGGCCAACGCCATTCACGGCAACAAGGGCCAGTCGCAGCGCGAACGGGCGCTCGCGGAGTTCAAGTCGGGCCGCGCGCCCATCCTGGTCGCGACCGACATCGCCGCCCGCGGCATCGACGTGCCGGAGGTGACGCATGTCATCCAGCACGAGCTGCCCGAGGTGCCGGAGACCTATGTCCACCGCATCGGCCGCACGGCCCGCGCCGGCGCCTCCGGTGAGGCCGTGGCCCTCGTCGGTCCCGATGAGGTCGGGCTGCTCCGCGCCATCGAGAAGCTGACGCGCCAGCTCGTGCCGATGGAGGATCGCCGCGCCGACCAGCGCGCGCCGGTGAATGACCGGGCGACGCCGGTGCGGCCGCAGCGCGGCCAGATGCCGCGCGGCGGGCAGCAGCCCCGGGGTCAGCAGTCGCGCGGCCAGCAGCCTGGCGGTCAGCAGCCGCAGCGCGGTGGCCAGCAGGCCCAGCCGCCGCGCCCGGCCCAGTCGCAGCAGCCCA